>JAJZAQ010000012.1 GCA_021799355.1 Pseudomonadota bacterium
TCCGATCTAGGCTTTCACGTTACGGTTTCACCCGCGCGACACAGTGTGCAACGTTCGCCGGCGCACCGGGCCGGCGGCTGTGGTGATGGCCTCATACAGCGGGCGCAGCAGGCCGGCGGCGAACAGGGCTTCGGCGACGACGAACATCGGGCCGACGAGCAGACCGCGCAGGTCGTCGAAAAACGCGGGCTTGCGACCCTCCCATACGTGGCCGATGGTCTGCAGCACCCAGCCGACGACAAAGCTGCCCAGCCCCCAGGCCAGCCACGGGCCGGTGTTGAGCGCCGCCAGCGGCTGGGCGATGGCAATGATCGCCGCAAGCGCCCCCAGGGTCGGCAGGGTCACGGCAGGGCAGCGCACCCGCAGGTACCACACCGCCACCAGCGCCCAGAGCAGCCACGCGGCGGTCAGCGGGGTCGCACCCAGGGGCAGACGCCCGAGCAGCACCGCAACGCCGAACACGATCAGCGGAATGCCGACGAAGTGGGTGGCGATGTTGCGCGGGTCGCGGTGGTAGCGGGCGTAGTTGATGAGTTGGAAGGTCGCGGGGTTCATGGCAGGAAGGCGGTGGGTTAAGCGGGAGACGCATCCGGCCGCTGGGGACGGAGGAGAGCGAATCTGACGGTCTGATGGTCGCGCCAACGGCCCGGGTGCGGGCAGCGGGATAACACGAAGGCGCCGCGCGCCCTGATCACGCCCGCAGGCACTTGCCTTGCGCGGCGAGTTCGGCAAAGTCGCGGGCAAGCGTGTCGAGCACGAGGCGCGCCGCGGGGCGCAGCGCTTGGCGGCTGGGCAGCGCGGCCTGGATGCGCCCGGCCGGTGGCGCCCAGTCGGGCAGCACGCGCTGCAGCGCGCCCGTCTGCAGCAGTTCGTGCGCGGCCAGCAGCGGCACGGCGGCGACGCCCACGCCGGCGAGCGCGGCGCGGAGCAGCGCGTCCATGTCGTCAACGATGAGGCGCGGGCGATGCGGCACGCGCTCGACCGCATCGCTCGGGCCGTGCAGCGTCCACGCCGATTCCTCGCGCGAGTTGCCCAGCCCCAGGCTGGGCAGGCGCTGCAGATCGGCCGGGCGGGCCGGCGGCGCGGCGTTGGCGAGCAAGGCGGGGGCGGCGACCAGCACATGTGGGCTGATCGCCAGGGTACGCACGACCTCCTCGGCGGGCAGCGGCGCGTCTGCCGCGCGGACGCGCAGCGCGAGGTCGACGCCGTCCTGCCACACATCGACGTTGCGGTTGGTCGCCTCGATGTGCAGCGTCAGCTCCGGCCAGGCGTTGAGCAGCCGGGCGATCATCGCATCGACCGCGTGGTGCAGCAGCGCCGGCGGGCAGCTCAGCCGCACGGTGCCGCGCGGCTGTTGCTGCGGTGCGGCGACGGCGTGCGCGGCCTGCGCTTCGGCGAGCATGGCCTGGGCGTGGCGCAGCACGGCCTGCCCAGTCTCGGTGAGGGCGAAGCGGCGGCTGGTGCGGTGGATCAGCCGCACGCCGAGCTGGCGCTCCAGCGCGGCCACGCGCCGGCTCAGCCGCGAGCGCGGGGCGCCCAGCGCGCGCTCGGCCGCGGCGTAGCCGCCGTGTTCGGCCACCGCGGCGAATGCGGCGAGGTCGTTGAGATCGTTCATGGTCCATCGTTCTGGAAATGCAACGATGCAACGCATTTTCGCCGTCTTTTGTTTGCATCGTTGCAGACACATTATTGCGGGCATCGCTGCCGCACCGGCGGCGCTTTCGCAACGGAGGAACGCCATGTCTGCCAAAACCCTGCTCAGCCTGCGCCACGCGCCCGACCGGCATTGGGTCGGCGACGGCTTTCCGGTGCACAGTTTGTTCGGCTACAGCGGCGCCGAGGTGGCGCAGCGCAGCCCGTTTTTGTTGCTGGACTACGCCCCGCCGTATGACTTCGCGCCGATCGAGCAAGGGCGGCGCGGCGTCGGTGCGCACCCGCACCGGGGTTTCGAGACCGTGACCATCGTCTATTCCGGCGAGGTCGAGCACCGCGATTCCGCCGGTGGCGGTGGGGTGATCGGCCCCGGCGAGGTGCAGTGGATGACTGCGGGCGCCGGGCTGCTGCACGAGGAATTTCACACCCCGGCGTTTTCGCGCCGCGGCGGGCCGTTCGAGGTGGCGCAGCTCTGGGTGAACCTGCCGGCCGCCGACAAAATGACCCCGCCGCGCTATCAGGCGATCAGCCGCGGGCAGATTCCCGAAGTCGCGCTGCCGAGTGGCGGCGGGCAGGTGCGGGTGATCGCCGGGGAGTTCGCTGGCACGCGCGGGCCGGCCTCGACACACACGCCGATGAATGTGTGGGACGTGCGGCTGACCGCAGGCGCATCGGTCGACCTGTCGCAGCCCGATGGCTGGAACACCTTGGTGGTGGTGCTCAGCGGTGCGGTGCGGCTGGGCGGCGGGGAGGAAGTCGGCGCGGCGCAGGTCGCCACACTGTCGGCAGAAGGCAGCGAGGTGAGGCTGCAGGCATTGGCCGACACCAAGCTGCTGCTGCTGGCGGGGGAGCCGATCGACGAGCCGGTGGTCGGCTACGGGCCGTTTGTGATGAACACCGAGCAGCAGATCCGCCAGGCGATGCTGGACTTCAACGCCGGGCGGTTCGGGCAGATGCCCTGAGCCGCAAAGCGTGCTTCGCACCGGCTCCCGGGGGAGCGTGACGCCTACCGTGCCGCCGACGCCCCCGGCAGCGGCCCGATCGCCGGGCGGTCGTCCTCCCCCCATCCACCTCCCAGCGCCTGGATCAGCGCCACACTCGCTGCATACCGGCGGTTGAGCAGGGTGAGCTGCGCGTTGCGCGCGCTGGTCAGGGTGGTCTGCGCGGTGATGACGTTCAGATAGGGCGCGGTGCCGGCCTTGTACTGGTTCTGCGCCAGCCGCAGCGACACCTCGGCAGCCTCCACCACCGCCGCCTGCTGCTGCGCCTCCTGCGCCAGGATGCGCTGCGCAGCGAGGTTGTTTTCCACCTGCTGCAGCGCCGTCAGCACGCTTTGGCGGTAGGTGGCCACGGTCTGGCGGTAGGCCGCCTTACTGCTTTCCACCTGGGCGCGGCGCAGCCCGCCGTCGAACAGCGTGGCCGCGAGTTGCGGGCCGAGCGACCAGAACAGCGACGGCGCGGAAAACAGCCCGGCCAGCTGGCCCGCCTGGCTGCCGCCCTGCGCCGAGAGCGTGAGGTTGGGGAACCACGCGGTCTGCGCCACGCCGATCTGCGCGTTGGCTGCCGCCACCTGCGCCTGCGCCGCAGCCAGATCGGGGCGGCGTTGCAGCAGCTGCGCCGGGATGCCGGCGGGAATGTCCGGCACGGCGGGCAGCACCCCGGTGTCGGGCAGGGTGAACGCTGCCGGCGCCTGGCCGACGAGCACGGCGATGGCGTTCTGCAGCTGCGCGCGGGTCACGCCCAGATCGGTCAGGCTGGTCTGCGCCTGCAGCAGCTGGGTGCGCGCCTGCGCCACGTCGGCAGCGGTGTCCACCCCGGCCTTGTAGCGGTTTTCGGTGAGCTGCAGCGCGCGTTCGTAGGCCGCCACGGTGTCGCGCGCGAGCCGGATCTGCGCGTCGACGGTGCGCAGTTGCAGATAGCTGCTGGCCAGCGTGGCCTGCAGGCTGAGCTGGGTGTTGGCCAGGGTGGCGGCGCTGGCGGCGGCGGTGGCCTGCCCGGCCTGCACCTGCAGCCGCACCCTGCCCCACAGATCGGGCTCCCAGCTTGCGCCCAGCGAGACGCTGAGGTTGTTGCCTACGGCGCCGCTGCCCGCCGTGCGTGCGCGGCTGGCCGCGGCCCCGGCGGTGACTGCGGGATAGTAGGCCGCCTGCGCCTGGGCGACTGCGGCCTGCGCCTGCTCATAGGCGGCGAGCTGCGCGGCCAGGCTCTGGTTGTGCTGCGCCACCTGGTTTTCCAGGCCGGCCAGCACCGGGTCGTCGAACACGCTCCACCACGCGCCGCGCGGTGTGGCCGCCAGCGCCTGCGCCGGGGCCCAGTCGCCCTGCGCCTGGGCGTAGCTTGCGGGCAGGGCGATGGTCACGGCCGGCTCGGGCGGGTTGGCGGCGCAGGCGGCCAGCAGCAGCGCCAGCGGCGCGGCGAACAACAGGCGGGACGGGACGGTCGGGTTCATGGCGGTCAGGCCGGGGTATCGACGGCAGCAGCCCGCCGGCCGTGGCCGAAACGGCGCAGCGTCCAGCGGCGCAGGCGGTCGAGTTCGAGGTAGATCACCGGTGTGGTGTAGAGGGTGAGCGCCTGGCTGACGATCAGGCCGCCGGCGATGGAAATGCCCAGCGGCTGGCGCAGCTCGGCGCCGTTGCCAGTGATGAACGCCAGCGGCAGCGCCGTGCCCAGCGCGGCCAGCGTGGTCATCAGAATGGGCCGCAGCCGCAGCGTGGCCGCCTGGTAGATCGCCTCGCGCGGGTCGGCGCCCTGCTCGCGCTCGGCGGCCAGGGCGAAATCGACCATCAGGATGGCGTTCTTTTTCACGATGCCGATGAGCAGGAACACGCCGATGAGGGCGATGATGGAAAACTCGGTGTGCGTGAGCTGCAGCGCCAGCAGCGCGCCCAGCCCGGCGGGCGGCAGGGTGGAGAGGATGGTCAGCGGGTGCAGCGTGCTCTCGTACAGCATGCCCAGCACGATGTAGATGGCGAAAATCGCCGCCATGATGAACAGCGGCTCGTTTTTCAGCGTATCGGCGAACAGTTGCGCCGTGCCCTGAAAGCCGCCGCGGATGTCCGACGGCAGGCCGATGGCGGCCATCGCCTCGTCGATCCGCCCCTGGATGGTGCCCAGCGACACGCCTTTGTCCAGGTTGAACGAAATGGTCGAGGCGACGAACAGCCCCTGGTGGTTGACCGCCAGCGGCGTGTTGGTGAGCTCGACGTGCGCCAGCGCCGACAGCGGCACGCGCTGGCCGTTGGCGGCGAGCAGATAAATGTCGCCCAGCGCCTGCGCGTCGTTCTGGTAGGGCTGCGCCGCCTCCATGACCACGCGGTACTGGTTCAGCGGGGCGTAGATGGTCGACACCAGCCGCTGGCCGAAGGCGTCGTTGAGCGTCTGATCGATGGCCGACACGGCAATGCCGTAGCGCGCCGCCGCGGCGCGGTCGATTTTGAGCGAGAGTTGCAGCCCGCTGGCCTGCTGGTCGGAGTTGACGTCGTTCATCCCCGGGATCTGCTTGAACGCCGCCAGCACCTTGGGCTCCCATTCGCGCAGCAGGTTGAGGTCGCTGGCCTGCAAGGTGTATTCGTACAACGCTGCGCTCGGCCTGCCGCCGGCGCGGATGTCCTGCACCGGGAACATGAAGGTTTGCGCCCCGGGCACGCGCGACAGCGCGCGGCGCAGCTGCACGATCAGCGTCTGCACCCCCGGTCGCTGGCTGATGGGTTTGAGCTGCATGAACATGAACGCGCTGTTGGTCGTGCCGCCGCCGGTGAACGCCACCACGTTCTGCACCCCCTCGTTGCGCCGCACGATGGCCACGATCTGCTGCAGTTTCTTGCTCATTTCCTGAAACGAAATCGACTGGTCGGCCTGCACCGAAGCCACCAGCAGACCGGTGTCCTGCGTGGGGAAAAACCCCTTGGGCACGATTCTGAACAGCGCCACCGTCAGCCCGATGGTGGCAAAAAACACCGCCAGCATCAGCAGCGGGTGCTGCAGCGCCCAGCGCAGGCTGCGGCCGTAACCGCGGTGCACGGCGTTCCAGCCGCGCGCAAGCCGCGAACCGCCACCTGCGGCGGCCTGCTGCGGTGCGCGCTTCAGCCAGCGCGACGCCAGCATCGGCGTCACCGACAGCGACACCAGCAGCGAAATGCCGATGGCCACCGACAGCGTCATGGCGAATTCGTGGAACAGCCGGCCGACGATGCCGCCCATGAACAGCACCGGCAGGAACACCGCCACCAGCGAAATGCTCATCGACAGCACGGTGAACCCGACCTCGCGCGCGCCTTTGAGCGCCGCTTCCAGCGGGCTGAGCCCCGCCTCCACGTGGCGCATGATGTTTTCCAGCACGACGATGGCGTCGTCGACGACGAAACCGGTGGCGACGATCAGCGCCATCAGCGACAGATTGTCCAGCGAGTAGTCGAGCAGCCACATCGCGGCGAACGTGCCCACCAGCGACAGCGGCACGGCCAGCGCCGGGATGAGGGTGGCGCGCCAGTCGCGCAAGAACAGCCAGACCACGCCGGTGACCAGCAGCACGGCCAGAATCAGGGTGTTTTCCACCTCCTTGAGCGAAGCGCGGATGGTGGTGGTGCGGTCGGACATGAGCGTGACCTTGATCGCCGCCGGGATCGACGCTTCGAGCTGCGGCAGCGCCGCCTTCACCCCCTCGACGGCGTCGATGATGTTGGCGCCGGGCTGGCGGTAGATGATGAGCTGCACCGACGGCTGGCCGTTGGCCAGTCCCATGTTGCGGTCGTTCTGCAGCCCTTCGCTGACCGTGGCGATCTGGTCCAGGCGGATCGGCGCGCCGTTTTTGTAGCCGACGACGATGCGCTGATACTGCTGCGGCGTGGACATCTGGTCGTTCGCCCCGACCTGCCAGCGATGCGCGCCGCTGTCGATCGCCCCCTTGGGCGTGTCGACGTTGGCCGTGGCAATGGCCTGACGCACCTGTTCCAGGCTCAGCCCCATGCCGTTGACCCGCGGCAGGTCCAGTTCCACGCGCACCGCCGGCAGTGCCGCGCCCCCCACCGTGACCGAGCCGATGCCGGGAATCTGCGAGATTTTCTGCGCCAGGATGGTCGATCCGGCGTCGAACATCTGCCCGCGCGACAGGGTGCTGGAGGTCAGCGACAGAATCATGATCGGCGCATCGGCCGGGTTGACCTTTTTGTACGTCGGATTGCCCGTCAGCCCGCTGGGCAGCAGCGGCATGGCGGCGTTGATCGCCGCCTGCACCTGCCGCGCGGCGTCGTTGATGTCCTTGGACAGATCGAACTGCAGGATGACGCGGGTGGAGCCCAGCGTGCTGCTCGACGTCATCTGCGTGATGCCGGCAATCGTGCCCAGGCTGCGCTCCAGCGGCGTGGCCACGGTGGCGGCCATCACCTCCGGGCTGGCGCCGGCCATATTCGCCGTGACGGTGATGGTGGGAAAGTCCACCTGCGGCAGCGGCGCCACGGGCAGCAGGCGGAACGCGATCAGCCCGGCGAGCATCACCGCCAGCGCCAGCAGGCTGGTGGCGACCGGGCGGCGGATGAACAGCGCCGACGGGTTCACCGTCCGCCCTCCTCCGTCCCGCCGGCCGCAGCCGCGGCGTCGCGCGGCGAAACCCGCTGGCCGCGGCCACGCCGCGCCGCCACCGCCGCGGCCAGGCGGTCGAACGCCAGATAGATCACCGGCGTGGTGAACAGCGTGAGCAGCTGCGACAACAGCAGGCCGCCGATGATGGCAATCCCCAGCGGCTGGCGCAGCTCCGCGCCCATCCCCGTGCCCAGCGCCAGCGGCACGGCGCCGAACAGCGCGGCAAACGTGGTCATCAAGATCGGCCGCAGCCGCAGGTGCGCTGCCTGCAGCATCGCCTCCTGCGCCGGCAGCCCCTGCCGGCGCTGCGCCTCCAGGGCGAAATCGACGAGCAGAATCGCGTTTTTCTGCACGATGCCGATGAGCAGGATGATGCCGATGATGGCGATGACGGTGAGCTCGTGCCCGGTGGCCATCAGCGCCAGCAGCGCGCCGATGCCCGCCGACGGCAGCGTGGACAGAATGGTCACCGGGTGGATATAGCTCTCATACAGCACGCCGAGCACGATGTACATCGTCGCCACTGCGGCCAACAGCAGCCAGAGCTGGTTGCTCAGCGCCGCGCGGAACGCGCTGGCCGCGCCCTGGAAGGCAATGGTCACCGCCGCGGGCAGCTGCGCCTGCCGTGCCGCCTGGTCGATGGCGTTGACCGCGTTTTCCAGCGACACCCCCGGGGCGAGCTGGAACGAAATCAGCGCCGCGGGGAACTGCCCGAGGTGGTCGATGGCCAGCGGCGTGGGCCGCGGCACGATGCGTGCGATGCTCGACAGCGGCACCATCTGCCCGCTGCTGCCGGTGAGGTAGATGGCGTCGAACGCCGCCAGGCTGCCGCCCGAACCCGGGGCGGATGCCGCACCGGCCGGTGCGGCGCCCGGATGCTCCACGCCGAGCACCACGCGGTACTGCGCCGACTGGGTGAAAATGGTCGATACCAGCCGCTGGCCGAAGGCGTTGTACAGCGCGCTGTCGATCGCGCTCATCGTCACTCCCAGTCGTGAGGCGGCGTTGCGGTCGACGTCCACATACGCCTGCAGGCCCTGATCCTGCAAATCGCTGGTCACCCCGGCGAGTTGCGGCAGCGCGCGCAGCCGCTGCATCAGCGCGGCGTTGGCGCTGGCGAGCTGCGCCGCGCTGGTGGCGGCCAGGCTGAACTGGTAGGGGTAGCGGCTGGCGATGTCGTTGATGGTCAGATCCTGCACCGGCTGCAGGTAGGCGCTGATGCCCTCGACCCGCGCGGCGCGGGCGTCCAGCCGCGCGATCACCGCCTGCACCCGCGCGCGCTCGGCCAGCGGCTTGAGGTTGATGAGCAGCCGCCCGGTGTTCATCGTGGTGTTGACGCCGTCGATGCCGACGACGGACGACACCGAGGCCACCGCCGGGTCCTGCAGCAGGGCCTGCACCAGCGCCTGCTGCCGCTGCAGCATCGCCGGATACGACACGTCCTGCGGCGCCACCGTCGTGCCCTGGATCAGCCCGGTGTCCTGTACCGGGAAAAAGCCTTTGGGGATGACGATGTACAGCCCCACGGTCAGCACCAGCGTGGCCACGGCCACCAGCAGCGCCAGCGTCTCGTGGCGCAGCACCCCGCGCAGCGTGCGGGTGTAGGCCGCCGACAGCCGATCGAACGCCGCGCCGGTCAGACGGAACAGCCGTCCCTGCCGCTGCTGCGGCGTGTGCCGCAGCAGCCGCGCCGAGAGCATGGGCGTGAACGTCAGCGACACCGCCGCGGAAATGATGATGGCCACTGCCAGGGTGATGGCGAACTCGCGGAACAGCCGCCCGACCACGTCGCCCATGAACAGCAGCGGAATGAGCACGGCGATGAGCGAAAACGTCAGCGTGATGATGGTGAAACCGATCTGCCCGGCGCCCTTGAGCGCCGCCTGCAGCGGCGGATCGCCGGCCTCGATGTAGCGCGAAATGTTTTCGATCATGACGATGGCGTCATCGACGACGAAGCCGGTGGCCACGGTCAGCGCCATCAGCGTCAGGGTGTTGATCGAAAACCCGAGCAGATACATCGCGCCGAACGTGCCCACCAGCGCCAGCGGCACTGCGGTGGCGGGGATGAAGGTGGCCCGGGCGCTGCGCAGAAAGACGAAAATCACCGCCACCACCAGCAGCACCGCCAGCAGCAGCTCGTCCTGCACGTCGGCGATCGCCGCGCGGATGGTCACGGTGCGGTCCGACAGCACCGTCAGCTGCGCCGCTGCGGGCAGTTGCGCCTGCAGGCTCGGCAGCAGTTTGTGGATGGCATCGACCACGGCAATGACGTTGGCGCCGGGTTGGCGCTGCACGTTGATGACGATGCCCGGCCTGCCGTTGACCGTGGCCGCCTGCCAGGCGTTTTCCGCCCCGGTGTCGATGCGCGCGACGTCGCCCAGCCGCACCGGCGCGCCGCCGGAGTAGGCGACGATCATGTCGCGGTACTGCTGCGGCGTCTGCAACTGGTCGTTGGCGTCGATGGTGAACGCCTGCTTGCTGCCGCTGATGCTGCCCTTGGGGCTGTTGACGTTCGCCCCGGCGATGGCCGTGCGCAGATTGTCCAGGCTCAGGCCGAGGGCGGCGAGCTTGGCGCCGTTGACGGTGACGCGGATCGCCGGCTTGTGCCCGCCCGACAGCGTCACCAGGCCGACCCCGGACACCTGCGACAGTTTTTGCGACAGCCGGGTGTCGGCCAGGTCGTACAGCGTGGTCAGCGGCAGCGTGGCCGAGGTCAGCCCCAGGGTGATGACCGGAGCGTCGGCCGGGTTGACCTTGGCGTAGATCGGCGGCTGCGGCAGGTCCGACGGCAGCAGATTGCCCGCGGCGTTGATCGCCGCCTGCACTTCCTGCTCGGCCACCGACAGCGACAGCGACAGGTCGAACCGCAGGGTGATCACCGAAGCGCCGCCGGAGCTCACCGACCACATCTGCGCCAGCCCCGGCATCTGCCCGAACTGCTGCTCCAGCGGCCCGGTGACCGAGGACGCCATCACGTCCGGGCTGGCGCCGGGGTAGAGCGTGGTCACCTGGATGGTCGGGTAGTCCACCTCCGGCAGCGCCGCCTGTGGCAGCAGCCGGTAGCCGATGAACCCGGCCACGAGCACGGCGAGCATGAGCAGCGAGGTGGCAATCGGCCGCAGGATGAACAGCCGTGACGGGCTGGGGCGGTCGGCGGCGTCCTGCCCGCTGTCGCCCGCCGGTGCGGCGGCTGCGGGGGGACGGGCGCCTGGCGTGTCTTGCGGCGCGCTCATGGTCAGCGCGCTCCGCCGGCAGCCGCCCTGGTGTGCGCCCCCGGCGTGCCCTGGCCCGCACCGCCGGCAGCCGGCACCACTTTGACTTCACGCCCGTCGCGCAGGCGGTCCAGGCCGTCGGTGACCACGCGTTCTCCCGGCTGCAGGCCGGAGACGATCTGCGTCAGATTGCCATACGCCACGCCGGTTTTGACCACCCGCATACTCACCCTGTCGCCCGCGCCGATGACGTACACATACGTGCCCGGCGCGCCCACGGCCACCGCCGTGGTGGGCACGACCACGGCGTCGGCGATGGTGCGCACCAGCAGGCGCACGTTGACGAACTGGTTGGGAAACAGCGTCAGCCGCGGGTTGGCGAACTCGGCACGGAAATTGAGCGTGCCGGTGGCGGCGTTGATCTGGTTGTCCGCCGCCAGCAGCCTGCCCGTGGCGAGCAGCTCGGTGTTGCGCGCGTCCCAGGCCTCTGTCTTGAGCTGCCTGCCGGCCATGAGCTGGGAGACGACCTCGGCGATCTGCTGCTGCGGCAGGGCGAAGATCACGTCCACCGGCTGCACCTGCGCGATGGTGGCCACCGGCGACGCCGAGCTGCTGCCGCTGCTGGTGCTGGTGCCGACGGCACCGGAGGTGGTGACCATATTGCCGGCGTCCACCGGGCGCAGCCCGACCAGGCCGGACACCGGCGCGGTGATGCGCGTCCAGCTCAGTTGCAGCCGCGCGTTGTCCAGCGCCGCCTTGTTGGCGTCGAGCGTGGCTTTGAGCTGCGCCACGGTGGCGCGCTGGTCCGACACCTGCTGCGCCGAAATCGAATCCTGCGCCAGCAGGGTTTCGTAGCGCTGCAGGTCGCTTTGCGCCCCGGCGAGCTGCGCCTGCGTCTGTTCCACCTGCGCCTGCGCCTGCTCGACGGCGATGCGAAACGGCCGCGGGTCGATCTGCGCCAGCAGCTGCCCGGCCCTGACCATCTGCCCCTGTTTGTAATCCACGCTTTGCAGCAGCCCGGACACCCGCGGCATGACATTGACGTAGCTGCGCGGCGTGACCGTGCCCAGCGCCGTCAGCCACACCGGCAGCGGCTGCGCCCGCGCCACCGCCGCCGTCACCGGCTGCGGCGGCATCTGGCCTTTTGCCATGCCTGGGGCACCGCCGCGCATCTGCGCCTGCGCGCGGTGCGTCGTCAGCGTCATCCCCAGTGCGGCGCAGACCAGCAGCGCCGCGCCCAGCGCCCCCCATGTCCAGTGGCGCAAAGTGGAAGCGGAACGCGGGCGGGCTGCAGCGGCGGGGCGAAGGCGGTTCATGGGCAGGACGTCAAAGCGGACAAACGCAACGGGCGGCAGACATCGATGCTGCCTGCACGAGGTGAAAGCCGTGTGCAGGCCGTGTGAAGAAACATGAAGCAGCCGGACTCACCCCGGCTGGCGCGCGTGGTTCCAGTACACCTCGGTGCTGCCTTGGCCGCCGGCGCGGTTGAGGGTGCGGGCGAGGACGAACAGCAGGTCCGACAGCCGGTTGAGGTATTGCAGCAGTTCGGCGCGCAGCCGTGGCGCGGCCGCATCTGCAGCCTGCGCCGCCTCCTGCGCCACCGCCACCACGGCGCGCTCGGCCCGCCGGGCCACGGTGCGGCACACGTGCGCCTGCGCCGCGGTCGGCGCGCCGCCGGGCAGGATGAATTCGGCCAAGGGCGGCAGCCGGGCGTTGTAGTCGGCCAGCGCGGCGTCGAGCGCGGCGACCTGCTCGGGCTTGAGCAGGATCATCCCGGGCACCGACAGCTCGCCGCCCAGGTCGAACAAATCGTGCTGCACCTGCAGCAGCAGGGTGTCGATGTCGGCCGGCAGCGTCATGCTGCGCAGCACGCCCAGGTGCGAGTTGAGCTCGTCGACCTCGCCGAGCGCGTGGATGCGCAGCGCCGACTTGGAGCAGCGCGACCCGTCGCCCAGCCCGGTGGTTCCGGCGTCGCCGGTGCGGGTGACGATGGCGGTCAGTCGCTGTCCCATGTTCACCCCGCCGTCGCGCTGGCCGCGCCGATCTGGCGCGCGTGTTCGGCGAGCTCTCCGAGCATGCTTTCCGCCGCCGCGGCGCTCAGCTCCAACGGCGAAAACCGCGCCTCCAGCGAATACGCCAGAAACAGCGCGCGGTTTTTGTCGGTGCTCAGCACATAGCCCATCGACCACTCGCCGAACAGACGCCTGTCGATGTCGTGGTAGTGCAGGATCACCGAATCGGTATGCCGCGGGTCGCGCAGAATGCGCGTATATAGCGCGTTGATGCGCGAGCGCGCGCCTTCGAGCGCCTGCAGGAAATAGCCGTCGGCGAACACCAGCAAGCCGGTCAGCCCCAGCGCCGGATTGTTGCGGCGGGAGGTGTTGAGGATGTCGTGCACATCGGCCGGGCCGAAATTGGGCGCGATGCGGCTGGCGTAAATCATGCGGATCAGTGGGTCCATCGTCGTCCTTGGCGAAAAAGCTGCCGCGGGCGTCCCGGCAGCGGATTTGCGGGACAATTGTGCCCGATCGTCGGCGCCAGCGCCGTCGCCTGCGCCCTCACCGGGTTTTTCCCCTCCCGCCGAGCCATGAACACCGCCGCCACCCCGTCCATCGTTCCCCGCCCAGCGCCACAACCGCTGCTCGATGCGCTGGCTGCGCGCTTTGGCGCGCAATGCTCGACCGCGCTGGCGGTGCGCGAGCAGCATGGCCGTGACGAATCCCCGTTCGACGCCCCGCCGCCAGCCGCAGTGGTGTTCTGCGACAGCACGCTGGACGTGGCCGACGCGGTCAAACTCTGCGCCGCGCACGACTATCCGGTCATCGCCTGGGGCGCGGGTTCGTCGCTCGAAGGCCAGTTGCTCGCCGTGCGCGGCGGCGTGGTGCTCGACCTCACGCGCATGAACCGGGTGCTCGACATCGCCACCGGCGACCTGCTCGCCACCGTGCAGGCCGGGGTGACGCGCAAGCAGCTCAACGACGAGCTGCGCCACACCGGGCTGTTTTTCCCGATCGACCCGGGTGCCGATGCGACCCTCGGCGGCATGACCGCCACCCGCGCCTCCGGCACCAACGCCGTGCGCTACGGCACCATGCGCGAAAACGTGCTCGCGCTGACCGTGGTGCTGGCCGACGGCCGGGTGCTGCGCACCGGCACCCGCGCGCGCAAAAGCAGCGCCGGTTATGACCTCACGCGGCTGTTCGTCGGCAGCGAGGGAACGCTCGCCATCATCACCGAAGTGACGCTGCGGCTGTACCCGCAGCCCGAGGCGGTGGCGGCAGCGATCTGCTCGTTTCCGGACGTGGCCAGCGCGGTGGACTGCACCATCGCCATCATGCAATCGGGCGTGCCGATTGCCCGCTGTGAGCTGATGGACGCCAACGCGGTGCGCGCGGTCAACGCGCACGATCATCTTGGCCTGCCCGAAAGCCCGCTGCTGTTGATGGAATTCCACGGCTCGCCGTCCGGCGTGCGCGAACAGGCGCAAACCGTGCAGGCGCTGGCGCAGGACTTTCGCGGCTCGGACTTCGCCTGGGCCGACACCCCGGAAGAACGCAGCCGGCTGTGGGCGGCGCGCCACCATGCGTATCTGTCGGCGTTGCAGACCAAGCCCGGCTGCCGCTGCGTGACCACCGACACCTGCGTGCCGATTTCCAAACTGGCGCAAAGCATCAACGCCACGGTCGAGGAGGCGCAGGCGGCGGGGCTGCCGTATTTCATCGTCGGCCATGTCGGCGACGGCAACTACCACATCGGCTACCTCATCGACCCGGCCAAGCCCGAGGAGCGCGAATTGGCCGAACGCCTGAACGCCCAGCTCGTGCGCCGCGCGCTGGCGCTGGGCGGCACCTGCAGCGGCGAACACGGCATCGGCCTGCACAAACAGGACTTTCTGCGCGAGGAAGCCGGCGACGACGCCATCGACCTGATGCGCGCGATCAAACACGCGCTCGATCCCAGGGGGCTGTTTAACCCCGGGAAAATTTTTGTCTGACGGCGGTTGCCGGCCCCGGGCGCGTACCTGACATCAGGCTGCGCAATCAGGTGGTGAACGGCGGCTCTACCCCGGCGAACAGGTCGGCCAGCGGGATGCTCAGTTGCAGGCTGTCGCGTTCCTGCCGACAGAGACACAGTGTATTCCCGCCGCGCTGCCGATACGGCACGACACCACTTTTTCGGCAACACAGCTTTGCTGCCGGCAGTGGCAAAAGCCGGGTTAGTCCTGCCCCGCTGCAGCGCAGCAAAGGCGATAATTCGTCAACAAATACAACAGATTTCCCGTGGACGGACTCGCCATGAACGCCCCCTTGAACCCCGACCTGGCGGCGCGCGCCGCGCGCCAGGCCGAAGTCGTCGCCGCGCTGTCGGCCGAACTGCCCGCCGAAGTGCTGCTGTACCAGCCCGAGGAGGTCACACCCTACGAATGTGACGGGCTGAGCGCCTACCGCCGCAAACCGCTGGTGGTGGTGCTGCCGGAGACCGAGGCGCAGGTGGCGGCCACGCTGCGGGTGTGCCACCGGCTGCACGTGCCGGTGGTGGCGCGCGGCGCCGGCACCGGGCTGTCGGGCGGTGCGCTGCCGCATGAAGACGGCGTGTTGCTGGCGCTGGCACGCTTCAACCGCATCAAGCGCATCGACCCGGTGGCGCGCACCGCCACCGTCGAGTGCGGGGTGCGCAACCTGGCGATTTCCGAGGCGGCTGCCGCCTACGGCCTGTTCTACGCCCCCGACCCGAGCAGCCAGATCGCCTGCACCATCGGCGGCAACATCGCCGAGAACTCCGGCGGCGTGCACTGCCTGAAATACGGCCTGACGGTGCACAACGTGCTGCAGGTGCGCGGCTACACCGTCGAGGGCGAGGCGCTGACCATCGGTAGCCTGGCGCCGGACTGCCCCGGGCCTGATCTGCTGGCCGCGGTGATCGGCAGCGAAGGCATGTTGATGGTGGTCACCGAAGTGACGGTCAAGCTGCTGCCCAAGCCGGTGCTGGCGCGCTGCATCATGGCCAGCTTCGACGACGTACGCAAGGCCGGCGACGCGGTGGCGGCGATCATCGCCGCCGGCATCATCCCCGCCGGGCTGGAGATGATGGACCAGCCGATGACCGCGGCGGCAGAAGCCTTCGTCCACGCCGGCTACGACCTCACCGCCCGCGCCATCCTGCTGTGCGAGAGCGACGGCACCCCCGAGGAAGTCGAAGAAGAGATCGGCCGCATGACCGCGGTGCTCACGCAGTGCGGCGCCACCGCGCTCAAATGCAGCGACAGCGAAGCCGAGCGGCTGCGTTTTTGGAGCGGGCGCAAAAACGCCTTTCCCGCCACCGGCCGCATCTCGCCCGATTACTACTGCATGGACGGCACCATCCCGCGCAAACGCGTGGCCGACATGCTGCAGGCCATCGAGGCGATGCAGGGCAAATACGGGCTGCGCTGCGTCAACGTGTTCCACGCCGGCGACGGCAACCTGCACCCGCTGATCCTGTTCGACGCCAACCAGCCCGGCGAGCTGCAGCGCGCCGAGGAGTTCGGCGCCGAAATCCTCGAAACCAGCGTCGCCATGGGCGGCACGGTCACCGGCGAGCACGGCGTGGGGTTCGAAAAAATCAACTCCATGTGCGTGCAGTTCAGCGCCGAGGAACGCGAGCAGTTTTTCGCCCTGCGCCGCGCGTTCGATCCCGGCGAGACCCTCAACCCCGGCAAGCAGATCCCCACCCACGCCCGCTGCGCCGAATACGGCAAGATGCACGTGCGCGGCGGGTTGCTGCCCTTTCCCAACATCCCGCGGTTTTGATCCGGCTGACCGCACCGCGCGGCGCAGACCCGGCCCCACCCGCGCGGCGCCGTGCGGCAGCGCCCGGCGGGCAGTGAAACGACGATGCAAGCAGACGACCTCCTCCCCCTTTGGCAAGACCTGGTGCGCGACGCCGCTGCGCGCGGTGAACACATCCGCATCCACGGCGGCAACAGCAAGGCGCCGTGGATGCCCGCGGTGCAGCGCAGCGGCGCCGAAACCGCCGAGCACACCCTGGACACCACGCAGTTCAGCGGCATCACGCATTACGAACCCACCGAGCTGGTGCTCACCGCGCGCGCGGGCACGCCGCTGGCCGAAATCGAAGCCGCGCTGGCCGCGCACCAGCAATTCCTGCCGTTCGAGCCGCCGCATTTCGCCCGTTCCGGCACGAGCACGGCCACCGTCGGCGGCATGGTCGCCTGCGGCTTGAGCGGCCCGGCGCGCATGAGCGCCGGGGCGGTGCGCGACTACGTGCTCGGCGCCAGCCTGCTCAACGGCCGCGGCGAAGTGCTGCACTTCGGCGGCGAAGTGATGAAAAACGTCGCCGGGTTCGACGTGTCCCGGCTGCTGTGCGGCTCGCTGGGGTCGCTCGGCGTGATTTTGTCGGTGTCGCTCAAAGTCCAGCCGCTGCCGGCGGCGCAGGCCACGCTGCGCTTTGCCATGACGCAGGACGAAGCCATCACCCGCTGCAATACCTGGGCGGCCCAGCCGCTGCCGGTCAACGCCAGCGCCTGGCTGCCCGACCGCAACACCGGCAAAGGCGTGCTCACCCTGCGGCTGCGCGGTGCGCAGGCCGCGGTGCAGGCGGCGTGCGCGCGGCTGGGCGGCGAGCGCCTGGCCGATGCCGAAGCCGCAGCGTTCTGGCAGGCGCTGCGCGAGCAGACCCTGCCGTGGTTCGCCTCCACCTGGCCGGGCGACTCGCAGGCGGCATTGTGGCGGCTGTCGCTGCCAGGCACGGCGCCGATGCTCGACCTGTCGGGCACGCAACTGGTCGAGTGGTACGGCGCGCAGCGCTGGCTGATCAGCGCCGCGCCGGCGCCGATCATCCAGGAGGCGGCGCGGCAGGCCGGCGGCCACGCCACGCGGTTTCGCGGCGGCGACAGCGCTGCCGAGGTGTTCTGCACCCTGCCCGCGCCGCTGGACCGCATCGCCCGCAACGTCAAAGCCGCGTTCGACCCGCACGGCGTGTTCCCCACTCTGTTCTGACCGCCCGCGATGGAAACCCATCTCAGTCCCGAATTCGCCGCCACGGCCGACGGCCAGACCGCCGAGGCCATTTTGCGCAACTGCGTGCACTGCGGCTTTTGCACCGCCACCTGTCCGACCTACCAACTGCTCGGCGACGAGCTCGACGGCCCGCGCGGGCGCATCTACCAGATCAAGCAGGTGCTCGAAGGCGCGCCGGCCACGCGCTCGATCCAGCTGCACCTGGACCGCTGCCTGACCTGCCGCAACTGCGAAACCACCTGCCCTTCGGGGGTCGAATACGGCAAGCTGGTGGACATCGGCCGCGCCGTGGTCGACGCCAAGGTGTCGCGGCCGACTGGCGAAAAGCTCGCCCGCTGGGCGTTACGGGAAGGCCTGACGTCGCGGTTGTTCGCCCCGGCGATCCGTCTGGGCCAGGCGCTGCGCCCGCTGGTGCCCGCCGCGCTGCGTGACAAGGTGCCGCCGCGGCAACGCGCCGGGCAGTGGCCGCAGCGCACGCACGCGCGCAAGGTGCTGATGCTCGCCGGCTGCGTGCAGCCCGCGCTGATGCCCAATATCGGCGCGGCCACCGCCCGCGTGCTCGACGCCGTGGGCGTGCAGCCGCTGCTGGCCGAAGGAGCGGGCTGCTGCGGCGCGATCCGCCAGCATTTGTCCGACCACGCCGGCGCGCTGGCCGACATGAAGCGCAACATCGACGCCTGGTGGCCGCTGGTCGACGCTGGCACGGTCGAGGCCATCGTCATGGACGCCTCCGGCTGCGGCGCGATGGTCAAGGACTACGCGCATCATCTCCGTCACGACCCGGATTACGCCGCACGCGCACAGCGCATCAGCGCGCTGTGCAAAGACGTCAGCGAATACCTGCCGCAGTTCAGCGCCGAGCTCAAGGCGCGGCTGAAGACCAGGCCGGCAGACCATCTGGCCTACCACCCGCCGTGCACGTTGCAGCACGCGCAGCAGGTGCGCGGCGCCGCCGAAACCCTGCTGCGCGATCTCGGTTTCGAGGTCAAACTGCCGCTGGAAAGCCATTTGTGCTGCGGCTCGGCCGGCACTTACTCGGTGCTGCAGCCCGAGCTGTCGAGTGAACTGCGCAACCGCAAGCTGCAGCACCTGGCCGAAACCGCACCGCAGCGCATCGTCAGCAGCAACATCGGCTGCATCCAGCACCTGCAGGTCGGCACGACCATCCCGGTGCAGCACTGGATCGAATTCCTCGACGAAGCGCTGCATGGCAAACCCTGAACGCACGTCTGCGCCCTTCTCCCATCGCCCCGTCCTCCTGCACGAAACCGCCATGAAATCGTTTTTCGCCTGCGTCGCCCTGCTGCTCGGTTTGACCGCTCCGTCGTTCGCCGCGGTAGCGGGGGTGAGCGACACCCAGATCGTCATCGGCCAGTCCGCGCCGCTGAGCGGCCCGGCGGCGCAACTGGGCGTGCGCCTGCGCATGGGCATCGAGGCGTATTTCCAGCGCGTCAACGCCGAAGGCGGTGTGGCCGGGCGCACGCTCAAGCTCGTCAGCCTCGACGACGGTTACGACCCGCCGCGCACCGTGGCCAACACCAAATCCTTCATCGACGGCGGCAAGGCATTTGCGCTGCTGGGTTACGTCGGCACCCCCACCACCCTGGCGGCCAAACCGCTGATCGACCAGGCCGGCATACCGCTGATCGGCCCGTTCACCGGAGCGATGGCGCTGCGCCAACCGGTCGATCCGTTCATTTTCAACATCCGCGCCAGCTACGACGACGAAACCCGCAAGATCGTCGATCAGTTCCTGTTTCTCGGGCTGAAAAAAATCGCCGTGTTCTACCAGGACGACGCCTACGGCATGGCCGGGTTGTCCGGGGTGCAGAAAGCGCTCGCCGCGCACGGCCTCAAACCCGTGGCCACCGGCACGGTGCAGCGCAACACGGTCGATGTGGCCGCGGCGCTGCGCTCCATCCTGCCGGCCCAACCTGATCTGATCGTCGAAATCGGCACCTACACCGAAGTCGCCGCGTTCAACCGGCAGGCCATCGCCCAGGGCTACGGCGGCCAGTTCGCCAACGTCAGCTTCGTCGGCTCCGAGGCGCTGGCCCGCGCGCTCGGGCCGCAGGGCAACGGCGTGATCATCACCCAGGTCGTGCCGTTTCCGTTTTCCACCGTCACCCCGCTGGTGCGCGAGTATCAGGAGGCGATGAACGCCGCCGGCCACAAGGGTGACTACGACTTCACCAGTCTGGAAGGCTTCATCGACGCCAAGGTGCTGGTGCAGGCGCTGCGCAAGGCCGGTAAAAATCTCACCCAGGCCGGGTTGATCGACGCGCTCAACGGCATGAGCGACGACAACCTCGGCGGCTTCATCGTGCGCTTCTCCCCCACGAACCATGCCGGCTCGGACTTCGTCGACGTCACCAGCATCACGGCCAGCGGCGGCTTCCGACACTGACGGCAGCGACTGTCAAGGCAGGCCAGATCTCACTTCTCCCACCGGCCACGGCTGACGACGGCGGGAGGTTCAGGGATGTGGGTGCCGCGCCGGGGTGGATGCAGCCGGGCGCTGCCAGGCGGCGAGCAAAATCGCCAGCAGAATCAGACTTCCGCCGAGCACCGCCTGCGCGCTCAGCCGCTGCGCGCCGAGCAGCACCGCGCTGCCGCTGGCGAACACGATTTCCACCGTCATCACGACCGCGGTGAGCGCCGAAGGCAGGCGCGCCGCGCCGAACTGCAGGCCGAAATTCGCCGCCAGGAAGGCCAGCGCCATCGCCACCACGCCAGCCACCCACCCCGGCGCCGCAGCCGGCAGCGGCGCGATGCTGCCGCGCGCGGTGAGCACGGCGGCCACTGCGCCGGCGACGACCACGCCGCCGGCGAACATCGCCAGCCCGCGGGCCTGCGCCGGGGTGTGGGCGTATTTGCGCAGCAGCACGTTGTTCAGCGCGAAAAACATGCCGCCGGCCACGCCCAGCCAGTCGGCCAGATGGCGCGGCAGCGGCAGCCCGCCGTCTGCCGGCCACAGCACCACCATGGCTCCGGTCAGCGCCAGCACCAACCGCAGCGCGAGCAGCCGGGTGAGCCGCTCGCGCAGCAGCCAGCGCGCCAGCAGCGCGGCCCACACCGGCATCAGATAGAACAGCAGCACCACGCGCACGACGTCGCCCTCGGTCACTCCCCAGTTGAACGCCGCGTTGGTCGCCCCCGAAGCGAGCACGATGCCCCACAGTGGCCGGTTGCGCCACAGTGCCGCCAGCGCCGACGGCGCCGCGGCGACGATGAGCGCGCTGCTCACGGCGTACATCGCCGCCGTCGCCCACAGCGGATCGAGACCGAGCGCGCGCAGCTGCCGGAACGGCCACCACGACACGCCCCAGACGAAGGCGTTGAGCATCAGGGCGAGAACCGCCGCCAGGGTTTGCGCGCGCGTGGCCATCGGCTGCTGCCGCTCAGCGCAACGCGGCGATGCCCTGCTGCAGCGTGGCCGCCGACAGCTCGCCGACGTGCACGCGCCGCACCGTGCCATCCGCGGCGATGAACAGGGTGGTGGGCAGCCCCGGTGAGCGGTAGGCGGCGAGCAGCCGGCTGTCCGGGTCGAGCACGATCTGCGGCGCATGCAGCCGCTGGCGCTGCAGATACGCGGCGACGCGCTGCGCGTCCTCGCCCTCGTTGACCAGCACGATACGCGCCCCGTCAGGCTGCTGCGCCGCAGCGATGAGCAGCGGCAGTTCGCGGCGGCACGGCGGACACCACGTCGCCCACAGATTGACCACCAGCGGCTGCCCACGCAGGCTGGCCAGCGCCAACGGCGGGCCGGCCAGCGTCGGCAGGGTCAGCGCCGGCAGCGGTGGGCGCGGCGGCTGCATCGCCTGCAGCAGCGCGGTTGCCGCCAGCACGACGACGGCACCGGAGGCCGCGCTCAGCGGCAGGCTTTGCCGCAACGCCGGCCGGCGCCACGCCCAGAACGCCACGCCGGCGGCAGCGGCGATCCACCCCGCCAGCGCATCGAAGCCGCGGTCGCGGATGTCGAGCATCGCCAGCGCGCCGGGATAGGCCGCGGCATGGCGCAGCACGAACACCGCGCGCGCGACCAGCAGCGCCAGCACCAGCAGCGGCAGCAGCGCCGGCTCGGCATTGCCGCGGCCGGATTTTTGCGCCCAGGCCGCCACCCACACCGCCACGGCGTAGCCCAGCACCAGCAGCAGCGGCGCCCAAGGCAACACCAGCGGCCCCAATCGCAGCGCATCCATGTCAGCAGGCGGCAGCCGGGTTCAATGCGCCACGCCGTCGTGGCGTGGTTCGCCGATGAGCTGCGTCCAGTCGCGCTGGCGCTGGTTGCGCCGGTGCCAGAGGATCACCAGCCCCATGGCGGCGGTGACGAAGGCGCCGAACAGCGCGATCACCCACGGCACCGGCAGATTCAGGCGGATGAGCAGGGCGTAGAACGACAGCATGACGAGCACGCTGACGTTTTCGTTGAAGTTCTGCACCGCGATCGAGTGCCCGGCCGACAGCAGCACATAGCCGCGGTGCTGCAGCAGCGCGTTCATCGGCACGACGAAATACCCGGCGAGCGCGCCGATGAACACCATGAAGCCGTAGGCGATGAGCATGTACAGCGGCAGTTGCAGCAAGCCGAGATGCAACTGCACCACGGGCAGCAGATCGCGGTTGAAAAACGCCAGCAGCATGGTCGTCAGCCCCATGCCCATGCCCAGCGGCAGCACGCTCAGGCTTTTTTTCAGCGGCACGCGCAGCGCGGCGCTGACTGCGCCCACGGCCACGCCCACGGCCACCGCCGCCTGCATCACCGACGCCATGGTCAGGTCCAGCCCCAGCGCGTGCTCGGCCCATTTGAGGACGATGAACTGCAGCGTCGCCCCGGCGCCCCAGAACAGGGTAGTGACCGCCAGCGAAATCTGTCCGAGCTTGTCGGTCCACAACACCCGAGTGCAGTGGGCGAAATCCATCAGCAGCGCCAGCGGCCGCGACGTCTGCCGCTCGTAGCGTGCGCCGGTGTCGGGAATGCGCAGATTGCACAGCGCGGCCAGCAGATACACCAGGGTGATGACCAGGATCGCCGCCTGCGGCGTGGTGCGGATGCCCACGGCGGCCAGGCCGGGCAGACCGAGCAGCAGGTCCGACGCCGCCTGGCTGACGAGAAATCCGCCGAGCACCGTGCCGAGAATGATCGAGCTGACCGTCGTCCCCTCGATCCAGCCGTTGGCCGCCACCAGTTGCTGCGGCGGCAGCAGTTCGGTGAGGATGCCGTACTTGGCCGGGGAATACGCCGCCGCCCCCAGCCCGACCACGCCATACGCCAGCAGCGGGTGGACGGAAAACAGCATCAGCACCAACCCGCCGACCTTGACCAGATTGGTGATGAACATCACCTTCCACTTCAGGATGGCGTCGGCGAACGCGCCAACGAACGGCGCCAGGACGACGTAGGAAATGGTGAAAAAGAACTTGAGCAGCGGCGTCATCCACGCCGGCGACTGCATTTGCACCAGCAGGGCGATGGCGGCGATGAGCAGCGCGTTGTCGGCCAGCGACGAAAAAAACTGCGCCGCCATGATCCAGTAAAAACCTTTTTTCATCAGCTGGCGGCCCGCGCTGCGGGGCCGTGTGGCGGGGCGTGGGGCGAAAGACGGTGCATCGATCGGTGGACGAAGGGCTGGCGGCAGAGCAACGCTGGGCGGACGCCGGCTGCAGGCGCGCGGCACGCTGGCGGGGTTTATAGCACAGGGCTTTTGCGACAATGGCCGCACTGCAGCCGCATCGCCGGCAGTTCCACGGTTCACTTGCGCCCATGCCCCGCCCGATTTCCGCCGTCATCCACACCGCCGCGCTGGCGCACAACCTCGCCCGCGTGCGCCAGGCCGCCCCTGCCAGCAAGGTCTGGGCGGTGGTCAAGGCCAACGCCTACGGCCACGGCATCGCCCGCGCCTACGGCGCGCTGCGCGGCGCCGACGGCTTTGCCCTGCTCGATCTGGCCGAAGCCGAAAAGCTGCGCGCCCTGGGCTGGGTCGGGCCGATCCTGCTGCTCGAAGGCTGTTTCGCCGCCGAGGACCTGGCGCTGTGCGAGCGGCTGAACCTGTGGCACGTGGTGCACTGCCGCGAGCAGATCGACTGGCTGGCGGTGCACCGCGGCAGCCGCGCGCACCGCGTGTTTCTCAAAATGAACACCGGCATGAACCGCGTGGGTTTCCCGCCTGCGGCGTATGGCGCGGCGTGGCAGCGGCTGAACGCCTTGCCGCAGGTCGGCGAAATCACCCACATGACGCACTTCGCCCGCGCCGACGAGGACGGCGGCATCGACGAGGCGATGCAGCGCTTCGCCCAGGGCGTGGGCACGCTGCCGGGCGAGCGTAGCCTGGCCAATTCGGCCGCGGTGCTGCGCCACGGCGGCGACCGCCGCGTCGCCGCCGACTGGGTGCGTCCGGGCATTGCGCTGTACGGCAGCTCGGCCACCGCGCTGTCCCCCGACGCCGCGCACTGGGGACTGCAGCCGGCGATGAGCCTGCGCAGCGAACTCATCGACGTGCAGCACATCGCCGCCGGCGAGCGCGTGGGCTACGGCGGGCTGTTCACCGCGCCGCACGCCATGCGCATCGGCGTGGTCGCCTGCGGCTATGCCGACGGCTATCCGCGCGTGGCGCCCACCGGCACCCCGGTGGTGGTCGACGGCGTGCGCACCCGCCTGGTCGGCCGGGTGTCGATGGACATGCTCTGCGTCGATCTGGAGCCGGTGTTCGCCGCCGGCGGCCAGCCGGGAGTCGGCAGCACGGTGCTGCTGTGGGGGCAGGACGCGCAGGCCGAACTGCCGATCGACCAGGTCGCCGCCGCCGCGGGCACGCTGGGCTACGAGCTGATGTGCGCGCTGGCGCCGCGGGTGCCGGTGCGCGTGGAGTGAGCGCCGTGGCCAGACCGCAGACCGTTTACATCTGCTCCGCCTGCGGCGGCCACTCGGCCAAGTGGCAGGGCCAGTGCCCGCACTGCCAGGCTTGGAACACCCTGGTGGAAAGCGTCGAACGCGCCCCCGACTCCGCCCGTGCGGGCGCGCGCCACGGCGCCGCCGCCGCGCATTTCGGCGCCCGCGCCGGCCTGGCCACTCCCAGCGGGCCGCTGCTGCTGGGCGAGGTGCAGGCCGAGCGTCACCGTCACCAGCCCTGCGGCATCGGCGAGCTCGACCGTGTGCTCGGCGGTGGCCTGGTGCCCGGCGGCGTGCTGCTGCTCGGCGGCGATCCGGGCATCGGCAAGTCCACCCTGCTGCTGCAGGTGCTCGCCGGCCTCGCCGCGGAATTGCCCACGCTGTACATCAGCGGCGAAGAATCCGCCGCGCAGGTGGCGCTGCGCGCGCAGCGCCTGGGGCTGCAGCACGCCCCGGTGCGGCTGATGGCCGAAACTCAGCTCGAAGTCATGCTCGATACGCTGGCCAGCCAGCGGCCTGAGATTGCCATCATCGACTCCATCCAGACCGTCTACACCGAGGCGCTGTCGGCCGCGCCCGGCTCGGTGTCGCAGGTGCGCGAGTGCGCAGCGCAGCTCACCCGCGCGGCCAAGGCCGGCGGCATCACCCTGGTGCTGGTCGGCCACGTCACCAAGGAGGGTGCGCTGGCCGGGCCGCGCGTGCTCGAACACATGGTCGACACCGTGCTGTATTTCGAGGGCGACACGCAGTCGCGCTTTCGCCTGATCCGGGCGATCAAAAACCGCTTCGGCGCGGTCAACGAACTCGGCGTGTTCGCCATGACCGAGCACGGGCTCAAAGGCGTCTCCAACCCGTCGGCGATTTTTCTCTCCACCCACGCCGGGCCGGTTCCCGGCACCTGCGTGCTCGCCACGCTGGAGGGCACGCGGCCGCTGCTGGTGGAAGTGCAGGCGCTGGTGGACAGCGCCGCCGCGCCCAGCCCGCGCCGGCTGTCGGTCGGGCTGGACGCGGCGCGGCTGGCCATGCTGCTGGCCGTGCTGCACCGCCACGCCGGGGTGGCCAGCGGCGACCAGGACGTGTTCGTCAACGCCGTCGGCGGGGTGCGTATCACCGAGCCCGCAGCCGACCTGGCCGTGCTGCTGGCCATCCAGAGCTCGCTGCGCAACCGCGCGCTGCCGCGCGGCCTGCTGGCCTTCGGCGAGGTGGGGCTGGCCGGAGAAATCCGCCCGGCGCCGCGCGGTCAGGAGCGGCTGCACGAAGCCGCCAAGCTCGGCTTCACCCAGGCCATCATCCCTGCGGCCAACGCCCCCAAAGGCACGGCGCGACGGTTCGAGACACTGGAACTGCACCCGGTGTCGCGCATCGACGAAGCGCTCGACGTGGTGCGCGCGCTGGCCTGACGCCCGTGCCCGACGCGACCCGCGTCAACGCCGTTCCCAGCGCCCGCCCTCGGCGCGCCAGCCGTCGCCATGCGGCACCCAGCGGTACGGCACCCAGTGGTAGCCGGGACGCGGGGCCTCCCAGCGCCCGCGGTGCCACACCCAGCGGCCGCCGATCCAGCCCCAGTAGCCGCTGATCCAGATCGCCCCGGGGAACGGCGCCACGCCGACGACCTCGACCTGCGGTGGCGGTGGCGCCACGGGGGCGATGTCATAGGCCGGCGCCGCCGGGGCGTAGACGGCGCCGTAGGGCGGTGGCGGCGCAGGCGCCACCACACACCCGGCGAGCGCGCCCAACCCCGCGGCGGACGATGCCAGAATCACCAGCCGCCGCGGCCACGCGGCGCGGCGTGCAGACTGAGCAGATGCGGTCATGACGGGTTCTTTCGCAAAGATCGTGGAACATGCCGCTTCAACGCTGCAAGCCGTCCGATCCGCGACAGCCGCCGCTGCTTTTTGTTCGCCGGCGGTTCACGCAAACGCCGGCGCGCCACCGGCCTGATCGACGCCGGCAGCATCCTGGCGGAACTGTTCGGCGTCGCGCCGCTCCAGGTGCGCCGGCCCTTCGCCGCGGGCGTCGGCGACGACGGCGAAAATCTGCTGGTGAAACGCCGCCACCCCGATGCGGTGCGCCACGCTGACCAGCGTGGTGTCGGGCAACCGCTGCCGCAGCACGGCATACATCGCGCGCTCGGTCGGCGCATCCAGCGCGCTGGTGGCCTCGTCCATGAACAGCCACTGCGGGGCGATGAGCAGCGCGCGGGCCACGGCCAGGCGCTGCTGCTCACCCGGGGACAGCCGCTGCATCCAGGTGTCCACCTGGTCCAGCGCTGCCTCCAGGTAGGGCACACGCGCCAGTTGCAGCGCCTCGGCGATCTGCGCCGAGCCGAACTGGTCGGGCGACTGCGGGTAAGTCAGCGCCTGCCTGAGCGTGCCCAGCGGCAGGTAGGGCTTTTGCGGCAGGAACAATGTGCTGCCGGCCGGGCCGTGGGCGTGTTCGGCGTGCAGCGCGTACGGCCAGATGCCCGCCAGCCAGCGCACCAGCGTGCTCTTGCCGCTGCCTGACGGTCCGGTGAACAGGGTGTGCTGACCGCGGCCGATGTGTTCGCCGGCGCATTGCAGCAGCGGCCTGCCGTCGGGAGCGAGCAACAGCAAATCGCCCAGCGCCACCGATTCGCGCGCGCTGCGCAGCGGCACCACGGCAGCCGCGCCGCCGCCGGGCGGCAGTCCCAGCGGCGATGCCGGCGGCGGGGCGTGTTGGGCGTTGCGCATGGCCTCGACGAAGGTCTGCAGCCGTTCGACCGTGGCGCGCCAGTCGGCGATGCTGGTGTACGCGCCGATGAACCACGACAGCGCGCCCTGCACCTGGCCGAACGCCTGCGCCGTCTGCGTCAGCCCGCCGAGCTGGATCTGCCCGGCGAAATACCGCGGCGCGGCCACCAAGATGGGGAAGATGATCGCCAGCTGGCCGTAGAACGCGGTGTACCAGGTAAACAGCTTCTGCCGCCGCATGATCCCCCACCAATTGCTCCAGACGTTGGCGAAGCGGTCGCGGTGGCCGTCGAGTTCGCGCTGTTCGCCGTTGTACAGCGCGATGCCTTCGTCGTGCTCGCGGGTGCGCGCCAGGCCGAAGCGGAAATCGGCCTCGTAGCGCTGCTGGTTGAAATTCAGCCGGATCAGCGGTTTGCCCACCCAATGGGCGATGACGCTGCCCACGCCGGCGTACAGAATCGCCACCCACACCATATAGCCCGGGATGGTGATGCCCAGCAGCGTCACCGACCCCGACAGCATCCACAGCATGAGCAGGAAGGAAAACAGCGTCACCAGCGACGAGACGAAGCCGAAAAACAGGTTCAGGCTGCTGTTGATGAAGCCGCCGATGTCATCGGCAATCCGCTGGTCGGGGTTGTCGGTGTTGCCCTGGCGCAACGACATGCGGTAATGCGTGCCGCCGGACAACCAGTCTTTGAGAAACACCTCGGTCATCCACCGCCGCCAGCTGATCTGCAGCATTTGCAAAAAATACTGCGAATACACCGCCAGCGCGATGTAGAGAAAAGCGTAGCCGGTGAACACCAGCAGCAGATGCTTGAACGCGGCAAAGTTTTTCGCCTGCAGCGCGTTGAAAAACTCGCCGTTCCACTGCGTGAGCTTGACGTTGACCCACACCAGCGCGAGATTCATCGCCAGCACCAGCAGCAGCAGGCCCCAGCCCTTTTTTTTCTCTTCCGACACCAGGTACGGTTTGGCCAGGGCGTAGAAATGACGGAACGCAAAACGGTACGACGGCGCAGAGGCTTGCGGCTGCATGGCGCGGAACACTCCTGAAAATCGGGCGGCTGCGGCATTGTGCCTGCACGCGCACGGTCGTCATGCCGGTGCGGGCTTGCCGTTGAGCGCAGCCTACGCCGCCCGGCTGAGCCGCGGCTTAAACGCCGGCCGTGTGCGCCCCCCGCGGGCTGCTGCGCCGCGCACCCCGTATGATGGCACTTTTCCGCACGACCGTGCTTTTTGCCATGACCGACCCGACCCTTCCCGCTGCGCTGCAAACCGCCTTCGACGCCGCCGTGGCGCGTTCGCACACCCTGGCCACGCGCCCGGACAACGCCACCCTGCTGCAGCTGTATGCCCTGTACAAACAGGCCACCGTCGGCGACGTGCAGGGCGAGCGGCCGGGCATGACCGACTTCGTCGCCCGCGCCAAATGGGACGCCTGGGCTGCGCTGCGCGGTCAGACCCGCGCGCAGGCGATGCAGCACTACATCGACCGCATGACCGCCCTGGCCGGATAAGCCCCGCAGCCGCAACGCCGCGGTGACATTTTGTTGCCTTCGTGGTGTTTGATGTTCTTGACGCATATCAAGTTTTCCAGTTCTGTGGCGGCAAGAATGGGAACACGCCAAACCCCTTTTGTTGATGTGCGCCAATTTGTCGCACGCGGCAAAACGGGAACAACACGGAGGCTGTCATGCACCCATCGACACGTTCACAACTCCCTGAAAGTCACGCATTCTGGCGCGTCGCGCTGCGCGTTTTGCGGCAGGCGCTGGCCGCTGCAGCCGGCCTGCTCGCCTGCCTGTGGTGGGCTTCTCCGGCGCAGGCCGTTCCCGCTTTCGCCCGGCAGACGGGGCAGGACTGCATCGCCTGCCACGTCGGCGGTTTCGGCCCGCAGCTCACCCCCTTCGGCCGCGCCTTCAAGCTCGACGGCTACACCCTGAGCGACGGCAAAAAACACATCCCGCTGTCGGCCATGCTGGTGGCGTCGTACACCCATACGGCACAGGGCTACGGCGCGAACAACTACATGGGCCCGCCGCCCGCGGGCTTCAGCGCCAACGACAATTTCACCGCGCTGCAGCAGGCGTCGGTGTTTCTCGCCGGGCGCATCACCGACCACCTCGGTGTGCTCGCCCAGGCCACCTATTCCGACCCCGGGTCGCAAAACCTCGCCTGGGACAACACCGAGCTGCGCTACGCCCACCCCTACTCCGTCGGCGCCACGCAGGGTCTGTTCGGCATGAGCCTGAACAACAACCCCACGCTGTCGGACGTGTGGAACACCACCCCGGCGTGGCAGTACAGCTATATGGCGCCACCGTTCGGCAACAGCGGCCCGCCGGTCACGCCGCTGATCTACAACCTCGGCCAGAGCGTGATCGGCGCCACGGCCTACACCCTGATCGACAACAGCTGGTACGCCGAAGTCGGCGCCTACCACAACCTGTCCACCTACTGGGCCAACGCGCTGCATGCCGGCAACGCCTCGCTGCAGGGCGAGGCGCCGTACTGGCGGCTGTGGTACTCCAAAACCATCGGCCCGCATGTGTTCGAGGCGGGGTTGCTCGGCTTTGACGCGCGGCTGAACAATGGTCTGCCGGGTCTGCCCACCGACCACTATCACGACATCGGCGTCGACGCCACCTACCAGTTTCTGAACGGCGGGCCCAACGTCATCACCGCCAACGCCATTTACATGCACGAGCGGCAGGATCTGAACCAGTCTTTCCTCGTAGGCAGCGCGAGCAACGCCAGCAACACCCTCAATACCGCCAACATCAATGTGTCGTACTGGCTGGACAACACCTACGGCGCGACCATCGGGCTGTTCAGCACCACCGGTTCGGCCGACCCCACGCTCTACAGCTCGCGCACGGGCAGCCCGAATACCAACGGCGCCACTTTCGAAATCGACTGGAACCCGTTTGGCAAGAGCTGGGTGAATCCCGAGAAAAACCTGCGGATCGGCTTGCAATACACCCTGTTCAACAAGTACCTTGGCGCCAAGCATAATTTCGACGGTGCCGGCACCAACGCCCGCGATCTCAACACGCTCTACCTCTATCTGTGGACCGCGATTTGACCCGGCACGCTGCGTTTTCGAGGAGATGAGTCATGTCCGAACCGGCCAACAGCATTTACTTCGCCCAGGCTTTTCACCACGGCGAGGCCGAGCAGCACAGCTACGTCATCGCCGTCGGCCGGCGTGAGGCGGTCGAGGCGCTGGCACGCGCCGAGCACGCCCGGCTGCGCGGCGCGTATGGCGTGGCGATCTACCGCACCCGCCTGGATCTGCCGACGCAGGACAATTTCCGCCTCGTCGGCTATCTGTCCTCGGACATGGGCGAAAAGTGGACCTGCAGCCAGCCGGACGAGGAACCGGTGGCGTGATGCACTGCCCCGGCCCTGCCGGTGCCGGAGGGCGTTGCCTCAGCGCATCATGCCCAGCCAGCGCGGCAGCGCCAGGCTGATGACGGGCACGTAGGTGATGATGGCGAGGAACACCAGCATGGTCAGCAGCCACGGGCTGACCGCCTTGGTCAGCTCGGTGATGCCCATTCTGGCGATGCCGCTGGCCACATAAAGGTTCAGCCCGACCGGAGGGGTGATCATGCCGATTTCCATGTTCACCACCATAATGATGCCAAAGTGGATCGGGTCGATCCCAAGGTGCATCGCCACCGGAAACAGAATCGGCGCCAGGATGAGCACGATGCTCGACGGCTCCATCACATTGCCCGCGAGCAGCAACAGCAGGTTGACCAGCAGCAGGAACATCACCGGCCCGAGCCCGGCGTCGAGCAGCCATTGCGCCATGTGCTGCGGTACCTGCTCGGAGGTCATCAAAAAGCTGAACAGCACCGCGTTGGTGATGATGTACAGCAGCATCGCGCTCATGTTCGCCGAGGCCAGCAGCACCCGCGGCACGTCGCGCAGCCGCAGGTCTTTATAGACGAACACGGCGATGATGAAGGCGTACACCGCGCTCATCGCCGCCGCTTCGGTCGGGGTGAAAATGCCCGCATAAATGCCGCCGAGCACAATGACGATGAGCAGCAACCCCCACAGGCTTTCGCGCAACGCCTTGAGGCGCTGGCCCCAGGTGGCGCGCGGCAGCCGCGGGTAGCGGCCGCGCCAAGCTTTCCACCAAGTGGTCGCGCCCAGCATCGCCGCCAGCAGCAGACCCGGAATCACGCCGGCCATGAACAGCGCGCCGATCGACGAATTGGTGGACACCGCGTACATCACCATCACAATCGACGGCGGAATCAGGATGCCCAGCGCCCCCGACGAGGTGATGGCCCCGGCGCCGAAGCGCTGCGGAAACCCGGCCTTGACCATCGCCGGAATCAGGATGGAACCAATGGCCACGACCGTGGCCGGGCTCGACCCCGACACCGCAGCGAACAGCGCGCACGCCATCACCCCGGCCAGCGCCAGCCCGCCGGGCCAGTGGCCGATCATGCTGGTGGCGAACTGGATCATGCGCCGCGCCACCCCGCCGTGGGTGAGAAAGTTGCCGGCGAGGATGAAAAACGGGATCGCCATGATCTCGAACTTTTCGATGCCGGTGAACAGCTTGAGCGCCACCGCCTGGATCGGCACGTCGCTGAACGCGAACAGAAAACCCAGCACCGTCAGCCCCAGCGCGATGGACACCGGCATGCCGGTCAGCAGCAGCGCCACCAGCAGCGCGAAAATGATCAGCGCGTTCATCGCGCGCCCTCCGCGCCGGTGGGCGCCTGCACGGCAACGGGCCGCGGGTGGATGTTGTCGGTGCGCGGGTCGATCGGCAGCGGCTCATCCAGCCCTTCGACCTCGCCCGGGTCGTGGTGCGGCAGTTCGCCGTCGCGGTTGAAGCGCCACGCCACCTGCAAAAAGCGGTAGCACATCAGCGCCGAGCCCAGCGGAATCGCCAGATACACCACCCACGCCGGCCATTCGAGGTCGGGCGTGGTCTGGTCGGTGTGGCTCAAGTGCCAGACGAAGTTGGCGCCAAATGCGGCGATCACCCCGGTGAACAGCGCGCCGGCCAGCAGCCCGAACAGAATCACCGGCTTGCGCCGCCGCGGCGACAGGCGGTTGACCAGCACATCGACGCCGACGTGGATGCCGGTACGCACCCCATACGCCGCGCCGAACTTGGCCATCCACACGAACATGAAAATGGTCAGCTCCTGCGCCCAGCTCAGGTTGAGCGACAGCAGCCAGTCCTGCAGACCGGGGATGGCAAACCCTGCGGCATAGCGGTGCACCACCGCGACAAAAATCAGCAGCGTTGCCGCGGCCATCAGCGTGCCGATCAGGATTTCTTCCAGCCGGTCGAGGACGCGGTTGAACAGGGAAATAGCGCTCATGGTCATCGACCCGATGCGATGAAAACAGGCGGCGCCGGACCAACGCCCGCGCCGCCGCCTCGTTTGCGATGTCGCGCCGCGCGGGCGCGGGCTCGGCCCACCCCCGACGCGAGCGACGGACTCACAGTTTCTCGGGGTCGAATCCGGTGGCCTTGAACACCTGATCCATCAGCGCCTTGGGCACGCGCGACTGCGCTTCTTTGTAGACCGGCACCATGGCCTTTTTCCACGCCAGCCGCTCCGCCGGGGTGAGGGCGACGATCTCGCACTTGCCCGATTTGCGCACGCCTTCGAGCGCCTCGTCGTTGTCCTTCTTGGCGATGCTGTTGGCAAAGTCGGTGGACTCGACCATCGCCTGGTCGAGGATTTTGCGGATGTCCGGCGGCAGCCCTTCCCAGAACTTTTTGTTGACGATCACCGCGTAGCCCAGATAGCCGTGCTGGGTCTGCGTCAGGTACTTCTGCACCTCGTAGAACTTCTGGGTGTAGAAGTTCGACGGCGGGTTTTCGGTGCCGTCGACCACGCCGGTCTGCAGCGCCTGATAGACCTCGGAAAAAGCCATGACCTGCGGAATCGCGCCGATCGCGCGCATCTGCATTTCCAGGATCTTGCTCGACTGGATGCGCATTTTCAGGCCCTTGGCGTCGGCCGGGTTTTTCAGCGGCTTGTTGGCGCTCATGTCCTTGAAGCCGTTGTCCCAGTACGCCAGGCCGAGGATGCCCTTGGATTCGAGCTTGCCCAGCAGCTCCTTGCCGATCGGGCCCTTGGTGATTTTGTGCAGTTCCTCGTAGTTGTCGAAGATGTACGGCAGGTCGAACAGCTCGAACTCTTTCACGCCCAGCGGGCCGAACTTGGCCAGCGAGGGTGCCAGCATCTGCACCGAGCCGAGCTGCAGCGCCTCGACTTCTTCCTTGTCCTTATAGAGCTGGCTGTTGGGGTAGACCTCGACCTTCACCCGCCCCTGGGTGCGCTCCTCGGCGAGTTTTTTGAAATGCTCGGCCGCCTGCCCTTTGGGGGTGTTGGGCGCGACCACGTGGCTGAACTTGATGACAATGGGCTGCTGCGCGCGCGCCAGCGAACCCAGCCCCACCCCGGCTGCGGCCAGCCCCAGACCGATGACGGCTTGACGACGATGCATGACGATCTCCGTGAACGTTGAATGTTGATTTGCAATGGGACGTATGGAGTTGTAAGCATACGTCACCGCTGTACAGGGTGGCAGCGCCGTGCGGGCAAGCGCATGGCCACCGCGCGGCAACACGCCGCAGCGCGCCGCGCGGCTGAAGACAAGACTCAAGACAGGGTCCGAGTCCGGTGCAAACCCTGTCGATGCCGACCGATGTCAGCCGATGGGGCTCAGGCGTGACCGTTGTTCACCGGCGGCTTGCCCGCGCCCAGGCGCAGCTCGCGCGCATGCTCGTCGGTGCTCTGCTGGATTTTGCGAATGAAAAACCAGATGAAAAACACCCCCATGCCGATCAGAAACACGATCACGCCCAGGCTGAGCAGACCATAATCGGTGCCGAACAAGCCGGCCCAAACCGAACCCGAATTCATGATGCAGACCTCCTCGTCGTTGTCGAACCCACAGAATATTCGCGCACAATCATTACCGTTTGATACAGAACAAACCCCGGCAGCCGCTGGGGAGCAGCCACGGCGCCAGGCGGCGCGGCGGCTGGGCGTCGTCAGCGCCATCGCGCAGGAACAGGCCGGTCTGCTCGACGCACTGCAGCAGCCGCGGCGCGTGCGTCACGGCAACCGCGACTATGCGCTCGGCCGTCTCTATGCGCACGACGTGGTGCTGGTGCTGTGCGGCATCGGCAAGGTGGCCGCGGCGGCGACCACGACCAGCCTGATCGTCGAATTCGGCTGCGACGCGCTGGTGTTCACCGGCGTGGCCGGCGGCCTGGGGCCCGGCGTGGCCGTGGGTGACGTGGTCATCGCCGACACCCTGCTGCAGCACGACCTCGACGCCCGCCCGCTCTACCCCCGGTTCGAAGTGCCCGACAGCGGCAAAACCCGCTTCGCTGCCGACCCCGCGTGGACGCAGGCGCTGCACGCCGCCGCGCAGCGCGTGTTCGGCGCTGACGGCCTGCGGCGCATCGACGCCGCCACGCGCGACGCCTTCGGCCTGCACCAGCCGCGGCTGCACCGCGGGCTGGTGGTCAGCGGCGACCGTTTCATCGCCACCCGCGCCGACAGCGACGCGCTGCGCGCCGCCCTGCCGGACGCGCTGGCGGTGGAAATGGAAGGCGCAGCCGTGGCGCAGGTCTGCCACGATTACGCCACGCCGTTCGCCCTGGTGCGCACCATTTCCGACCGCGCCGACGACAGCGCGCACGTCGATTTCGGCCGCTTCATCCGCGACGTCGCCAGCCACTACAGCCAGGCGATCATGCAGGCGCTGCTGCAGCCCGCGGCAGATCCAGCCTGTCGGTGAACACGCCATCGACTCCCAGCGCGAGCAGCTGCCGCGCCCGTGCGGCGTCGTTGACGGTGTAGCAGCGCAGCTCCAGCCCCGCGGCGTGCACCGCCTGCACCACTGCCGCGCTGGCCTGCTGCCATGCGATGTGCACCGCCGCCGCGTGCACGCTGTGCGCGGCGTGCAGGGCGTGCGCGCCGTCGTCCTCGGTGAGTACCGCCAGCGGCAGGGCGCTGCCCGCGGCGGTCAGCGTGCGCCGTGCCGCGCGCAGCGCCGGCAGAGAAAACGACGACAGCAGCGGCTTGGGCGCCTGCGGGTGCTGCGCCGCCCACTGCGCCGCGCGCCGCGCCAGCGCCTGCCCGGTGGCTTCGTCCTGCCCCGGGTTGGGTTTGATTTCCAGGTTCAGCCACACCCCGTGCCGCGCGGCAAAGTCGAGCACGGCGTCGAGCGAGGCCGGCGGCTCGCCCTTGAACCGTGCGCTGTGCCAGCTCCCGGCATCGACCAGTTGCAGGTTTTCCCAGCGCCATGCCGCCGCAGCGCCGCGGGCGTCGGTGGTGCGGTCCAGGGTGTCGTCGTGCAGCAGCCAGAGCACGCCGTCGGCGCTGAGTCTGACATCGCCTTCAAACGCGCGAAATCCCGCCTTGAAACCCACTTCGAACGCCGCCAGCGTGTTCTCCGGCGCGGCATCGCCGCCGCCGCGGTGCGCGATCCAGCGCCGGTCGAACGGCCCGCCAGAGGAACTCATGGCCTGGCGGCTCCACACTGCGCGCGCAGCCAGCGGCCCGACGCCTGCACGTCCAGCCGCACCGTGCCGCGCAGATCGACGCCGGGTAGGCTGGCGGGGTCGGCAACCCGGTAAACCCCCTGCCCGGTGTGCGTCGCCCGCCAGGCGCGCGGCGACGTCAAGGTCATTTCGCCCTGCACCGTGCCGTCGAAACCCTCGCCGTCCACCGGTTTGCACCGCCCGGTGTAACGCAGCGTCGTGGCGGTGTTTTCCGTCAGGGTGAACTTGCACCCCGGGGAATCGCGCTGCAGGTCGTCGAGCCACGCCCGCGGGTTGCTGGCATAGCACGCAATCTCCTGGGCGCCGAGGCATTCCTGCCGCACTTCGGCCAAGGCAGCCAGCGCCTGATCCATGAAAGGCTTGGCCTGCGCCCGCTCCTGCGGCGACATCTGTTGCAGCTGCTCCTGGATGTTCCTGCGCGCTGCGGCCATCACGTCCTGGCCGTTGACCAGCGTTTTGCTGCGCACCTCCCACAGCCCCGGCTCGGGCGATTGCAGCGCCAGCGCCGGTTGCCCCAGCGCCAGCGCGACGGCCGCGGCGGCGGCCCGGCGAAAACGACTCATCGGCATGTCCTCCCAAACGGCGCTGCCACTGTAACGCAGCAACATGACACCACCCGGGTCAGACGCTGCCAGCGCGGTTCAGGCCGTCTTGCGTGCGGCCTTCTTTGCCGCAGATTTCGCCGCAGACTTCGCCGCCGCCCCGGCTGCGCGCGGCTCGAACTCGAAGCCGATCTTGCCGCCGGGCTGCTTGACGAGGAAGGCCTTGAACTTGCGCTTGGTGCGCGCGGAGACGAAGCCGTCGAGCAGGTCGGTGCGGCCTTCGGCGAGCAGCTTGCGCATCTGCTCGGGCTCGATGGGCTGCTGCAGGATGATCTTGCCGCTGCGGAAATCGCAGGTCGGCGCGGCGCCCACGCTGTGCTCGCACACATAGGCGTTGCCGGCGTCATACACCGCGCCGCCGCACTTCGGGCAGGCCCCCAGCGGCTGCTGGCCGGAAAAGTCCGGCGCCTCGCCGCCTTCGCCGCCCGCCTTGGCCTCGCCGAAGTCGAATTCGAGCTTCCACGGGCCGCTGCCGCCCTCACGCACCAGCTTGAGCTCGGCAGCGAACGGCCGCCCCATTTTGCTGCGAAAGCCGGTCAGCGGCCCGATGTGCTTGTCGCGCAGCAACTGCTCGACCTCGGCCAGCTCGAAGCTGCGCCCGCCCGGATGCTTGCCGATGGAAAAATCGCACTGGGTGCAGGCGTAGCGGTGGTAATTTTCCTTGACCACCCCGCCGCAGTTGGGGCAAGGGGTCTGCAGCGTCGCGTAGTCGCCGGGCACGGTGTCGCGGTCGAACTCCTTGGCGCGGCGAACGATGGTTTCGGTCATGCCGGCGATTTCGCGCATGAACTGCTCGCGGGTGATCTGCCCGCGCTCCATCTGCGCCAGCTTGTATTCCCAGCCGCCGGTGAGCTCGGGCTTGGTCAGTTCCTCCACCTGCAGCCCGCGCAGCAGGGTCATCAGCTGGAAGGCTTTGGCGGTGGGCACGAGCTCGCGGCCTTCGCGCACCATGTAGTTTTCCGCCAGCAACCCCTCGATGATCGCCGCGCGGGTGGCCGGCGTGCCCAGCCCCTTGCCCGACATCGCTTCGGCCAGATCTTCGTCCTCGACCAGCTTTCCGGCGTTTTCCATCGCCGACAGCAAGGTCGCTTCGGTGTAGCGCGCCGGCGGCCGGGTCTTGAACGGCTTGACCTCGACTTGTTCAGCGCGCACCGCGTCGCCCTCGTTCACCGGCGGCAGGTTGGCGTCGGCCCCCTGCTCTTCCTTGCCGTAGATTTCCAGCCAGCCCGGTTTGACCAGGATCTTGCCCTCGGTCTTGAACTGCTCCCTGCCGACGGTGCTGATGCGGGTGGTCAGCAGGTATTCGGCCGCGGGGTAGAACACGGCGAGAAAGCGCCGCACCACCAGGTCGTACAGCTTGGCCTCGGCTTCGGACAGCGAACCGGGCGCCTGGGTGGTGGGGATGATCGCGAAGTGGTCGGACACTTTGCTGTTGTCGAACACCCGTTTGTTCGGCCGGATGTAGCCCTCGTCCAGCGCGCGGCGGGCAAAGGGCGCCGTCGCGCCGCCGGCATCGGCCAGCGCTTGCGCGGTGGCGCGCGCCACGTTGACGTAGTCCTCGGGCAGCGCGCGCGAGTCGGTTCGCGGGTAGGTCAGCACCTTGTGCTTTTCGTACAGCGCCTGCGCCAGCGCCAGCGTGGTCTTGGCGGAAAAGCCAAAGCGCCCGTTGGCCTCGCGCTGCAACGACGTGAGGTCGAACAGCGCGGGCGACAGCTGCGTCGACGGCTTGGACTCGTCGCGCACCTGCGCGCCCTGCCCGCTGCACGCCGCGGCAATCGCCTCGGCCCGCGCCTTGTCCCACAGCCGCTCGGCGCGCGCCTCGGCGTCGTCGCCCTTCTTGAACGCGGGGTCGAACCAGCGGCCGGTGTAGGTGCCTGCCGGCGCGGCGAAGGTCGCGTGCACCTCGAAGTAGTCGCGCGGCACATGCTTGCGGATCTGCTCTTCGCGCGCGACGACGATGGACAGCGTCGGCGTCTGCACCCGGCCGACCGGGGTGAGGAAAAACCCACCGTCCTTGGAGTTGAACGCCGTCATCGCCCGTGTGCCGTTGATGCCCACCAGCCAGTCGGCCTCGCTGCGGCTGCGCGCGGCGTCGGCCAGCGGGCGCATCTGCTCGTCGCTGCGCAACTGGGCGAAGCCGTCGCGGATGGCCTGCGGAGTCATCGACTGCAGCCACAGCCGCTGCACCGGTTTGTTCAGCGGCTTGCCGCCCTCGGCGTATTGCAGGATCAGGCGGAAGATCAGCTCGCCTTCGCGTCCGGCGTCGCAGGCGTTGACCAGGGTGGTCACGTCCTTGCGCTTGATCAGCTTGACCACCGCGGCCAGCCGCCCCTTGGTCTTGTCGATCGGATCGAGGTCGAAGCGCGGCGGAATCACCGGCAGGTGGGCGAAGCTCCACTTGCCGCGCTTGACCTCGAATTCGTCCGGCGCCTTGATTTCCACCAGATGGCCGACCGCCGAAGTCACCACATACTGCGCGTTCTCGAAATACTCGTCGTGCTTGTCGAATTTGCCCGACTGCGGGGTGAGCGCGCGCACGATGTCCTGTGCGACGCTGGGCTTTTCGGCGATGACCAGGGTTTTGCTCATGAGTGGGATGCAATCAAAGGAATTTGGCGATGCCCGCGATCTCTTCGGCGAACATCTCGCCCGACTCGGCCAGCACCACCTTGCCGTCGCGGCCGAGAACGATGGTCACCGGTAGCCCGGCGGGTTTGGGCAACGCCCTGGCCAGCGCGGGCGACAGCCACGCCACCGGGAAGGTGTAATTCTTGCTCTGGACGAACGGCGGCACGTCGGCGGCTTTTTTGTCGATCGACAGCGCCAGCATCTCCAGCCCGCGGCCATGCTCTTTCTGGTACAGCGCCTGCATGTGCGGCATCTGCCGGGCGCAGAACGGGCACCACGTCGCCCAGTATTCGAGCACCACCACCTTGCCCGCCCAGTCTTTGGTCTGCAGCGTTCTGCCGTCGATCAGCTCCACCGTCGGCGGCAGCGGCAGCGGGCTGCCGATTTTTGGCAGAGGCACGGCCTTTTTGTCTTTTTTGTCCAGCGCGCTGGCCTGCTCGGCCACGCTTTGCGCCCAGGCAGGCGCAGCCGCCAGCGCCAGCGCACTGGCAAACGCTCGGAGATGGGTGCGACGCAGTTGATCCATGATGAGGGCTCCCTAGAATGTTTTGATCGATGGAACGATTCCGGGCAGCTCGTCTCCTCCGCCTCCGCCGTTCCTTTTTCTACTTTACCCAGTTTCCGCCCCAGCGCCACCGCGTCCCCATGCCCACCCGCCGTCCCGCATCACCCGGCGCGCCGTCCTCCGGCCCGTTCATCCGGGTGCAGAACTCCCCCGTCCACGGCCGCGGCGTGTTCGCCCGCCGCCCGCTGCGCGCCGGCCAGCGCATCATCGAATACAAGGGCGAGCACATCGACTGGGACGAAGCCCTGCGCCGCCACCCGCGCGACCCGGCGCAGCCGCACCATACCTTCTACTTTTCCCTCGGCGACGGCAGCGTGATCGACGGCGGCTCCGGCGGCAACAGCGCGCGCTGGATCAACCACTCCTGCGCGCCCAACTGCGAGGCGCAACAGGTGGGCGACCGCGTGTTCATCTACGCGCTGCGCGACATCGCCCCGGGCGAAGAGCTGTTTTTCGACTACGCGCTCGAACTCGACGCCCGCCACACCGCCAGGGTCAAACGCGATTACGCCTGCCGCTGCGGCGCGCCCGACTGCCGCGGCACCCTGCTCGCGCCCAGGCGCCGCACGCGCAAATGACGCGCCAGTCCGCCCGCCACCGCCCCGGATGAACCCTGCCGCGCCGCCCGACACCGTCACCACGGCCGTGCCGCCGCCGGCGGATGCCGATCCGCTGGCGCCGCTGCGCGCGCAGCTCGCCGCCCGCCATGCCGCCTGCGCCGTGCGCTGGGTGGCGCAGACCGGATCGACCAACGCCGACCTGCTGGCCGCAGCGCGCGCCGGGCAGCTCGACGCGCCCACGCTGCTGGCGACCGCGCGGCAGACCGCCGGCCGTGGCCGTCAGGGCCGCGCCTGGCTCGACGACGCGCACGGCAGCGTGCTGTGCTCGCTCGCCTGGCCGTTCGCGCCGCAGCGCGACGTCGGCGCGATGAGTCTGGCCGTGGGCGTGTGGCTGGCACAGGCGCTGCACGCGCTGGGCGCCACCGGCGTGCGGCTGAAATGGCCCAACGACCTGCTGCTGCCGCTCCCCCAAGCGCCCGCCGCGCCCGGCGGCCTGCACGGCTGGGGCAAACTCGGCGGCGTGCTGGTCGAAGTCGCCGACACCGCGCAGGCGCGCTGGGCGGTGATCGGCTTCGGCCTGAATCTGCGCGCCCCTGCCGGCCTGTCCGGCGCCGTCGGCCTGGACGCTGCCGGGCTGCACCTCAGCCGCGGCCAGGCGCTGGCCACGCTGGTGCCGGCGCTGCTCGACGGCCTGCAGTCCGGCCCGCGCGCGCTGGCCGCCGCGCTGGCGCAGTGGGACGCGCTGCATGCCTGGACCGGTCTGCCGGTGTGCGTGAGCGACCACGGCCAGACGCTGTTCTGCGGCACCGCGCTCGGGCTGGCCGGCGACGGCGCGCTGCGCGTGCGCACCGCGCAAGGCGAGCGCCGGGTGCGCAGCGCCGACGTGTCGCTGCGGCTGCAGGCCGCAGACGCCGCACAATAACGCCCGCACGTTCACCCTGCCCCGCCCGACCATGCGCGCCCTGTTCCTCGCCCTGCTGCTCGCCAACCTCGCCTTTTTCGCCTGGTCGCAGGGCTGGCTGGCCGCAGCCGGGCTCGGCCCGGCGACGCAGCGCGAGCCGCAGCGCCTGGCGCTGCAAATCCACCCCGGCCAGGTGCACGTCACCCCCCTGCCCGCCGGCAGTGCCGCCGCACCAGCCCCGGCTGCCGGCCCCTCCGCTGCGTCGTCTGCTGCAGCGTCTGCCGCCTCCTCTGCCTCACCCTCTGCTCCCCCTGCCGCTTCCGCCCCGGCAGCATCCGCCGCCAGCGCCGCAGCCACCAGCGCCCCGGCCAGCGCGGCGCCTCCCGCCGTGCCGCCCACGGCGGCGGCGCGCACCGTCTGCCGCCAGATCGGCCCGTTTGGCGCCATGCAGACCGATGAGCTGGCGCAGGCGCAGGCCGCGCTGGCCAAAGCCGGGCTGCACGCGCAGGCGCACACCTACCCCGTGCCGCCGCAGTGGATGGTGCTGCTCGGCCCCTTCCCCAGCCGCGACGCGATGCAAACCGTGCTCGACGCACTGCAACGCAACGGCCAGGTCAAGGTGTTCGCCCCGGTCAGCGGGCGGCCACGCTATGAGCCCGGCATTTCTCTGGGAGTGTTCAGCACCGAGGCCGCAGCGCAGGAACAGCTGCTGATCGTCGGCAGACAAGGCGTGCAGGGTGCCAAGGTCGTGCAGCGCAACGCCGGCATGGAACGCACCGTGCTGCGCCTGCCTGCGCTCACCCCGGCGCAGCTCGACGCGCTGGCGCGCATCTCCGGCCAGCTCGGCGGGCAGATGGTCAAAACCTGCGAGCAGGCTCCGGCGCACGCGCCCTGAACCGCCGCGGCCCGCATGGGCGTCCCGCCGGGCTTACACTGCGTGATCTGTCTGCGCGATGCGCTGGAGGCCGCGATGGCTGCCGTCTTGTCCCAACCCCTGTTCAGCTACGCCGATTACCTGGCGTGGGAAGCGTCCGCGCCCGTTCGCCACGAATACCTCGACGGCGAGGTGTTCGCCATGACCGGCACGACCACGACGCACAACGTTATTTCCGGCAACGTCTACCTCGCCCTACGCCAGCAGATCCGCGGCACACCCTGCCGCGTCTACATGGCCGACGTGCGGCTGCGCGTCGAGGCGGCCAACGCCGGTTTCTACCCCGATGTGTTCGTCACCTGCTCGGCCGCCGACGCCGCACGCCACAACGAGCAGGAAGACGCACTGATGGTGGTCGAGGTGCTCTTGCCCTCGACCGAAGGCCGCGACCGCGGCGCCAAATTCGCCGCCTACCGCCAGTTGCCGACGCTGCACGCCGTGGTGTTCATCGCGCAGGACGAGCCGCTCGTCGAGGCCTACACCCGCGGCGCGGCAGGCGTTTGGACGCTGCACGAAGCACGCGGGCTGACCGCCACGCTGCCGGTGCAAGCCGGCGAACGGACGTTTGCCCTGCCGCTGGCCGAGGTTTACGCCGACGTCGACTTTTCCGCGGCGAAGGCCGACGCCGCCGCTGCAGCCAGCTCGGGCACGTCGGCGTAAAACCCGGTGCAATCGACCGTCTTATCCAGACAGTCCAGTCGCAGCAAGCCATCGGCGCCGGGGCGCTCGCACGCCTCCCACGCCAGCCCCGCTTCGCCACCGGAGCGCCGCCACAGCTCGACCTCGGGCGATTCGCTGCCGACGATCAGGTATTCGCGCAGCCCTGGCACCTGCGCGTAGGCGTAGAACTTTTCGCGCCGGTCGATGCGCTCGGTCGATGGCGACGTCACCTCGACGATCAGGCAGGGGCTGCGGCGGTAATACGGCGATTCGCGGTCCTGCGGGTCGCAGCTCAGCAGCAGGTCGGGGTAATAGAACGTCGTGCCCTGCTGGGTGTCCAGGCGCAGCTTGAAGTCAGCGATGAACAACTGGCAGCCCATCGCCCGCACCCGATCGCGCAGTTCCATGACCACGCCAAAGCGCACCAGCGCGTGCCAATCCGTCGCGTCCGGCATCGGCACGACCCAGCCATCCAGATATTCCCGCCGCACCTCGCTGAACGGCTCGCTCGCCAGATAGTCCGCCACGCTCATGCGCAGCGGCAGGTTCTTCTCCGCCGGGTGCATCGGCCCACCTCGAATCCTTCCCGCCCTCACCCCCGCGCCAGCCACGCCTGCGCCAGCCGCACCCAGAAGCTGCCGCCCAGCGGAATCAGCGCGTCGTTGAAGTCGTAATTCGGGTTGTGCAGCGTGCAGGGGCCGGCGCCGTGGCCGCTGTCGCGGTGGTCACCGTCGCCGTTGCCGATGATGAGATACGCGCCCGGCTTGGCCTGCAGCATGAACGCGAAGTCCTCCGCCCCCATCGACGGGGTGAACTCGTGCACCTTGTCGGCACCGACCATCTCGACCATCACGCCCCGCGCAAACTCGGCTTCGGCGGCGTGGTTGATGGTCGGCGGGTAGTTGCGGCGGAATTCGAAATCGCACGCCAAACCGAACGCCGCCGCGGTGTGGCTGGCGACCTCGCGCATGCGAGTTTCGATCAAATCCAGCGTCTCGGTGGTAAAGGTGCGCACCGTGCCCTGAATCTCCGCCACCTCGGGCACGACATTGGTCGCCTCACCGGTGTGGATCATCGTGACCGAAATCACCGCCGGGTCCAGCGGGTCGCGGTTGCGGGTGACGATGGTCTGCCACGCCTGCACCAGCTGGCACGCCGCCGGCACCGGGTCCAGCCCCAGGTGCGGCATCGCCGCGTGCGATCCCTTGCCGGTCAGCCGCACGCGGAACTCGTTGCTCGACGCCATCACCGGCCCGGCCTTGACGGCGAAATGCCCTGCCGGCAGCCCCGGCCAGTTGTGCATGCCAAATACCGCCTGCACCGGAAAGCGCGCGAACAGCCCGCCTGCGATCATCTCCCGCGCCCCGCCGCCGCCTTCTTCCGCCGGCTGGAAAATGCATACCACCGTACCGTCGAAGTCACGCGAGCGCGCCAGCGCCTGCGCTGCGGCCAGCAGCATGGTCGTGTGCCCGTCGTGGCCGCAGGCGTGCATCTTCCCGGGGTGCCGGCTGGCGTGCGCGAAGGTGTTGAACTCGGTCACCGGCAGCGCGTCCATGTCTGCGCGCAGCCCGACCATCCGGCCGCTTTTGCCGCCGTCGCGCCCGGCGATCACCCCCACCACCCCAGTTTTGCCCAGCCCGCGGTGCACCTCGATGCCCCAGCCCTGCAGCCGGGCCGCCACGAGATCGGCGGTGCGGTGCTCCTCGAAGCACAGCTCGGGATGCGCGTGCAAATCGCGCCGCAGCGCCGCCAGCGCGGCAGATTCGGTGACGATGGAATCGACGAGTTTCATGCCAGAGTCCAGAATGAGGTCGGGTGCTGCGCGAACGCGCCCCGGATCGGGAAGGCAGCCATCAGGCCGCGGCTCCGCGCCGCTGCACCGCAGCGCAACCCGTGGCTGCCAGCCAGGTCGTGCCAGCTTAGCGCGCTCCACCGAGCAAGACAAACCTGACAATCCTTCGTCATGGCGGCAACGTGACTGACAAAATTTGTCGATCCGGCGCAAACATTGTCAGCACGCCACGGCGCAGATGCGACAAAGTGTGAAGCAGTTCACACAAACCGCCAAAAGCCGCAGACACCCCGGCTGGCCTGCCGCTTGCAGAGCCACAATCCAACATCGAGACGGCACGTCCGCGCCGCAGTCCCGGGTTTTTTCGAGCGACAGACCATGCACAGCCTCGCGCAACGCGGTTTCACCCTGATCGAGCTGATGATCGTGGTGGCCATCATCGGCATCCTCGCCGCCATCGCCATTCCGGCGTACCAGACCTACACCATCCGCGCCCAGGTGGCCGAAGGGCTGACCCTGGCCACCGGGCTGAAAACCGCCAACTGGGACTATTTCGCCCAGCACGGCAAATTTGCCCCCAGCAACACCTCCGCCGGGCTGGTATCCGCTGGGTCGATCAGCGGCAACTATGTGTCGAGCGTCGGCACGGCAAACGGCCTGATCACCATCACCTACGGCAAAAACGCCAACACCAACCTGCAAAACAAGGTGCTGTACCTGTCGGGCATATCCTCCGGCGGCTCGCTGGTGTGGACCTGCACCACCTCGCCGGCAGGCACCTCCAACCCGAACCCGGTGCCGCGCGCCTACCTGCCGACGACCTGCAACTGAGAAATGCCGGCGGGCGCTGCCAAATTCCGCCAGCCACTGACGAAATTTGTCAGCCGCCGGCAAAAAGCGTCACCCGACAATCCGCAAGGCCACGGAGATTTCGTGAAAAAGTTGGCAGATCTGCACGGTGAATTGCCTGGCACGACATATGCTTCAGTTTTTCTGCCCATCGGGGGGTCATCCAGACTCCGCGGCCCGGGCCAGCGGCTCCTACAAAGGTCGCCCACATCGGGCCGCGGCGTTGTCCACCCAGCCGGTTTGGCTGATCGGATTTTCACTCTCTCAGGAGTTTTCCAATGAAAAGCAACGCGTTGAGCAAAAAACAACTGCAACAGGGCTTCACCCTGATCGAGCTGATGATCGTCGTGGCGATCATCGGCATTCTGGCGGCGATCGCGATTCCGGCGTATCAGGATTACACGATTCGGGCGCAGGTATCGGAAGGTATGTCGCTGGCAGATGGGGCGAAGACCGCAATTGCTGAGTATTACACTAACCATGGAACTTGGCCCACAAACAACAGCGCGGCTGGTTTGGCATCGCCACAATCTATTACGGGCAAATATGTGGCAACGGTGACCGTTGGACAAGGAACCAATGGCGGAGGAGCGATCACCGTTTGCTACGGATCAAGCTGTTCTAATGCGGTGTCCCCTGCCGGCGCTGGTGCCAACGCCAACATCAATGGGGACACCATTCAGCTTCTCGCTACTTCTCAAGGCGGATCCATTGTTTGGACCTGCGGACCCGGCACTTCAAACCCTGTGCCCAAGAAATATCTTCCCACTTCTTGCCAAGGCTAAAGCAAATAATGGGGTCAGGTCTAGAGCAAACGGGGTCAGGTCTAGCCTCATAGCATCCCGCCCTATTACCCTACCGAAACCCGCCGCAAGGCGGGTTTTTCATTTTCGGGCTTCACTCAAGCCCCCCTCGGTCGAGACACGCGCTTCGCTCGTCTCGCCAAGCCGTGCGCCCCGGCCTAAAATTGGCCTTCGCGGTTTCACTTCATTTTGGGCGGGCGGTCAACATGACTGACAACATCGACAACCTCATCTTGGAACACCTCAAGCGGTTCCAGGCCGGGCAGGAACGCATCGAACGCGAACTCCGCGAGATCAAGGCCCGGCTTTCCACGCTGGAGGCCGGGCAGGGCTCGGTGTTGCAGCACATCGGGCATCTGACGAGTTCGATCGCGGGACAAATGAGATCAGGTCTAGCTCCATAGCATCCTGACCTCTTGTCCCCACCGAAACCCGCCGCGAGGCGGGTTTTTCATTTGTCGGATTTCGCCCAATCTCCCGTCGCCACGACACTGAAGGGACGCGAGGTCCGTGTGTTTTTGCGGTGTGCACGCCGATCAGGACGCGATGGCGAATTTTTCGTCATCGGCGAGCAGCCGATGGGTCTCTCACCCGGCTTATCGACCGATCCACGATCAGAGTATGATGCGTGATGATTGATGCTTGATGTTCAAGAGCCGCTATGCGAACCACTTTGTCCATCGATGATGACGTGCTCGGCGCGGCCCGCGAGCTGGCGGTGCGGCAGCACAAGAGTGTGGGTGAAGTGCTGTCGGCACTGGCGCGACAGGCGCTGCAGCGGCAGCCGCCGTTGGCTGAGCGCAACGGGGTGCCGCTGCTGGCGCCACACGCCGAGGCCAGGCCCGTGACGCTGGAGATCGTCAATCAGCTCCGCGATGAGCTGCCATGACGGCCTACCTGCTCGACGTGAACGTGCTGATTGCGCTGGTCGATCCGGCGCATGTGCAGCACGACGCTGCGCACGACTGGTTCGCCCGCACCGGCCGCGCCGCCTGGGCGACCTGTCCGCTGACTGAAAACGGTCTGCTGCGCATCCTCAGTCATCCGCGCTACCCCAACCCTGCCGCCACGCCGGCCGCGGTGGCCAGCGTGCTGCAAGGGCTGCGGGCGCTGCCAGGACACCGCTTCTGGCCGGATGACATCACGCTGCTCGACCCGGCATGGATTCAGGCCGACCGCCTGCTCAGCCACGCTCAGGTGACTGACAGCTACCTGCTGGCGTTGGCCGTGCGCCACGGCGGCAAACTGGCCAGCCTCGACCGCAAGCTCGTGACCGACGCGGTGGTGAACGGGCGGCAGGCGCTGGAATTGATCTAAAGGGGGTCATCTAAAGGGGGTCTCTAAAGGGGGTCAGGTCTAGCCTCATAGCATCCAGTTTTCCCACCACAACCCGCCGCAAGGCGGGTTTTTGTTGTCCGGGTGGAACGACAGAGGGGATCGGCCTACTCCGCGCCACGCCAGGCTGGTGCCCAATCCCGTTGCAAGGCGGGGTGCAGCAAGAAGCGGTTTGACGCAGTTCCCTACCGTTGGCAGAATTGCCAACATGAAGGCCGAACTCGTGATGCGGTTTCGTCATCTGCTGAGTCAAGGCGGTCTGGTCGAGATGGTCGTCTGGCGCCTGCCACATCCGGTACCGCCCAGCACCCACGCGTTCAAATACCGCCTGGTCTATGTGGTCAATGGCGAGCGGGTGATCGGTTTCGACAATGAACGGGGAAAAGGCGACCACATGCACATTGGCACAAAGGAATTTCCGCACCAGTTCGTGGATGTCGATCGCCTGATCGATGATTTTCAACGCGAGGTGGAAACATGGAACAACGCACGCTAACCGTCACGGTTGGCCCTCAAGGCTGGTCGGATCTGCGCCAGGCCGCGCGCGCCGGCTTCGCCGCAGATCATTACCTGGGGGAATTTCTCAATTTCGAGACGCCCGCGCTGTTTTTCAGCCGCATGACCGCCAAGCGGTGGGACATTGTGCGCACGTTGCAAGGCGCGGGTGAAATGTCTGTCCGGGAACTTGCGCGCCGCGTTGGGCGCGATGTCAGGCGTGTGCATGAGGATGTCAGCGCGCTCACGGAATTGGGGCTACTGGAACGCACCCCGCGTGGAGGAGTCGTCAGCCCTTACGCAGACATTCATGTCGATCTGCATATCCGGCAGGCAGCGTAGTGATCGGGGTCACAGTGATCGGGGTCAGGTCTAGCCCCATATCACTAGTCCAGACCCGCTGTGAGGCTGGTTTTGTTCCACTGCTGTATTCAGTGGGTCGGGCCTGAGCACCTCTGGCCCGACCGGAGTAGGGTTTCATGCCGTGCCTTTGACAAGGCGCCGACACCAGCATAGGCTCGGCCTATGCTTGCAATTGAGTTGATGTGCCTTTTATGAATCCGCCTGAACGACACATCCGCCTATTCCGCAACGGCCGCAATCAGGCTTTACGCATTCCACGCGAGTTCGAGTTGCCGGGCAACACAGCCATCATGCGCCGCGAGGGGAATCGCCTCATCATCGAGCCAGTTCCAGCGAAGGGGCTGCTGAGGGTGTTGCGCGACCTACCCGAAGTGGACGAGGCCTTTCCCGATGTGGATGCCGGTCTGGCACCGCTAGACGACGTCAGGCTGTGATAGACGAACCCCGCTATCTGCTGGACACCAACGTGCTGTCCGATCTGGTGCGCCGGCCGCGAGGACTCGTCGCTCAAGCCATCGCGCGGGTGGGTGAGGCGCGGGTCTGTACGTCGGTGGTGGTCAGCGCCGAGCTGCGGTTTGGCGCGGCAAAGAGCCAGTCTCGTCGCTTGTCCGAGCAGGTGGAGGCGATTCTGTCCGCTTTGGACATCCTGCCCCTGCAACCCCCAGTCGACGCGCACTACGTGCGGATTCGCGCTGCGCTGGAGCGAGACGGCAAACCCATCGGCCCCAACGATCTGTTGATCGCCGCGCATGCGCTCAGCGAGAACCTGACCTTGGTGACAGCCAATGTGGCGGAGTTCTCCCGCGTGGAAGGTCTGCGCGTGGAAAACTGGCTACGCTAAGGGGGGCACTAAAGGGGGTCAGGTCTAGCCTCGAAGCATCCTCCTGGCTACACTGCGGCGCATGTCCCGTCCTTTGCGCCTCGAATTCCCGCACGCTCTGTATCACGTCACCGCCCGCGGTGACCGGCGGGAAGCGATTTACGAAGACGACGCCGACCGGCGGCTGTTCCTGGACATCCTCGGCGAGGCCGTGGCGGACTTCAACTGGCTGCTGCACGCCTACTGCCTGATGACCAACCACTACCACCTGCTGCTGGAAACGCCCGACGGCAATCTGTCGGCGGGCATGCGCCAGCTCAACGGGGTGTACACCCAGCGCAGCAACCGCCGCCACGGCCGCGTCGGCCACGTGTTTCAGGGGCGGTACAAGGCGATTCTGGTCGATCGCGAGAGTTACCTGCTCGAAGTGGCGCGCTATGTCGTGCTCAACCCGGTGCGCGCCGGCATGGTCAGGCAGGCGCAGGACTGGCCGTGGAGCAGCTACCGCGCGACGGTCGGCTTGGACACGCCGCCGCGCTGGCTGGCCACCGATGCGCTGCTGGCTGCTTTCGGCCCCGACCGCAGCCAGGCCGTGCCGCGCTACGCGCAGTTCGTCGCCGAGGGCGTGAAGGCGCCAGCGCTGTGGGACAAGCTGCAGGGCCAGGTGTATCTGGGTGACGCCGCGTTCGTGCAGCGCATGCTGGCAAAAGTCGAGAAGGCTCCTGACCTGCAGGTGCCACAGGCGCAGCGCCGCGCCCCGCCGGAACCGCTGGCGGCCATCGCCGCGCGCTTCACCGACCGCGAAGCCGCCATCGTCGCCGCCCACGCCAGTGGGCACTACAGCTACACCGAGATTGCCGAGCATTTCGGCCTGCACTTCACCACGGTCGGCCGCATCGTGCGCCGCGCCAAATCGCGGCGCATGCTATGAAGCTAGACCTGACCCCAAGGTTTTTGACCCCAAGGTTTTTTCTTCTTCTTTTCATCGCCATCCTCATTCTGGCGCTGTTGGCCTACTGGCCCGGGCTGGCCGGCGGGTATGTGTTCGACGATTTCGGTAACCTGGTCGACAACCCGGCGTTCGCGCCGGCAGCGCTGCACGCGCAGGGGTTCTGGCATGCGGTGTGGAGCACGCACGCCGGGCCGCTGGACCGGCCGCTGGCGATGGCGAGTTTTGCCGCGCAGGCGTGGTTCACCGGGCTGAACCCGTGGCCGCTGAAGCTGGTCAACGTGCTGATCCACCTGCTCAACGGCGTGCTGATCTGGCTGCTATCGCTGCGGGTGCTGCGCTGGCTGGCCGCGCGCGGGCAGGGGCCGCGGTTGGTCGGCGCCGAGACGCTGGCGCTGCTGGTGGCCGCCGCCTGGGTGCTGGCGCCGATTCAACTCACCGCGGTGCTGTACGTGATCCAGCGCGAGGAGTCGCTCACGGCCACGCTCGTTCTGCTTGGACTGCTGGCGTACTGGCACGGCCGCATGCGGCTGATCGCCGGACGGCGTGGTGCGCTCGCCTGGCTGTGGGGTAGCCTGGCGCTGGGCACGCTGCTCGCGGCACTGGCGAAGGAAACCGGGGTGATGCTGCCAGCCTACGCCTTTGTGCTGGAGTGGGTGGTGCTGCGCGGGCAGCTGCGGACAAGCGCGGACACGGCGGCGCTGCTCGGCGCCGCGCCAGCCACCGACGCTTCCCCGCGGCGCGGCAACCCGCTGCTGCCGCTGTTTGCCGTGCTGCTGGTGCTGCCGGGAGCGCTGGGGCTGGCGTGGATGCTGCCGGGGGTGCTGAACGGCTCGGCCTACGCCGCGCGGCCGTTCACACTGGGCGAGCGACTGCTCACCGAAGGGCGGGTGATGGTGGATTACCTGCGCTGGATTCTGCTGCCCACGCCCGATGCCCTCTCGCTCTACCACGACGATGTGCGAGTGTCTACCGGCTGGCTGCAGCCGTGGACGACGACGGCGAGCTGGGCGCTGCTGGCGGCGCTGCTGACCTCCGCGGTCTTGGGCTGGCGGCGCTGGCCGGTGTGGTCGCTCGGGGTGCTGTGGTTTTTTGCCGGGCAGTCGCTGGTGTCGACCTTCGTGCCGCTGGAGCTGGTGTACGAGCACCGCAACTACCTACCGAGCTGGGGGGTGTTCGTCTCGGCGTTTTGGCTGCTCACCGCGTGGTCGCCGCCGGATGCGCAACGCCGCGGCACACTGCGGCTGCTGGTGGTCGGCGGGCTGGCCGGGCTGATCGCGCTGCAGGGTTTTTTCACCTTCCTGCGCGCGCAGGTGTGGGGGAATCCGTACCGGCTGGCGTACTTCGAGGCGACGACACACCCCGAGTCGCCGCGCGCCAGCTATGACCTGGGCCGGATGCTGCTGGTGATGTCCAAAGGCACCGAAAGCGTGCAGTTCCAGATGGGCATGCGGCAGATGGAGCAGGCCGCGCGCCTGCCTGGCTCCGACCTGCAGCCGCTGCAGGCGTTGGTGTTCATGGCGGCGAAAAACGGCCTGCCGATTTCCCAGCGCTGGTGGGAGGAGATGCGACACGTCATCGCCACCACGCCAATGAGCGCCGAGAGCGTCGGCTCGCTTTACAGCCTGATTCAGTGCGGCATCAACGGCGTGTGCCGCTACACCCCGGCGCAGCGCCAGGCGCTGGGCGAGGTCATCGCCTATGCGGTGCAACGCAACCCAGGTCGCGCCAACCTCGTCACCCTGCAGGCGAACTGGGCGGCGAACATCGCGCACGACAACCCGCTGGCCTACCAGCTGATGCTGCGCGCCGTCGCGCTCGACCCCGGCAAATACGCCTACTGGAAAAACCTGTTCGACATCCAACTCGCCGCCGGGCTGTATGGCGACGCGGCGAACGTGTTGGAGCGCATGCGCGAGCTGGACCGCTTTGGCATCCACCGAGAGGAAATCGCGCGGCTCGCTGCCGAGCTGAAGAAGCGCGAGCGCACCGCTGCTGCACAGCCGGCAGCCACCGCGCCGGGCTCGCCGCCCGCGGAGCCGCGCAACGCAACCCGCGCACCGGAGGCCGCGCGATGAGCCGGGGCCAAACCACCACCCGCCGCTGGCTGCCGTTCGTGGCGTTTGCCGCGCTGCTGGCCGTGGCCTGGCTGGCGTACTGGCCGGGGCGCAACGGCGCGTTCCTGTTCGACGATTTTTCCAACCTCGCGCCGCTGGGCGACTACGGCCGTATCGACACGTGGTGGAAGGTCGTGGCGTTTCTCACCTCGGGCTTTGCCGGGCCGACCGGGCGGCCACTGGCGCTGGCGACCTTTTTGCTCGACGCGCGCGACTGGCCGGCATCGCCCGAGGCGTTCAAGCTGACGAATGTCGCGATCCACCTGCTCAACGGCGCGCTGCTCGCCGGGCTGTGCGCGGCGCTGGCAAGGGCGCTCGGGCTAGCGCGCCAGTCGGCGCGCTGGGCCGCGGTGATCGCCGCCGGGCTGTGGCTGCTCGACCCGTTCTGGGTCAGCACCACGCTGTACGTGGTGCAGCGCATGGCGATGCTCGCCGCGACCTTCGTTTTCGCCGGGCTGTGGGGCTACGCGCACGGGCGCGCGCTGCTCGCCGCAGGCCGCCGCCGCGCGGGGTATGCGTGGATGAGCGCGTCGCTGCTGCTGGGCACATTGCTGGCCACTCTTTGCAAGGAAAACGGCGCGCTGCTGCCGCTGCTCGCGTGGGTGCTCGAAGCGCTGGTATTCGACCGCTGCCACATTGCGCGTGAAGTCGGCGGCCGCGCTTTCATCGTCTGGCGCTGGGTGTTCATCCGCCTGCCGGCTCTGGCGGTGCTGGGGTATCTGGCGACCTTCCTGCCCGGGCTGTGGACGGGCGCGACCGCCGGGCGCGACTTCACGCCGCTAGAGCGGCTGCTGACCGAAACGCGCATCGTCTGGGGGTATCTGGGTGACATCTGGCTGGCACGTAGCCACGACGGCGGTCTGTTCCACGACGACATCCGCATCTCCACCAGCCTGCTGCATCCGCCGTCGACGCTGCTGGCGGCGCTGGGCATCGTCGCGCTGGGGGTGTTCGCCATCGTCTCGCGGTGGGCGCGGCATCCGGTGGTGGCCGCGGCAGGCGTGGCGGTGGGGTTCTACCTCGCTGGGCAGGTGATGGAGTCGACCTGGCTGCAGCTCGAACTCGCGTTCGAGCACCGCAATTACCTGCCCGCTGGGCTGATGTTTTTGCCGGTGGGCATCGCCTTGGCGGGGGTCAGGTCTAGCCTTGTAGCAAACCCCGAGGATCATGCATCAAAGCTAGACCTGACCCCATGGAAAATCTGGGCAGCCGTCGTGCTGCTCGCACTGTTTGCGCTGCAAACCGCCCGCCGCGCCGACGTCTGGGGCAAGCCGTTCCAGCAGGCGCTGGTGTGGGCGCGCGAGCATCCGGACTCGCCGCGGGCGCAGAGCTATCTGGCGAATTTTTGGAGCGGCGTGGGCAACCAGCCCGAGGCCGCGCGGCTGCTCGACGCGGCGCTGCAAAAGCATCCGCACAGTCTGATTCTGCTGATCAACCGCGCCGGCGTGGCCTGCAGCGAAGGCGACGCCCCGCCGGGTCTGCGCGCGGCGCTGCTGCATGCCGCGGCCACCGCACGGCTGGCCGACAACGTCACCCAGTACCAGTTCGGCAAGCTGCTCGACGGCACCGGGCAGTGCACCGCGCTGGGGCCTGATTTCACTGCCGACCTGCTCGCCGCCGCGCTGCGCAACCCGCAAAGCGCCCTCCCCGAAGTGCGGCGCGACCTGCTGCACCGCCAGGCGCTGGCGGCGCTGGCTGCGGGTGATGTGCAGCGTGCGTATGCGCTGGACCTGCAGGCGCTGCGCCTGCCGGGGCAGCCGGTAGGGGCGCGGCTGCGCTTTGCCGCGGAAATCGCAGCCAGCGGCCATCCGCAGATCGCGCTGAATCTGCTCAACGCCATACCTTCGCCGCTGGCGCACATCCACGGTTGGGGCATGGCCGCGATGCACCAGCGGTGGCTGGCACACGTGGGCTTCTACCAGGAGAGCGAAGCGCATCTACGCCGGGTGCTGACCGCTGAAATCGCCGCGCAGCATCAACCCGGCAGCGGCGCTGCGGCACAATAGCCATGCTCCACTGTGCTCTCGCTCCCACCCCTGTGCCATGACCGCCGCGATCAAATTCGCCACCTACGACGACCTGCTCGCGCTGCCGGAGAACGTGGTCGGCGAAATCATCCACGGTAGCCTGCATACCCATCCGCGGCCACGGCCACGGCATGCTCTGGCCGAAACCGTGCTCGGCGGCGCGCTGAACTTGCCTTTCGGCCAGGGGCGCGACCGTGGCCCTGGCGGCTGGTGGATACTGGTCGAGCCCGAGCTGCATCTGGGCGCGGACGTGCTGGTACCCGATCTGGCCGGCTGGCGGCGCGAGCGCCTGCCGCGCCTGCCCGATGCCGCCTGGTTCGAGCTTGCGCCGGACTGGGTGTGTGAAATCCTCTCCCCCGCCACCGCCCGCACCGACCGCGCGCTCAAACTGCCGTGCTACGCCACCGCAGGCGTGGCGCACTGCTGGCTGGTGGACCCCGACGCCCGCACGCTCGAAGCCTACGAAAACCAGTCCGGTCGCTGGCTGCTGCTGGGCGCTTGGGGCGGGGACGATATGGCGCGCATTGCGCCGTTCGACGCGGTCGAGCTGGGGTTGTCTGCGCTATGGGCGGATTGATGGGCGGGGTCAGGTCTAGCCTTGTAGCAGACACGGCGGCCCATGCTACGAAGCTAGACCTGACCCCCAGTTTCATTCTGCCCGCGCGTAACGAGGCCGGTGCGGTCGGCCAGACGGTGCAGCGCATCCGCGCGCTGTACCCGCAGGCGCAGGTGATCGTGGTCGACGATGGCTCGACCGACGCCACGGCGCAGATCGCCGAGCGCGCCGGCGCGACGGTCATCCGCCGCCCCTACGGCATGGGCAACGGCGCGGCGATCAAGGCGGGCGCGCGTGCGGCCAGCGGGGATGTGCTGGTGTTCATGGACGCCGACGGCCAGCATGACCCGGCCGACATCCCGCGTCTGCTGGCCAAGATCGCCGAGGGTTACGACATGGCGGTGGGCGCGCGGGTCAAGGGTTCGCAAGCCAGCGTGGGCCGCGGCATCGCCAACGGCCTGTACAACCGGCTGGCGAGTTGGATGACCCACCATCCGGTGCTCGACCTCACCAGCGGCTTCCGCGCCGCGCGCGCCGACCGATTCCGCGAGTTCCTCCACCTGCTGCCCAACGGCTTTTCCTACCCCACGACGTGCACGATGGCGTTTTTCCGCAGCGCCTACGCCGTGGCGTATGTGCCGATCACCGCGCACAAGCGCATCGGCAAAAGCCACATCCGCCCGCTGCGCGACGGCCTGCGCTTTCTGCTCATCATTTTCAAAATCGCCACCCTTTACTCGCCGCTGAAGCTGTTTGCGCCGGTGGCAGCCGGCTTCTTTCTGCTCGGGCTGGGCTGGTATGGCTACACCTTCCACACCGAAGGGCGGTTCACCAATATGAGCGCGCTGCTGTTCAGCGCATCGGTGATCGTGTTTCTCATCGGACTGATCTCCGAGCAGATCACCAACCTCACGTACAAGCGTGAAGAGTAACAATTTCGGCATGCCGCACTACAATGGACTAAGCACATTAGCCAAGCCCATGCCATGCCGCAGATCGTCAACGTCCACGAGGCCAAAACCCAACTGTCGCGTCTGATCGCCCAGGCACATGCGGGTGAAGAGATCATCCTTGCCAAAGCCGGCAAACCCTATGCGCGACTCATGCCGCTGGCACCTCCACCCAAGCGTCGGCTGGGTGTGGTGCCGGGCCATGTTGACGACAGCTTTTTCGAGCCGCTGCCAGACGAGGAACTCAAAATCTGGGAAGCATGAGGCTGCTGCTCGACACCCACATCCTGCTCTGGGCGGCGATGGAACCCGAGCGACTGCCCTCCCACCTGCGCGCGCTGCTCGAGGACGCGGACAACATCTTGCTGGTCAGCGCCGCATCGGCATTCGAAATTGCCACCAAGCATCGCCTGGGCAAGCTGCCCGGTGCCACGCAACTTCTCGCGCAGTACAGCTACGTTTTACGTGAACTTGTAGCCACCGAGTTGCCGATCACCACGGCGCATGCGCTCAAGGCTGGGAGCTGGAACACGCCACACCGCGACCCGTTCGACCGCATGCTGGCCGCCCAGGCGAGCATGGAACAAGTGCCGCTGGTCAGCACCGACGCCGTCATGCCGGCCTTCGGCATCGACGTCCTGGCGTGACATGACGTCAAGCCAACCGCCTCGTGTTCTTCTCATCACCCGCAACTTTCCGCCGCTGTGGGGCGGAATGGAGCGGCTGAACTGGCATCTGGCCGCCGAGCTGGCCAAGACCTACGAGGTGCGGGTCGTCGGCCCGGCTGGCGCCGCTGGGTATGCTCCGGCGGGCGTGGCCGTGCGCGAAGCGCCGCTGCAACCGCTGCGCGCGTTTCTGTGGCACGCCGCGCGGCGGGCGCGGGCCGAAGCGCGCACCTGGCGGCCCGACGTGGTGCTGGCCGGCAGCGGGCTGACCGCGCCGCCGGCGCTGTGGGCGGCGCGGGCGTGCGGCGCGCGCACGGCCGCGTATGTGCATGGGCTCGACCTGGTCGTGCCGCACCCGGTGTACCGCGCGCTGTGGCGCCCGGCGCTGCGGCGCATCGGCACCGTCGTCGCCAACAGCCGCGCCACCGCGGCGCTGGCCGAGGGCATCGGTATCGTGCCTACGCGCATCGCCATCGTTCACCCCGGTGTCGAGCTGCCGGCGCCCGATCCCGCCGCCCGCGCGCGGTTTCGCGCCGCGCACGGCATCGCTGCCAACGCGCCGCTGTTGCTGTCAGTCGGACGTCTGACCGCGCGCAAAGGGCTGCTGGAGTTCGTGCGCGACGTGCTGCCGCGCATCGCCGCGCAGCGCCCCGACGTGCTGCTCGCCATCGTCGGCGACGCCCCCGCGCACGCGCTGTACGCGCAGCCGCAGACGCCCGCGGCCATCCAGGCCGCTGCCGACGCGGCCGGTGTCGGCACGCGGGTGCGCTTTCTGGGCAAACTGTTCGGGCAAGACCTCGCCGACGCCTACGCCGCCGCCGACGTGCACGTCTTCCCCATCCGCGCCCTGCCCAACGACCCTGAAGGCTTCGGCATGGTCGCGGTCGAGGCCGCCGCGCATGGCCTGTCCACCGTGGCCTACGCCACCGGCGGCGTGGTCGATGCCGTGCGCGACGGCGCAAGCGGCCGCCTCGTGCCGCCGGGCGACGCCGCCGCTTTCGCCCAGGCCGTCATCGACACGCTGCAAGCGCCGCCCAGCGCCGAAGCCCTGCGCGCCTTCGCCACCGAGTTTGCGTGGGAGCGGTTCGGCGCGCGCGTCGCGGACGCTTTGCTGCGCAACAAGCGATGAATGACCGTGCTGGGGGCCGCCTCGCGCCTGCAGGTCTTACACTCGAAAAGACGTCATACCGAGGCCGCCGCCATGACCTGCACCCCCACCAGCAAAGGCCAGATCACCATTCCCAAGCCCGTGCGCGACGCGCTGCGGCTGGCACCCGGAGCACAAGTGGAGTTCGCCATCAGTCCGCAGGGCGAAGTCGTGTTGCGCCCCGCCGCGCGCAGCCGCCGCAGCCGTGCGCGCGACCGCTTTGACGCCGCCCGCGGCCAAGCCACCGTCAAGTGGCGCACCGACGAGCTGATGCGCCTGCTGCGCAGTGACGACTGATGCTGCTCGTCGACACCAACATCCCCATCGACGCGCTGGAAGACTCACGCGCGATGCCCGCCGCTACCGCGAGTACCTCCCTCCCGCCGGTCGAGCTCATCGCCTCGTCTGACGTTTGAGCGAGGCTCACCCTGCGATGAGCGACACACGAGATCAACCCGCCGTCTGGTTCCCCGCGGTGCGCGCGCACAGCGGCGCCGATGTGTTCACCGAGCGGCTGTGCGCCGCGCTCAACGCGCAGGGCATCCGCGCCGACATCACCTGGCTGCCGCTGCGCGCCGAATATGCGCCGTGGAGCGTGCCGGTACCGCGCCCGCCCGAGTGGGCCACCGTCGTGCACGCCAACTCCTGGCTGCACCCGCGCTTTCTGCCGCCGCGCCTACCGGTCGTCACCACCCTGCACTCCTGCGTACACGATCCGGCGCTGCGTCCGTACAAAAGCCCGGCGAAGGCGTTGTATCACGCGGCGTGGATTGGCCGCGTCGAAGCCGCTCATCTGCGCCGCGCCGACCGCGTGGTGGCGGTGAGCCGCTACACCGCCGACATGGCCCGGCGCGTTTTTGGCCGCAGCGACATCGAGGTGATCTACAACGGCGTGGACACCGCCGAGTTCCATCCCATCGACCGCACCGCGCCTAACCGCCCGTTCCGCCTGCTCTACGTCGGCAACTGGGACGCGCGCAAAGGTGTCGATCTGCTCGGCCCGATCCTGCGCGCGCTTGGCCCGGACTTCGAGCTGCACTACACCGCTGACCGCAATGGCCGCCACACTCGCTACGCGCTGCCGCCGAACGCCCGCTGCATCGGCCGCCTCAGTGGCGAAGGCCTCGTGCGCGCCTATCAGACCGCCGATGCGCTGCTGTTTCCGAGCCGGTTGGAGGGGTTACCGCTGAGCGTGCTCGAAGCGATGGCCTGTGGCCTTCCGGTCATCGCTGCCAACACCTCATCGCTGCCCGAACTGGTCGAGCCAGGTAAAAGCGGCTGGCTGTGCCCAAAAGATGCAGTGGCGTGTTTTGCCGATGCCGCGCGGAGGTTGCAAAGCAGGCCGAGCGATTGGCTGGATATGCGCTCACGTTCGCGACAAAATGCGGTGGCGAAATTCTCGCGGTCGGCCATGCTCGACGGGTACGTCGACACGTACGCTGCGACCTTTCTATCGCGCACTCGCGACTGGCCCGCATGACGACCAACGCGCCACCTCCGCCCATCGTTGCGCTTACCCTCAACTATCGTGACGCGGTTCGCACGCAGCGGTGTGTTGACTCGTTGTTGGCTGCCGGTGCGAAAGGAGTTCTCGTTTGGGACAACTCTGCCGACGCCGGACTGTCGGCGCAGGCTCTACGCCAATCCCTCGCCGCACAGCCCGCGGTGCAGATCGTGGTCAGCGAGCGAAACCTCGGTTTTGCCGCTGGCGTCAACAGGGGCATGGAAGTCATCGCTCAACGCTGGCCCGGTGCCTGGGTGTTTTTGATCAACAACGACGCGGTGATCGACCCGTCCGCCTTGGACAAACTTGCTCAAGCACTATGTACCAACCCCCAAGCCGTCATTGCCTATCCTCGCATCAAGCACGGCGAACGTGTCCTAGGCACGATGCACTACCAACGCCTGTTCGCACTGCTGAGTTTCGATGAACCCATGCCGGGCAGTTTTCCCTATCCAAGCGGCGCCGCCCTGCTGGTCGCAACAGACCGCACTCAAGCACCCTTGCTCGACGAAGACTTTTTCATGTACGGCGAAGACGTGATGCTCGGCTGGCGCCTGGGCACACAGCGCATGGCCCATGTCGCGGAGATTCTGGTCGAACACGAAGCCAGTGCATCCGCGCGAAACGGGTCGCTGTTCTACGAAATGCATGTCGCGGCGGGACACTGGCTATTGGGCCACAAGCTGGCGCGAAACCCGCTTGATCAGTTGCTTTTGTTCGGCGGGCGTTGCCTGAGCCTTCCTGCCCGTGCACTATTGCGCACGATGCGGCAGCGCAGTCTCAACCCGCTGATCGGGCTCGTGCGCGGCTGGCTCCTCGCATGGCAACGACGCAGGCGTGAACGGCATAGCTAAAACCCGATCAACAGCCCGCATCACTGCGTCGGCTGTCACAGCTGTGATGCAGGGAAAGGGTGCGTCCTGACGGCTGGTGTAAGCGCACAACCAATCGCAGCCAAAACAGGGCATCGGGTGCCCGACCACTGTCGGCGGGCGGCGGATCGCTGTTGAATCCTCGGGATAGGGATAACAACGGTCCCAATGTCCTCCGCCATTGACGATGACCGTCTGGATGCCCACCGCCGCCGCAATATGCCCCGCGCCGGAATCATTCCCGAGGAACAACTGCCCGCCAGCGATGACTTCAAAAAGCTCAAGCACCGAGGTCTGCCCTGTCAGATTGACTACGCCATCGCCCAAAGCCGTTGTGATTCGCTCAGCCAGGGCGCACTCGCCCGCAGTGCCAACGATCACGCAGTACCAGTCTGGGCGCTGCGTCAAGAGGTGGCGAGCCACTGCGACGAATCGTTCAGGCGGCCACGCGCGGTAACGCTTACTCGCACCAGGAGCGAGCACCCAGTACTTTCCGGAAACTAGCGGATTGCTGCTTCGCGGCCAGTCCAAAGGGACAACCTCGGCATTGACACCCAGGACGCGTAAATAATCGGCAAACCGGCGCTGTACATGGACATCGATTTTTCCGTTGGACTGTATGAGCTGGGTGTACCAGCGGTTAGTCCAGCGGATTTCCCAGCGTGGGCGGTCGCGTATGCATGCAGAAAACCCTATCGCACGCGCCCCCAGCGCTTGCACAATACTTTCTCCCCACACTATCCAGCCCCTCGGGTGAGACGTATAAAAGGTCTCCTCCACTCCGAGAGCGCGCAACCGCCTGAGCCCTTTGAATCGGCTCTCGGGGCGGGAGAAACGCCAGTCGCTGCGGCGCTCAGCCACGAACTCGCAGCCGGGCAGCGCCGCCTGCATCAACTCGCTGTTAGCCGCGTCGTAGATGACAATCACCTGCTTGCCCTGTCGCTGCAAGTGCTTGACCAGCGCCTGCCCATAGGGCAGCCACATCACCGCATCGCCAAGCGGATCGGGAAAAACGACGGCCACGCGGCCCGGCTGCGGCTTCGGCCGCATGCCTGCGAGTGCGAGCGCGTTCAACGCGAGATAGAGCAATGCACCAATTGAGTATGCCAACCGCAGGCGTCCGCGTTGCCATCTTTGCCGCCAGTTCATACCGTGCCTCCGCGGGTATAGCTTTCGGAGGTGGTGCCGCAGGGGTCACGCCGAGCGATTTTTTTCATTGTCCTGTCCGGCTCTCGTTCGCCACGTTGTGAGGAGCCCTGCCATAACGCGGATACTGTGCCCCGTCTCAATTGGACTCCCATTCCATCAACGCCACGGCAACGCCAAAAAGTGCTGGAAGCCCCCTGCCGTCCATCGTCAGGAGTTTTGCGCCGAGTTGCTGGGCCTATGCCTGCTCCCACGTAAGTCGGCTGCGGCAGATCATCCCCGACCGAACGTTGCGAAATTCGCTGCGCTAGAAAATGGACACGGTTTAACCCGCATCGTGCTGCAGCAAGCAACAGCGCCTCGGCCGCTGCCGCGTACTCGCCCGGCAGGTAGAGGAGGGTCGGAACACGGGTATCAACGGCGGTCATGGCCGGCCTTGCCGCTTCAGCATGTCGATGCCTCCAGCGCCGAAGGTCGCGCCAAGACCGGCGCGCACGCTCCGGACGCGCCCCAGCCGATCGGCCGGCAGCCCTTTGTTCGTTGACAGCGCTACTTCTAGGTCAACGATGGCTTCGCTGTCGACGCTGCGGCGGTGCAATCGCGCCGCGTCGCGCCGGCGCTCGCGAAGGTCGTCCGGGATGTTTTTTGAGGTCATCGTGGTTGGCATCAAAGCAGTCATCTGATTTGGGACTATTTTGGTTGCATTTTTACTCCCCGTAGACAGCACCTCGCGGCGCCTGTTCTCTCACCGCTTGCGCCGACCCGCCAGCCATCCGAGCGTCGCCTGCGACAACACACCCGCTGCCTCGCTGGCGTACACCGCCCAGACGGCGCCGATCAGGCCATATCGGGGCACCCATAGCAGGGTCAACAACACGCCGACGGCGGCGACAACGAGGTAAACCGCCAGCAGCGCATGGCTCTTGCCCTGCGACATCATCCAGGCGTTCCCAAGGTTGCGCGCAAGTTGCAGCGCGGGCAGCAGCGCCAGCGCGGCCAAGGCATGCGCGGCCGGGGCGTAATCGGCACCGAGAACCCGGGGGAGCAGGGGTGCCACCAGCAGCAGCACGACGGCCCCGAGCAGTGCCGCGCCCAGCAGCGCGGCGCCGCTGCGCCGTATGCGGCTACGCGGATCGTCTGCCGCGAATACCCGGGGCCAGAGGGCTTCCTGCAACGCAGCCAGGGGCAGCGTGACCAGATCGACCAGCCGCTGCGCGACGTTGAACCCGCCGGCGTCGGCGTAGCTGAGGTGGGCGAGCACGGGCTTGTTGAATTCGGTCTGCAGCCGGGCGGCAAGCGCCCCGGTGGCAAACGGCGCCCCTTCCCGCACCAGATGCACCAACGGCGGCGTCGGTTGCCGCGTGGCTGCGCGCAGGGATGCGCTCTGCACCGTGGCCAGCGCCGCGGCGTAGAGCACGCTGCTGACGCCGTAGGCGGTCATCCATGCCGCGGGTAATGGCGTGGCGAGCAACAGCAGGACGGCTAGCGCCAGCAGCCGCGCCAGCGGCAGGCCAGCCGTCAGCAGGCCAAAGCGCATCGCCCGGTGCTGCGCCTGTTCGATTCGGGCGAGCAGTTCGACCAGTGACCCGGCTGCTACCTCGCCCACCGCCAGCAGGAACAGCGCGCCAAGGGGCGCGGCGGACGGAAGACTCCAGTGCATCGCCACGACTGCAAGGCCGACGCCGACGACACCGGCAATGGCCCAAAGCCGCAAGGCTCGCCGCCGAAGAGCGAACAGACTAGCGCGACCCGCCGAGCCGTCGCGCACGATGACCGCCGCCATGCCCATGCCCGCCAGCGGGGTGAAAAAGCTGGCGACGGCCAGCGCGGCAACGAACGCCCCGTATCCAGCCGCCCCCAGCCAGCGCGCCAGCAGCAGCACCAGCGCAGCCTGCGCCGCCGTGCGCAGGCCTAGCCCGAGCAGGATGCGCGCGCCGTCGCGGGCCAGGCCGCCAGGGCGCCAGCGCAGCAGGCGGCGAATGAAGGACTCAACCGGCATGTGCGGTCGGCCTTGCCACGTCGGCCCAACCCATGCCGCGCGACGACCGCGGGGCGGTCACACTCCGTCGGTCACCCTGCCCACAGCGCTCAGCCACCGTTACCTGCCGTCGGTTCGCCCACCCCCTCGAACACCTCGGCCAGCGGCAGCCGCAGACCGATGCTGGCAAAGTCGGCCACGTCGTCGCCGGAATAAGGGTGCAGGGTCCAGAGGCCGTCCCCGCCTTTGCGGTAAAGGTCGAGCGTGCGGGTGGCGGGGTCGGCCAAAGCGTATTCGCGCAGGCTGAGCAAGCGTCGGTAGTGGGCGAATTTGCCGCCGCGGTCGAACGCTTCGGTCGCTGGTGAGAGCACTTCGACGATCAGCGTGGCGTCGGTTTTGAATTGCGGCTGTACGGGCACGGGCTCGCCGCAGAGCACGAACACGTCGGGGTAGAAAAACGCGTCGGTGGCCTGCACGCGCAGTTTCATGTCGGCGATGAACGCACGGCAAGCGCTGCCGCGCAGGTGGGATTTGAAGGCAGCAAAGAGGTTGCCGGCGGTGGTGACGTGCGCGTCGCTGGCGCCGGCCATGGCAAACACCTCGCCGCGGATGTATTCGTGCTTTTCCGCAGCGAGATCCTCTTGCGCGAGGTATTCCTCTGCGCTGAGGGTGGGTATGGCGGCAGGGTGCGGGCTCATCGCGCGGCTCCTTCCTGGGCAGGCGGCAGATGCGCGACGTCGGCGTAGACGTCGGCCACCGCGAGGTCGGCATCCAGGCAGTCCAGCCGCAGCGCGCCGTCGGTGTGCACCTCGGCTTGCCAGGCGTTGCGGCGGCGGTGGATTTCGACCGCCGGCGCGTCCTGCGCGACCAGCAGCACTTCCTGCACGCTGGGCAGCGAGATGTAAGAGAGCAGTTTTTCGCGCCGGTCGATGCGCTCGGTGCTGGGGCTCAAGACTTCGGCGACGAGGCAGGGGCGGGTGAGGTAATAGGGGTCGGGCTGGTCGGTGGGGTCGCACGCGACCATCAGGTCGGGGTAGTAGAAAATCGTCGCCCCAGCGAGTTGCAGGCGCAGTTTGAGGTCGCCCGTGAACAGCTGGCAGCCGCGGCGGCGGGCGTGCGGGCCGAGCGCGAGCACCAATGCGGTGACGATCAGCGCGTGGCGGCGGCTGGCGCCGGTCATCGCGTAGAGTTCGCCGTCGATGTATTCGTGCTTGACTTCGGCGTCGCGCTCGGCGGCCAGGTAGTCGGCTTCGGACAGGCCGGGTTTGCGGAGGGTTTGCGGGGACATGGCGGACAATCCCGGAAGCTGGTGCGGGAATGCGGCGCCTGGAGGCCACCATCCCGCAGGGTTCGAGCATATCG
>JAJZAQ010000001.1 GCA_021799355.1 Pseudomonadota bacterium
ATCTCTCCTGAGCCTCGAATAATCTGCTATATTTATTGGCTTGGTCGACGGGGCGTAGCGCAGCCTGGTAGCGCACCTGCATGGGGTGCAGGGGGTCGGAGGTTCGAATCCTCTCGCCCCGACCAAGAAACAACGCAAAATCAACGAGTTAGAAACAATCCCACGTTTGCAGCGTGGGATTTTTTTTGCCGTTTGTGGGAACGCATTCCCACTGGATTCCCACAGCGACTACTGCCCCATACCTGCGCATACTTCCGCAATTCCCACCCGATTCCCACTCGCCGCTGAAGCCAGAAATTCACGGTGAATTTCTGGGAACTAGATTTGTTGCGCATATTTCTACATTGCGCCGTGCGGGATTTCGTGCAGAGCTTGCTTCCCTGAGTATTTGCGGGTATAGTTACACCAACGCCTGGGGTCGCGCCCAGGAAAAAAAGAGCGCCGGGGTCGTGCCCCGGGAGCGAGTGGGTACGGGGCGCACGGCCCCGGCGCGCCGTTCCCTCGGGGATAGTGTCCAGGCCCCGAGGGAACGGCGGCGGTGCGGTGGTTGTTTGCAGGCAGGCTTGCAAGACGCGTGCAAGCACGGACGGGCCACCGGGTAACACCGCAAGCACTGCAGTGCTGCGCCATGCGTGAAGGGCACGCCGGACATTCCTCCCTAGGAGTGTGCGGCCATGCCCACTATTCAGCCTTTACTTCTCAGCATCGAGGACGCGGCGCGGGCGCTTAGCCTGGCGCCTCAAACCCTGCGCAACCTAATGGCGCGGGGTCAGTGCCCATTCCCCACAGTAAAAATCGGCGCGCGCCGACTGGTTCCCGCCGCTGCGCTGCAGCAGTTTGTGGATAGCCTGTCGGGCGCCAGCGCCCCGGCCCAGGCACCCCAGCCAGACCCCGCCCCAACGGCTCCCACCCGCCGCCCAGGTCGCCCGCGGCTGGGCGTGAAAGGGGGTGCAGCATGACCCCCGCCCGCCTGCTGGCCGCGCTGCCAGCCCACGCCGCCGAAGCCCTAACTGCAGCCCGCAGGTTTTACCCAAGCATCGATGCTGCAGATGCATGGATCGCCGCGGCTAGCCATCCTGACCGCGAAGCAACAGGGCTAGCCGACTTTCTCACCGCGCAGGCCCGCCGCATGGCGGGCGGCGCCCTGCAAACCCTGCGCGCAGGGGGTGAGGGCGTGCCATTTGACCAGGCAGACCCGGGCATGGGCGGAGCAGATCCGCTGCAAATCCTGCTGGCTTGTGAGGCCGCCGCCGAGGCAATGGGCGCCGCTGGCGTAGCCCTGGCCGAGCCGGAGCCATCTCCTACCTGCACCGCAGACCTGGCCGCCCGCCTGGGCTGCACCCAACGTCGCGTGCAACAAGTGCTGGCTGATCGGCGCGAGCTAGAAGCGCTGGGCCAAGCCGAGCTTTTCGTGTGAGGGGGGTCGAGAAAATGGAAAAAGGTCTTGACCTGATTATCTCCCGCCTGCCACACCGGGTTTATAAATCGCCATTAGGGGAAAACATTCGAGCATTTAGGACAAAATGCCCGGTTTGCAACGGGCATGGCTGGCCGCTCTCCCTTGCAGAAAATGGCGACGGCTTGCTTTTGATCAATTGTTTTGCGGGCTGCAATCGGGAAAGCATTTTAGCGTCGATCGGTTTGGATTGGTCGCAAGTTCTGCCCGACAAACCGGGTTGGCACCGCAAAAAAGGCATCAGCCCTGATAAATGGGGCAGCCTAATGTCAGCCGTTGATGCGCTTTTTCAGGCGCACGTCGATTTGCTGGCAATTTGCTCGCCATATATGGACATTCCCGAGCTCGAAAATGCGCTTGAAGCGATTTTGCACGCCGGGGAACGTATGGAAATGGTTAAAAAGATGGCGAAAAACGCCATCCGCGGGGGGGCAAAATGAACACGAACACCAAAGCCAAAGCCAAACCCAAACCGACGGCAAAACCGGCAAAACCGGACGAAAAACAAAATGACGCGCCGCCGTCGCCGGAATTGGAGTTTTCCAGCTTGATCGCCGCAAACCCTAATTTTGTGAGCGATGGGTCGATTATTTATGCATGGGACGGCGATATTTGGTCGCCCATTGAACCCGGCGAAATGGAAAAGAAAGCATTTAATTGGCTTTCCAGCCATGAGCGCCACAAATCGCGCGCCACGCCCAGGCTTGCCACATCCTGCGCCGCCGCCGCTTTGCTCAAAGCCCGCCCCCTGCCCAAAATCGAAATCAAGAATCGCATTATTTTGCCCCTGCAAAATGGTTATTTGCATGTCGATTTTGAAAAGGGGCAACTGGAACTGAAAAAACCAGAAAAGGGCATCGGGCTTGCTTATAAAATCAAGTGTGATTTTCTGCCCGAAGCGCAAGCGCCCCTGTTCCACAAATTCCTTGCAGAAATCCTGCCCGACGCGGAGACGCGCGATTATGTGCAGGAATATGCGGGGTATACTCTCATGCCCGACACGAGATATCAGTCCGGCATGTGGTGGTTGGGCAGTGGAGCAAATGGAAAATCAACCTTGGTGGAAATCATCGCCGCGCTGCACGCCAAAATTAGCAGCATCGGACTGGCCAATCTGGACGGGTTTGCGCTGGTCTCTTTGGTTGGCGCCAGTCTGGTTTGGGTGGATGAAACCCCGCGGCGAATCGATGAACAGCGGCTGAAAACGCTCATATCGGGCGGGGTCGTGCAAATCGACCGCAAATTCCGCGACCCGATCAACTTAAAACCGTTCGCAAAATGGATTATTTGCGGCAATGAATTGCCCGCAATTTCCGACCAGACACACGGTTTTTGGCGCCGATTTGCCGTTGTCGATTTCAAGCGACAATTTGCCGACCATGAAAAAGACCCGTTGCTTGCCCGGAAAATCATTGAAAATGAGCTATCCGGGGTGCTGAATTGGGCCATTGCCGGGCTTTTAAGGCTTGTTCAACGCGGGCGTTTTCCTGTCATCAGCGCGCAGATGCGTGATATTCTGGAAACCGGCCAGCGCGAAACCAACAATGTTTTGGCGTGGTGGCAAGATGAGCGGGGCGTTTTGAGCGATGCCGATTTTACATCGCGCACAGATGTTTACAGCGATTACCGCTTCCACGCGCAAATGCACGGGACGATGCCTGTTTCAGCCGAGCGATTTTGGGCACGGGTCAAGCAAATTTTGGGCGACAAACTCAAAACCCAGGACAAGAAAATCAAAGGCCAAAAGGTGCGCATGGTGAACATTCAGCTAACGCAATCGCCGGATGATGGGGGGCCGTCGCATTATAACGCATATCAGGCGCGAAAATGAAAACGCAATTTCGCTTTGATGAGTTCGCCGCATTGCAATCGCGGCTTTCTAAAATCGCGCAGGCAACCCCTCAAATGACAGATGATCAGCGCGAAGCCTTTGAGGAGCGCGCCGCGATCCTGGAATTTTGCGCTGGTCTGGAGCGGGCAGAGGCAGAGCGCCAGGCACTTGCCATGCTGCCCACCTCGTCCCCTACTGCTCCACAAAGGGAAGACTAAGCCCCCACTTCCACCCGCCGCCTTCCTCTAGCCCGCCCATCCGACGCGGGCTTTTTTTTACGCACCAGCCGCACGCCAGCACACAGGGCAGGGCCATAAAGGTGGCAGGTTGAGGTGGCAAGTCTCGCCCCCAACCTGCCACCCGCGAACCCTATGATTCTAAACAGATTTTCCCCTCCGGTGGCAGGTGGCAGGTTAGAACCCAAAACTTGCACCTGCGTGTGCGCGCGTGCGCGCGCGCGTGTAAAAGTTCAGAAACAACCTGCCACCTGCCACCTTTTGCCAAAAACACACGATAAATCAATGGGTTACGAGGTGGCAAGTTCATTTTTTAACCTGCCACCCAACCTGCCACCTGCCACCAACAGGCGCGCGGGGCGCGCCAAAAAGGCAACCGCGCGAAAGGAATGTGGCCCAGAGGCTCTAAAACGCGATTGGCGCCGTTTTTTTGTCGGGTGGCTACAACCCTACACGCGCCGCCCGTTCTCGGCTCCAACGGGCTAAAAAAGGATTTTGCGGTGGGGTTGGGGTGGCAGCTTTCCTTTCGCGTGGGGAGGGGTTGGGGGCCGCCCCCGGCCCCTCATTCATTTCGCCGCGGGGTGAATAAGGGGTGTGGCCGCCTGGCCCATAGCAACTGGAGAAAACCCATGTCTGACTACCGCAACACCCGCATCCTTTTTCAAGGCAGCGCCCCCCAATGCTCAATCACGGCCGCCCGAGTTCTGGAAGATATTTGTCTGGCCCTATCCAACTCCGATCAGGACTTTTTGCAATTGTTTGATGAATGCGCCGAACGGATTAAAGCCACAGGAGGCCGCGACAACTTTTTATCCACCCTAGCCCTAACTACCTTGGTGCTAACCCTGCGGGCGGGGCGTGTGTTGGCCGAAACAAGTATGAGTTCCTCCCACATAACGGTAGGAGGAAATCATACATCGCACTAAAACCCGTTGTTTTTCAAGCACTTAGCCAATCATACTTTCTCATACATTGCTCGGAGCCCCTATGCCAATCCCCAAAATCAGCCTTGCCAACTTGGGCCAATTCTGCCGCTACACCATTTTGGCCCCCGTCCAGGGCGACCTGGCCTACCAGGGCCGGGCCGTTTTCTTGGCCCCCGGCTCCATCCTTACAAAAAATCGGGCGACCTTTCGGCGCGTTTTCTTTCATAAAACGCAGACGGTCGTTTATTTGTGCCAACCAACCGGGGGTGATCATGAATAATCTTCGCGTTCGGGCGGACGAGGTCATCGCCGCCGCGCTGGGCGGGGCCGCGGCAGGCGCCGCCGCTGGCTCACCACTGGCGCCCCTATCCCTTTATTTTCCCGGCGCCGCTGCGCTGGCCGGTGCCCTGGCCGCCGCCGCGCTGGCCGCCCGGCAGCCAGAAATAGAGCACAAAAGGGGCGCCCGGTATTACCCACAGCCCACCGCTGCCAAGTCCGCCCTACAAGCCCAGGAGGGGCCTGATGCCGATGGCATCACCATCGGCGGCGTTTGCTTATCAAAAACGCGCGAGGTCGGCCATTTTTATGTTTTAGGGTTGCCGGGTGCTGGCAAAACGGTTTTGCTGTCCAGCGTTTTGCAGCAAGTCCTGTCACGCGGCGACGCTATATTGCTGCACGATCCCAAGGGCGACTACACCACCCATACCCCCAACGCCCTATTGCTGGGGCCGTGGGATAACCGCGCCGCGATTTGGGCTGTGGGCGACGATATAAACACCCCGCCCCGGGCGCAGGAATTTGCTCGCATTTTAATTGGCGAACAGGGCTTGCGTGGAGAAAACGCCTTTTTCTACAACGCTGCCCGCCAGCTTTTAGCCGCCCTGGTGCGCAGCCTGCCCCCGGATTGGGGATGGGCTGATTTACACCAGGCGCTATGTTTACCACCCGACCAGCTTGCCCGCCAGGCCGCCAGCTCCGACCCGCAAATTATGCAGGTTTTGCCAAGCTTAACCAGTTTGGGCGGCGAGGCCAGTACGGCAGAAAAAGGCATTTTGGCGACCCTTGCCGAGCGCACCGCCTGGATTGCCCAAATGGCCGCTGTGGACAATCCAGCACGCCAGCGCATTAGCCTGCGCAACTGGCTTAAAGCCCCCGCCGCGCCATTGGTGTTAAACAACAACGCCAATTATGCGACCGCCGCCAGTGCCTTATTTGGCGCGGCATTGGCAATCATCGCCGATTACATCGCCAGTCCCGATATGCCAGAAAAACCCGCCAGCTCGCCGGGGCTGTGGGTGATTTTGGATGAAATGCCGCAGCTTGGCCCCGCAGCATTCCCGGCCATCCAAAAAATCGAGGAAATCGGGCGCAGTCGTGGCGTTAGGGTTATTCGCGCGCAGCAGGATGAAAGCCAATTAGCCGCGCTGGTCGGCCGGGAAAAAGCCGCCCCGATGCTGGCAATGCAAAGCACCAAGATTTACTGCAAAGTGTCGGATTTGACCGCTGCCGCTATAGCTCAGCGTATAGGCGAGAGGGAGATTATCCGCTATTCCACCACTGCCCAATCCGGCGCGGTGGCGGGCAAAACCGCAACACCAGACCGCCAGCCGGTTATTAGCCCTGCCGATTTAATGGGCCTTGCCATTACCCCGGATGGCCCCGAAATAATCATGCAAATCGGCGACGTTCTCGGAAAACTGGTGCAGCCATTCCCGCCTAAGCCGACCGCCACGCAGCCGCCATTTGTGGAAAGTCCAGAATGGCGGGACGGCATTAGCGCCGTGAAATCCCCCGAATTGTCCGCACTTGACGAGGTGTTATCGTGACCGCATTTTTGCTGCGCCTACTGCTGGCCGTCGTTGTGGCGATATTAACCGCCGCGTATTACCACATCATTTTCCCCGCCGAAATATCGTACTTTATCGGCGCCGCCTTTGGTGTCCTCGAACTGTTATCGCCGCTGCTCATATCGCGCTACAGCGCCGCATCGGGCGCTGCCCGGGCATTTGGCGCGATATTAAAATACGGCGCGCCATTGGTTTTGTGGCCTGGCATTGCCTGGGTTATCCTGCAATTTCTGCCCAATCGCCCCGCCGCCGCTGCGCTGGCTGCAGGGCTGGCCGCAATCGCCGGGGTATTTGCTGCCGGGCATGGGCAAAACCGCGATACAGCCCGCAATTTTGCCGCCATTATATCCGGCGCAACGGTATTGCTTGGCATGGCCCAGGCTATCCCGGCGGGGTATTTTGCCGCTACGATGGCCTGCATCGCCGCTGCTATCAGCATTGCCACGATTCGCGCTGCCATATTATGGCCGGAAAAGCAGCGGGCATATTGCGATTACGGCATTATTATTGCCCTTGCTGGCGGGGCAGTAAATGCCGCCTTAGCCCTTATTACCTAACACCCCAAGGGAAGGCCGCCCATGAATGGGCTAGTCGCAGACACGACGCACCCGTGCCTGCGCCGGGAACCCGCTTCATTGCTTGCTCCCCCTGTCCGACATGCGACCATGCGCCTTGTCCCCGCCGGGGCCGCGCAGCCCGCATGGTTGCTTGCTTCCGGCGTCGGACAGCATTTCGCCTGGCGGTGCATAGGGGGTGCAGGCAATCCGCCTGCGACCCAATGGAGATCGGTTATGAAAATTGAGTTTCGTGTAACCCCCGAGCAATACGCCTTTATTTCCCGTGTAGCCGCCGAGCAGGGCATGTCCCCCGGCCAATACGCCCGGTTTTCCGCGCTGCAATCGGCCAATATGTCAGCGATTTTGGCCGACCTTGCGTTTATTAAGGCGGAGTTGCCAACCATTATTCCCACCCTTAAATCGGCCATCGCCAATGTCCCCGCCGCCATCGTGGAGTATCGAAACAAACTTGCCGCCAACCAAGGGCGGGCCTGAAAGGAGTTGAGCAATGATTTCCAAGAGCGATATTAAAAACCCATCCGACGCTGCCGGTTATTACACCCGCGAGCAAGCCGCCGCCGAGTATTACAGCGGCGAGCATGTGCCAAGCCAATGGCGAGGCCAGGCCGCCGCGTTAATGGGTTTGCGTGGCAGAGTGAATGCCGAGCAGTTAACCGAAACCCTGAAAGGCCGGATTGTGGATGCCACCGGCCCCCGGCAGCTTGGCACCACCCGAAAGGGCGAGCACCAGCACCGGGCAGGGTGGGACTTCACCATCAGCGCGCCTAAAAGCGTAAGTCTGCAAGCCTTGGTTTTTGACGACAAACGGGCCATTGCCGCCCATCGCGCCGCTGTAAATGCCGCACTGGATTACTTGGAGCGCCACGGGGCAATTTATCGCCCTCGCAGTGGCGAATATGCCAAAGGTGCAGGCTTGGCAATTGCGACGTTCGAGCATGTATCCAGCCGTGCCAAAGACCCGCAATTGCACACGCACGCCATTATTGCCAATGTCACCATCGACCCTCGCACGGGTAAAGCCTACAGCTTAAGCAATGAGCAGCTATTTACCGCCCGCAGGGCCGCCGACGCGGTATATCACGCAACGCTGGCCGCCGAACTACAAAAGGCCGGTTATTCCGTTCGCTTTGATAAAGAGGGTCGCGTCGAAATTGATGATTATTCCTCCGCCGACCTGCGCGAGTTTTCCACCCGTACCGAGCAAATTATGGAAGGCTTGGCAAAACGCGGCACCAGTTATGCCGACGCCAGCTTTAATGAAAAGCAAGTCGCCAAGCTGGACACCCGCACCGCCAAGGATTTACCCGAAACCCGCGATGCCCATGCCGCCCGCTGGCAGGCCCAAGCCGCCGCGTTAGGGATTAAACCGGCGCAAAGGCATGCGCCTGCCCTGCAGCCGCTGCCCAAAATATCCGCCGCATTATCGGCTCAGGAAGCCGTGGACAAGGCGGTGAACCACCTTACCGAACGCGAGGCGGTATTTACACGTGCCGATTTACACCGCCAGGCATTGCGCTTTGCCGAGGGCAAGGCGGGCATCGAGGCCATCGAAGCGGAAATCTCGGCGCGTGAAAAGGCCGGCACATTATTGCGCGCCGACGACGGCCAAAAAGGCCCGCGCTATACCACCCGGCAGGCGCTCGAAGAAGAAAAGGACACCGACCGCCGCTTGCATGCCGGCAAAAGCGCGCATATGGCGGTGATGACCGAGCGCGAATTCAATGCCGCCTTGCAGCGTTTCGAGGCGCGCAAGGGTTTTGCCCTTTCCGACGAGCAACGCGCCGCCGCAAAAATGATTTTGTGCGGATCCGATCGCTTCCAAGGCGTGCAAGGTTTGGCCGGCACAGGAAAAACGACCGCGTTGGAATTTGTCCGCGAAGCCGCGGAATCGCGGGGCTGGCGCGTGGTGGGTCACAGCAACGGGTCCGAGCAAGCCGCCACCATGCAGCGCGAATCGGGCATCACCACCACCACCACGGCGAGCCACCTCATCGCCGAGCGCCAGGCGCTGGCCGAGAGAGGCCGCGACCTCGACACCCGCGCGCCGGCCATCCGCGAGCTTCGCATCATGGACGAGGCGAGCATGGCGGGTCAGAGGGCTTTTCGCGACGTGGTGCGCACCACCGAAGCCAGCGGAGCGCGCACCGTTTTCTTAGGCGACAGCAGGCAACATCAATCCGTAGAGCGCGGGCGAGCGTTCGAGCGGGCGCAGGCGCACATGCCGATGGCAGTGCTTGGCGAGCAGTCCATCCGCCGGCAAAAAACCGCCGAGCTAAAGGCCGCCGTCGCCGATGTCCTGCACAAGCGCGAGGCCGCCGCTTTGGCCCGCTTGCAAACCCGAGAGATCGCCCCGGCCCGAGCCGCCTTGCCTGCTGGTGCATCGCGTGAGGAACTGCGGGCGGCGGCCCGTCAGGACAACGCCGCCGTGATTGCGCAGATTGCCAAGGATTACGCCGCGCTCGATGCCAAGACCCGCGCCAATACCTTGGTCTTGACGAGCACCAACAGCGACCGCAAGGCGCTCAATCACGCCATCCGGCAGGAGCTACAGCGCGCCGGCGCGCTCGGCCAGGATGCCGCGCAAGCGACGGTTTTGCGTGCTGCGGATATGACCAAGGCAGATGCCAAGCGCGCGGCCAGCTACAGCGCCGGTCAAGTCGTGGAAGTCACGACAGGCAAAGGAGCCGAGCGCCAGACAGTCCGATACACGGTCGAGCGCGCTGATGCCCGCGCCAATGTGCTGCACGTGCGCGATACGCAAGGTCATGCGCGCATCATCGACCTGCATAGCCGCCCGCGCATCACCGCCTACGACGCCGAGCAGCGGGGCATCGTGGCAGGCGACCGCATGCGCTTTACGGAAAACCATCTGCTGCCCGACGGAACCAAGGTGCGCAACGGCCAGGTGGCGACCATCGAGCGCATCGACGGCGACCGCGTGACCCTGCGCCTAGGCGACGGCCCCAAGGCGCAGACCGTGCAGGCCGACTTGCGAGCGCTCAAAGCCGATCACGACTATGCCGTGACCAGCTACAGCAGCCAGGGCCGCACCGTGGACGCCGTGATGATTCATCACAACACGGAAGCGGCAGGGCACAACAGCCGCGAGGTATACGTGAACATTACTCGCGCCCGTGAGGACGTCACGCTATACACACAGGACACGGAAAAAATGGCCCGCCAGGCGGGGCTAGAACAAACCAAGACCGCCGCGCACGACCTCGTGCAGCAGCAACAGCCGCGCCGCGATACGGGGGTCGAAATGGCGTTTTGATTTCGCCGGGGCACGCATATGGGGTACAGGCATATGCCCGCGTAACCCTGGAGACCCCTATGCAAGCCCTAGCCCTATTGCAAGCCATCCGCGCACGCCTGGATGCCATGGCAGCCACCCTGCGCGTGCCGCCGCCTTACCTTTACATCGGCGCGGCCTTTAGCCTAATTCTGCTGCTGGCCCTACTGCTGGGCACGCTGGCCCGCCTAGGGCGGCCCGCAGCCGTAGCACCGGCCCCGGCCCCTGTTGTGGCCCCCGCCGCCATTACACAGCCGGCGGCCCCGGCCCCACAGCCGGCGGCCCCGGCCCCACAGCCGGCGGCCCGCCCTGCGGCAACCCCTGCTGCCGGCCCCGCTGCTGGCCCTGCTGCGGGCCCCATCCAGGCTGAATTGCCAGCTCTGCCCGCCAGTGCCCCGCTGCATCCTGGCACGACCTATGTGGCCCTGCAAACCACAGACGGCCAGGCCATTGCGGCGCAGGTGCAAGACACCCCCACCGCCAGCTATTCCGCCGTGGTGCCGCCTAGCATGGCCGGGTTTGTAACCCAGGGCGGCAAGGTGCGCTACGCCTACAGCCTGTATTTCCAGGCGCCCACTGCCGGCCCTTACTTGCTCATTGCCCAACTGTCCGGCGGACGCAGCGCCACCGCCAGCATTCGGGTAGACCAGCGCGCCGACGCGGTGATCGCGCTAGACCGCACATATAGCGCGCTGTGGAACAGCGGCCAGCCCCCACAGGCCGGGCAGGCGCCACTGCATCTGGCCGCGGGCCTGCACCGCCTGGACGTGACCGTGGACACCGACGCCACCACCGCCGGCGGGGCCACCCTCGACCTTTACCTCAAGCAACCCGACGCCGCCATGCCTGCCGCCCTGGTGCCGCAATGGACGGCAGCGCCCACGCCCAATGCAGGAGCCAGCCATGCTGCCTGAAATCGCCCTGCGCTGGTTGCTTGGTGTGCTGGCCGCCGCCTTTTTGGCAACGGGCTGGCCCGGCATGGCCGCCGCGCTGGGCCTGCCGGTTTGGGTAGCCGCCAGGCGCAATGTGTCCGTGCTGACCTTTTACGCCGGCAAACCCGTTGCGCTAACCCTTGCCGCCCTGGTGGGCGGCTTTGCCGCGGGCCAGGCTTGGCGTGACGTGTTGTCCGTTGCCGCAGGCAATGGCGGCTTCTGGGACGCCTTGCTATCCGCAGCCATTGCCGCTGCATGCGGCGTTTTTATTGACCTCGTGCTGAAAGGAAAGATCATGCCAAACATTTTTGACCTTGCCAGCGACCCGCAGGCCCTGGAAGCCTTTGTGTCCCAATCGCCCGCCGCGCCCGCAGAGGGCGGCACCCTGGACTTGTCGCACCTCGCGCCAGACGCCGCCATTGCCGCCATACAGGCCCGCGTTATAGGCCAGGATGCCATCGTGCAAGACGTCGTGCGCCTCGTGTACCGCCGCGCGGCCCTGCGCCGCAGCAAGCCCGTGGCCGTGCTGCTGTTCGTGGGCGCCACCGGCGCAGGCAAAACGGAACTGGCAAAGGCGCTGGCCGACGTGCTGGCCGGCGGGCGCCTAATCCGCGTGGATTGCAACGAAATGACCGAAGCCCAAAGCACGCAGCGGTTGACCGGCGCGCCGCCGGGCTATGTGGGCAGCGATCAGGGCGGTTGGCTGTGCCGCGAAATCGGCAGCAAGCAAACCGGTGTGCTGTTGTTCGACGAAATCGAAAAGGCGCACCCCGACGTGTTCAAACTTCTCATGGGTTTGTTCGATGAAGGAAGGCTGACCGAGCAAAGCACGGGCCGCACTTACAGCGCCAGCGGTTTTGTCATCGTGCTCACCAGCAACTCAGCCCATGATCGCATCGCCCGCATCGTGGCCGAAACCGCCGACCCGCAGGCGCGAACCGCCGCCGTAAAGGACGCGCTGCAAGGTGTATTTCGCCCCGAGCAGCTTGCAAGGCTAGACGAGGTGTACCCCTTTGGCGATCTGGACCGCCGGGCCGTGGTGCAAATTGTCGGGCGCTTCCTGCAAGGCTTTGCCGCCGATGTAGGCATCGCCCTGCAAAGCGTTGACACCGCGCTGTTGATTGATCTGGTCACTCGCCGCGAAAAGCTGGCCCATTACGGCGTGCGCGAAGTGGTGCGCCTGGTGGAAAAGGCCGTTTTGGACGGCCTGCTGGAAGCCCGCGCGCAGGGCTATACCTCGGCGGCGATTGAAATGCAAGGCGACCGCGTACAGGTGCGCGGCATTGCAACCCGACAGGCAGCGGCGCGCTGATGGACAAGCCGGGGCGGCGACGAGCAAACCAGCCTGTTGCATCGCCCCGGATTCCCGGCCCGGCTTGCCCACAGCGCGCCATTTCGCCGCGCTGCGCATGCGGAATGCGGGCGCTGTGCCCGCGCGTGCAAAGGAGTGAACATGCGCAAACGCAAACTTTTTTTATTGGCCGCCGCACTGGCGGCGACGATGGCCCCGGCGTGGGCTGATGTGACGGGCGGGGGCACCGTGCCGGGGGCGACGAATGGCGTGACGCAGCAGGACAGCAACGGCAACATTGCGAGTGGCAATGGTGCCGTTGCGGGCACAAGTGGCTGGAACGGCACTGCCACGGTCTACAGCCAGAACAACACGGCGCTCGGCACGGCAGCGACCGCAAACAGCGGCGGGCCGGTGAGCAACGGCAATACGGCAGTCGGTGCGCAGGCAGGCGCAAACGGCGGGTACGCAACGGCTGTGGGCCAAGGTGCGCAGGCGACGACATCGCTCTCTAACCCGACGCAAAGCCAAGGCGCGACGGCGCTTGGCGCAGGGGCGCAGGCTTTGGGGAACAGCACGACAGCCGTAGGCGCGGGCGCTTATGCGCCTCTCTCGCAGTCGACGGCTGTGGGCGCCGGTGCAAAAGCAAGCACGGGCACAGCGCTTGGCTACAACAGCAATGCCGCCGCAGGTGTGGCAGTCGGAAACGGCGCGCAGCAAACTTGCGGCAACTGCTCGGGCGTTGCCGTGGGCGATGGCGCATCCACGGTCGGCGGCGTGGCGGTAGGCGGGTCAACGAATGCCGGGACATCTACTTCTGTCGCCGTGGGCGGGCAAGCAAGCAGCACCGGAACGAACTCCGTTGCGCTTGGCTTTAACAGCAGCGACGGCGGCGTATCCAACACGGTCAGCGTCGGCAATGCAAGTCTAGGAATAACTCGCACGATCACGAACGTCTCGCCGGGGCAGGTGAACTCTAGCAGCACCGATGCGGTCAACGGCAGCCAGCTTTACAGCGTGCAGCAAACCGCGCAGGCTGCGCAGGCAACCGCTCAATCTGCTCAAACAACCGCTCAATCAGCCCAAACGACCGCGCAGTCTGCCCAAACGACTGCGAATCAGGCGTTGCAGAACAGCGGCAACACTGCGAGCAGCACGGCCTCTGCGCTCGGCGGCGGTGCGGCTGCACAATCCGACGGCACGATAACGCTGCCGAATTACACCGTGCAGGGCCAAACCTATAACAACGTCGGTGCGGCCATCGGCGCCCTCGATTCCGGCGTCACGCAGGCCAATCAGACCGCGCAGCAAGCCCTGCAAGCCGCGCAGGCGGGCGGCACGGACACCACGGCCCGTCAAGCCGCAGCCGCCGCGCAGCAGACCGCGAACGGCGCAATGCAGGCCGCAGGGCAGGCACAACAGACCGCCGCCGCTGCACAACAGACCGCGAACGGCGCTGCGCAAGCCGCCGCCGCTGCACAGCAGACCGCAGGCCAGGCTTTGCAAATCGGGCAGCAAAACACCGTGCAACTGCAAGCGGTCGTCAACGGCCAGCTGGGGGTATGCACGGTGAGCAATGGCGCGCTGCAATGCTCCGTGACCGGCTATGCACCGGCCAAGGCGCAGGGTGTCGGCGCGGTAGCCGTGGGCATCGGAGCCAGCGCCCAAGGCGTCGGGGCGATGGCCTACGGGCAGAACGCTTCGGCCCGCTATGCCGGCTCCGTGGCGATTGGCAACGGGGCGCGGGCGCTGGCTGACCCCACTTTGGCCGTTGGCGACAACAGCGCAGCGCTCGGCAACAACTCCGTCGCCCTGGGAGCGAACACCACGGCCAACGGCAACAACTCGGTGGCGCTCGGCCAGGGGTCTGTTGCCAACCGCGACAACAGCGTGAGCGTGGGCAACGCCGCTGCGGGCCTTGCCCGTCAGATTACCAACGTCGCGCCAGGCACCGCGCCCACCGATGCCGTGAACCTGCAGCAATTGCAGCAGGCCACTCAGGGCGTGCTCGGCCAGGCGCAGAGCTACGCCGACCGCGTGGCAGCCATGTCCGCGGCCACGAGCATGACGCCAATTTTCGGCCCCAAGGGCTACAGCCTCACGGCCACAACCGCAGGCGTAGGCCGCGCGACAGCCGTAGGCGTGGGCTTTGCACGCGCGTTCACCTTCCGCGACCACCCGGCCTACTGGCAGGCCAGCGTGGGCTTTGACGGCAGCAGCGGCACGGCGGCAGTGAAGCTCACCGCAAGCATCGGCTGGTAAATCTCAGCCCGCCCCCCTTTGCCCGGCTGATGCCGGGCTTTTTTTCGCCGGGCTGTGCATGTGCAGGGAAGGGAGATCCTGCTATGCGACACATCCGACACATCCTCGCTGTTTTGCTGCTGGCCTTGGCCGGCACCGCTCATGCTTCGCCTTGGGCGCTCGACGTGAACCTCACGAGCTACCACACCGAGCAGTGGGCGCGCGATGCACTCAACCAGTCCAACCCCGGCCTAGGCCTCGAATACCAGATCGCGCCCGACTGGTCGGCCATGACCGGCTTTTACCGCAACAGCTACCGGCGCACATCGGCTTATGCGCTCGCCGCCTGGACGCCGCTGCACGTGGCCTTGCCTGCCGGCATCGAGGCCAGCGCAGGCATCGCTGCGGGGCTTGTCGGCGGCTACACCCGCGAGGAATGCCCTGTCGCGCCGCTGGGCGCTGCGGGTGTCCTGAAGCTACGCAAGGACGGATACGGCATCAATCTGTTGATGGTGCCCAACATGGGGAGCAAATCCGGCTTTATCGGCTTGCAGGCCGTGATTTCCTTTTGATGGCGACCCCCTTCGGGACGGGCTGTCGCGCGGAGCGCCGAGCCTGGGGTCTCGGCCCTTATGGGCTTCCATCCCTCGCCGAACACATGGCCCCCGCAGCCACGGCTGCGCCGGTTGCGTGGGCTATACGGCGCGCTTCGCGCGGACGTGCGCCTGCGGCGCATGCGCGGCTTTGGACTGCCCGGCGCGGGGCGAGTGGGATGCGGGCGCTCTCCTGGGCGGCATGCGCCAGCCGTCCGGGGTCGCCAGGGGCTTTGGCGCCTGCGCTCGCTTGGCAACCCGTCGCGCCAACCCCGCTGCGCGGGGACGCTGCGCTTTGTCACGCCGGCTTGCAACTCGCGCTGCCCTTCGGGCACCAGCGCCGCCGCCCCTACAGGCGAGCGACCCCGACCGACCGGCGATTCCGAATTCCCCCAGGAGAGCAACCATGCCCGCACCCACCCGCCAAAACCCCCGCGCCGAACAGCCCGCCGCCGCTTCCACGCGGCTCCCCCTCCCTCCCAGCGATGGCCGCAAAACACAAACACAATCGATGAGCCGGGCGCAGTGGGACGCCACCCCCGCAGACTACAAGCTGACCAAGGGCGGCGCGCGCTATGTGTTGCAGGCAAACCCGAACGGCGGGGTCGGGCTGTATCCGGTTTCGCTGACAGAGGCATGAAAAAAGCCGGGGCTGTTGGACGGCGTTGGACGGCCCCGGCAGTGATCTCACCCCCTCGCAAGGAGAAAGACCATGACATCGATTTTAACCGCCGTTGTCGCGTTTTTGCTGGCCGTTGCCGCCCTGATCGCCGCCATTGCCGGCAACATCGGTGCAGGCATCGCGCTGTTCGCATTGGCCGCCACCATCGGCGGGGCCGTGGCCGCAGGAGCCGCAGCATGAAGCCGGAAATCATCGCGATGAGCCGCCTGCGCGGGGAGTTTTCAGACCCGCGCAAAGCGGTTTACTTCGACCTGCGCATCGGCCCGGCCACGGTGCAGGCGGCATGGGACGCGCATGGCGGATGGCGCGTGGAGCAGACCTTCGCGCCCAAGCCCATGACCGCCGCCGACCTGGCACGGCGGCTCGGCATCGACGAGGCCGCAGCCTCCGCACTACTGGCCGAAGCCGCCGCGCTTTGCGAGCGCGAGTATTGGCGGCTTTTCCCGCCCCGACTGCGCGCCGTCGCGTGACCTCTTTCCCCCCATGCCCCATCCTCCACCGCGAGCAGGGCATCGGGCAAGGGGGGAAGAAGAGGCGCTTCCGCTTCACCCGAGCTTTTGCGCGAGCTTCGCTGCCTCGATGTGCGTATACCGCTTGAGCATGGACAGGCTTTTGTGGCCCGTCATGCTCGCCACTTCCATGATGCCCAGGCCCTTCTCGAAAAGCCGGCTTGTGGCCTCATGCCGCAGGTCGTGAAAGCGCAGATCGGCCAGAAACGCCGGGTCGGGCTTGACCCCTTTCTCGGCACAATCGGCCTCATACAAGGCGCGGGCGCGCACCTTGCAGCGTGCCCACGTCTTTTCGAACGAATCCTTGTTCTGCCAGCCGAACACCCGGCCATCGAGCCGCCGCGGCAGACTTTGCAGCGCCGCCACCGCCGCACTCGACAGGGCCACCGTGCGGGCTTCACCGTTTTTGGTGCGGGGCAGATGCGCCGTGCGAGCCTTGAGGTCGATATGCCGCCACTCCAGCGCCAGCAGTTCACCCAAGCGCATGCTGGTCTCGACCGCTAAGGTGATGATCTGCGGCAGTCCGACGACTTGCGAGCGGGCCTGCGCAGCCGCGCGCAAGAGATAGTCCAACTCGCCAGGCTTGAGCCGCCGATCCCGCGCATTGTTACGAGCAGGCTTGCGAACCGCGCGAACCGGATTGCCCTGCGGCAAGTCGATGGAAAGCTCCTGCTCGGCATAGCGGAAGATGCCCGACAGCGCCGCAAGAAAATGCACGACCGATTGCGCGGCATACCCCTGCGCGAGCAACTCATCGCGCCAAACCGCCACATCGACGCTGCGCACATTGGCAAGGGAATACGCACCGAACCGCTCGACAGCCCGGCGCACCATCGCCGCCGCGCTGTGGTCACGCTTGTGTGCCGTGACCTGCTCGGCATAGCGCGCAGCCACCTCAGCCACCGTCACCCGCTGCGCATCCTGACGGAGCGCGGCGATGTTCCCCCGCTGCAATTCCCGCTCGACCTCACGCGCCCAGGCTTCCGCATCGGCCTTGAGGTCGAACGTGCGAGAAATGGACGGCATGCCCTTGCGCCGCACCTGCGCGAGCCACCCGTTTTTGCGCTGCTCGATGTAGGCCATCCCGAACCCCCGATTCCCACTGTATTCCCACAAATGCGCCCGACGACACCGCACAAATCCAGTATTCATGCGGGTTGCAGCGCGATGTTATTATAGAATGGGGTGCAGGGGGTCGGAAGTTCGAATCTTCTCGCCCCGACCAAAAAAGCAAAAAACCAGAAAAAGCCCACATGCGAAGCAGTGGGCTTTTTTATTGCATCGGCACGGCCTGTTCAACGCAGACGCGGCGGCCATTGTCGTGGCTATCCGATGGTCATCAGGCTGGCGTTGCCGCCGGCGGCTGCGGTGTTCACGCTCACCGACTGCTCATCGAGCAGAAGTTCCAGCGGATAGTCGGCAGTTTCCCGGTGATCGATCGGCAGTGCGTGGACGACGATCACGGCATGGGTGTATCGGGTCACATCAAGCAGCAGCGCCTGCAGCCCCGCCGGGTCGCCGTCGTAGAGCGCCGCGGCGGGTTGGTCTTCCGCGGTGATTTCGCGCACCCAGCGATGCAAAGCGGCAGGAATGGCCTGCATGATTTCCCCTGCTGGCTTGCCGCTGAGCAGCGCGGTATTGCCGCAGGCCAGCGCGGCGCCGATTTGCCGCACCAGGCTGTGCGTGTCGTCGGCACGGCAGAGCAGGGCGCCTTTGGGGCGAAGCTGGTAGCGGTTGGATTCACCGACCGGGCCGGCCAGCTCCTGCGCCTGTGTGGACGGGGCACACTCGGCGTAGCGCTGCATCGGCTGCGGGTCGATGCCTGCGGCTTCAAGCGCCTGCATCACGTCGGTGAACGCTTGGCCGGCCGCAGTGCAGGGGAGGAACGGTGCGCAGGTCGGTTTGAGCAGGCGGCGCAAATACAGTGGCCCTCCGGCTTTCGGGCCGGTTCCCGACAGGCCATGGCCGCCGAAGGGTTGGACGCCGATGACGGCGCCGATCATGTTGCGGTTGACGTAGATGTTGCCCGCACGGATGCGTTCCTGGGCGCGGGCGATGGTTTCGTCGATACGGCTGTGAATGCCGAAGGTCAAGCCGTAGCCCAGCGCGTTGACCGCGTCGATCGCCGCGTCCAACGCGTCGCTGCGGTAACGCACGATGTGCAGCACCGGGCCGAAGACTTCGCGGCCGAGCACGCCGACCTCGGGGATTTCGATCACCGTCGGCGCGAGGAAATGACCGTGAAGGGTGTCTGCAGGCAGCGGTGGCGCGAACACCGCATACCCTTTACTGCGCATGGCGTCGATGTGCGCCGCCACGGTCTCGCGTGCTTCGCTGCTGATGAGCGGGCCGACGTCCGTGTCGAGCCGATCGGGGCGGCCGATACGCAATTCGTCCATCGCGCCGCGCAGCATGGTCAGCAGGCGATCGGCGGCTTCTTCCTGCACCAGCAGAATGCGCAGCGCGGAGCAGCGCTGCCCCGCGGAATCGAACGCGGAGGACAGGATGTCGCTGACGGCCTGCTCGGGCAGCGCCGACGAGTCGACGACCATAGCGTTTTGCCCACCGGTCTCGGCGATGAATGGAATGGGCAGCCCCTGCGGGTCCAGCCGCTGCGCCAGTTGCGTCTGAATCAGCCGCGCGACCTCGGTCGATCCGGTGAACACCACGCCGCGCACGCGCGGGTCGGCGACGAGGGCCGCGCCGATGCGCCCATCCCCGGGGAGAAGCTGCAGTGCGCCTGCGGGCAGACCGGCGTCGATGAGCAAACTCGATGCGGCATAGGCGATGAGCGGCGTCTGCTCGGCGGGTTTGGCCAAGACGACGTTACCGGCAGCTAGCGCTGCGGCGATTTGGCCGATGAAAATCGCCAGCGGAAAATTCCACGGGCTGATTGCCACCACCGGCCCGAGCGGGCGGTGTTCGGCGCCGTGCAGTCTGGAGTCGACCTGCGCGGCGTCGTAGCGCAGCGCGTCGATCGCCTCACGCACTTCGCCGATGGCGGCAGGGATGGTGCGTCCGGCCTCGCGCACGATCAGCGCGACCAGATGCGGCAGCCGCGCCTCGATGGCGTCTGCGGCACGCCGCAGCACCGCGGCGCGCTCGTCGGGTGGAGTCGCCTGCCAGACCGAAGCGGCCTTGACTGCCAGAGCGACAGCGCGCTGGGCCACCTCGGGCGTGGCTTCGGTGACCTGGCCGACCACGTCGCGGCGATCCGCCGGGTTGCGCACCGCATGCGAAGGGCCGTCGGGCACCTCGCCGTCGGCCAGAATCGGCCGTGCATGCAAAGCCACCTCCAGGCTGGCAAGGCCGGCGGCGGCTAGCGAGGCCAGTCGCTGCTCGTTGCTCAGGTCCAGGCCGGCGGAGTTGTCGCGCGCTTCGCCGAACAGGGCCCGCGGCAGGGCGATTTTGGGGTGCGGTGCACCCAATGGCTGGATGTTGCGGGCCAGCCGGACCGGGTCGGCGACGATGGCGTCGAGCGACAGCCGCGGATCGTTGATCTGGTGGACGAACGAGGTGTTGGCGCCGTTTTCCAGCAGTCGCCGCACCAGATAGGCCAACAAGGTTTCGTGCGTGCCCACGGGAGCGTAGATGCGGCAGGGACGGTTTAGCCCATTGGCGGCCACGACTTCCTCGTACAGCGGCTCGCCCATGCCATGCAGACACTGGAACTCGTATTGGCCGAGATAAAAATTTTCCCCTGCCATCGCCAGAATCGCCGCGACCGTGTGCGCGTTGTGCGTGGCAAACTGGGCGAACACCGCCTGCGGCGCGGCCAGCAGCTTGCGCGCACACGCCAGGTACGACACATCGGTATGCACCTTGCGGGTGTAGACGGGAAAACCCTCCAGACCGTCGAGCTGCGCGCGCTTGATTTCCGAGTCCCAGTACGCGCCCTTGACCAGCCGCACCATCAGCCGGCGGTGCGAGCGCTGCGCCAGGTCGATCAGGTAATCGAGCACGAAGGGCGCGCGTTTTTGATAGGCCTGCACGACAAAACCAATGCCGTTCCACCCAGCCAGCGTCGGCTCGAAGCACAGGCTTTCGAGCAGATCGAGAGACAACTCCAGCCGGTCGGCCTCTTCGGCGTCGATGTTCAGCCCAATGTCGTATTGACGGGCCAGCCGGGTGAGATGCACCAGGCGCGGCAGCAGCTCGTGCATCACCCGCTGCCGTTGCGCCCGGCTGTAGCGCGGGTGCAGCGCCGAGAGCTTGATGGAAATGCCGGGGCCCTCGTAAATGCCGCGTCGCTGCGCCGACTTGCCAATGGCGTGGATGGCCTGTTCGTAGTCGTGCAGGTAGCGCTCGGCATCTGCTGCAGTCAGCGCGGCTTCGCCCAGCATGTCGTAGGAATGGCGGAAGCCCTTGGCCTCGGACTTGCGGCTGTTGGCCAGTGCCTCGCCGATGGTTTGGCCCAGGACGAATTGCTCGCCCATCAGCCGCATCGCCAGATTCACCCCGCCGCGCACCAGAGGTTCGCCGCCACGCGCGAGCATGCGCGTGAGCAGGTTGGACAGCGACGTCTCGCTGCTCGTGGCCACCAGCCGTCCGGTGAGCAGCAGGCCCCAGGTGGCAGCGTTGACGAACAGTGAACGGCCGCCGCCCAGGTGGCTTTGCCAGTCGGCCGAGCGCAGCTTGTCACGGATGAGGGCATCGCGTGTCGCGGTGTCCGGAATGCGCAGCAGGGCTTCGGCCAGGCACATCAGCGCAATGCCCTCCTGACTCGACAGGGCATATTCCTGCAACAGCGTCTCGACCAGTCCGCGTGACGGTTTGGCCCGCAGGCGTTCGGCGAGGTGTCGAGCCATTTGCTCTGCCGCCTGGGCCTGCGCCGGCGGCAGTTCGGCCTGCGCGATGAGCGCAGGCACGCAGTCGGGCTCGGGGCGGCGGTATGCCGCGGTGATCGCGGCGCGCAGCACGGTCTGCGGCTGCACATCCTGCGCCAGGTCGAGAAAGGGCACGACGGTTCCCGTCTGCGCCAGCGGCTCGTCCGGCGCGACGTCCTCTGCCGCGGATGGTGTGGTACCTGATTCGACGCGTTCCAGCCCCTGGAGGATCATGTCCTTGACCAGGGCGTGCGGTGAGCGGCTCTGCGCTTCGGCCGCCAGCCGGATGCGTTCACGGATGCGTTCGTCGACCTTGACACCGATTGTCCTCACCGCCATGAGTTTGACCCGTTTGCAAAAAAGAGTAGAACTTTGAGTGTGCAAAAGGTTATACCTCAGACGCTGAAGGTTTTACCAGCATGCTGTGCTAGGTAAAACCCGCATACACCTGTTCAGTCAAACCGCTACGCTACGCCATACGTTTGCGACCCCGCTGCGTGTCAACAGGCCCACGCCCAGGTCGCCGTAGCGTGCAAACGCCCGCTGGGCCGTTGCCGACGAACGAACCGAGCCTGAACGACGGAGACTCTCATGCACCCTTTGCGCAAATCGCTTCTCTCAGTTTTTCTGGCGGCTGGTGTGATGGCCGCCGGCAGTGCCGCGCAGGCGGCCACGCCGATCAAAATCGGCGTGCAGGCGCCGATCACCGGGCAATACGCGAATGAAGGGCAGGGGATCGCGGACGCGGTCAAACTGCTGGTGAAGCAGCAAAACGCCAAGGGCGGCTTGCTCGGCCATCCGCTCGAGGTCAAGGTGTGCGACGACCAGGGCGAGGCGGCGCCTGCGGCGATTTGTGCCCGGCAACTGGTCAACGACGGGGTGCTCGCCGTGATCGGCAGTTACACCAGCGGCGCTGCGCTTGCGGCGCAACCGATTTACGCCCGCGCCAACGTCATCCAGACATCCGATGGCACCAGCGATGAGCTGACGGCACGCGGCTACAAAACGTTTTTCCGCAACGCTCCGCCCAATAGCGCCGAAGCGATTTTCACTGCAGGGTACTTCAAGGCGGCTGGGTTGAACAAAATTGCCGTCATCACGGACCACTCCAGCTTTGCCACCGGTTTGGCCGATGCAGTCGTCGCTGACGCCAAGAAGGAAGGCATCGACGTGCTCGACAAGGCGTACATCAACGCCGGTTCGCAAAACTACACCCCGGTGTTGACCAAACTGGCGGCGATGAACCCGCAGGCCATTTACTTCTCGGGGTATTACACCGACGGCGGGTTGATCAAGGCGCAAATGGCGCAACTGGGCATGAAGGCCAAATTCATCGGCGGCGATGCCAATCAGAATGTGGCGTTCGCCAAAATCGCCGGTAACGCTGCGGCAGGGGCGATCATCATCAATGTGCCGGCTCCCGAGGATTTGCCCTATCCTGCGGCGAAGGAATTTCTCGCCCAGTTCAAGGCCGCTTATGGGCATCAGCCGCCGAGCATTTTCACTCTGACCAACGCCGACGGCCTGCGGGCGATTCTCTACACCGCAGAAAAAATCAAAAGCGCCGATCCGGCAAAGCTGATTCCCGCCCTGCACGAACTCAAGGATTTCGAGGGTCTGACCGGGACGTTTTCGTGGAACGCCGTGGGCGAGCGCACGGGCAGTCCTTATGTGGCGTTCGAAGTCATGCCCGGTGGCGCCTACAAAATCATTTACCCGCCGAGCGCAACCGGCAAATGATCTGACGGTCTGGTGACGTCGCAGCCGCGAAGGCCGGCATTCCTCTGGGCCGGTCGCGGCGGCGCAGCACATCCAGGAGATCACCGATGCTTGGTACGGTCGTTCAACAATTCGTCAACGGTCTGACCGTGGGCGGCATCTACGCGCTGATCGCCCTGGGCTACACCATGGTGTACGGTGTGCTGCGGCTGATCAACTTCGCCCACGGCGACCTGTGCATCTTCGGTGCGTATGTCGGTCTGGTGGTGCTGGGTTCCGGGGCGGGCAGCGGGCATGCGCAGTTGCTGTGGCTCGGCGCGGCGTTCCTCGTGGCCGCGGTGGTGGTGGCAGCGGCGGGGGTGGTGCTCGAACTCACCGCCTACCGTCCCCTACGGCGCGCAGACCGGCTGTCCGCGGTGGTGTCGGCGCTGGGTGCCTCGCTGTTCATCGAAAACGGCATCATGTTGATCTGGGGCCCGCAACTGCGCGTGTTCCCGAGCAATCTGCTGCCGTCGATGCACTGGACGGCGCTGGGGGCACGCATCGATCTGGTGCAGGTCCTGATCATCGTCGGCTCGGCCGTGCTCATGGCGGTGCTGTACTGGTTCGTCCACCACACCCGCTATGGCACGGCGATGCGCGCCACGGCCAGCGACCAGGATGCCGCGCGGCTAATGGGAATCAACGTCAATCGGGTGATCCTCAGCGTGTTCCTCATCGGCCCGGCGATCGGCGCGATCGGCGGCTTGTTCATCGGGCTGTATTACCGGCAGGTGTACTTCACCATGGGATGGAATTACGGCCTGAGCGCATTCATCGCCGCGATCATCGGCGGCATTGGCAACATCCCCGGCGCGATGCTCGGCGGGGTGTTGCTGGGGCTGTTCAACGCCTTTGCCGCCGGGTTCATTTCGAGTTCGTGGCAGGAGGCCATCACCTTTGCGCTGCTGATCGGCATTTTGCTCGTCAGGCCCACTGGCCTGCTCGGCGAGCGGGTTGCGGAGAAGGTATGAAGGCTGTGCTCGATTGGATCAACCGCCCGTGGATCGGCGCGGTGTTGTGGCTGGCGGGTTTGGCGGTTCCTCTGGCGCTCGATCAGACGTGGATCTTCATTGCTTCGCTGTTTGCCGTCTACGCCATCGTCGCGCTCAGCCAGGACATCGTGCTCGGCCGTGCCGGCATGTTCGACATGGGGCATGCGGTGTATTTCGGCATCGGCGCTTACGCCACGGCGATTCTCAACACCCAGTTCAACTGGCCGATCCTGGCTACCTGGCCGGTGGCCGTGCTGCTGGCGGCCTTGGCAGGGGCGATATTGTCCGCGCCCATCGTCAAACTGCGTGGTGATTACCTGCTCGTGGTGACCATCGGCCTGAACGCCATTTTCGTGCTCGCGCTGAACAACAACCTGGCGCGGATGACCGGCGGGCCGGACGGCATTTTCGGCATCGGAGTGCCGAGTATTTTCCGCTGGCAACTGGCCAGCGCCTCGGCGCAGTTCTGGCTCGACTGGGTGGCGTTCGCCGTGACCCTGATCCTGATCCACAACCTGGACCGCTCGCACCTCGGCCGCACGCTGTACTACATCAAGCACGATCAACTTGCGGCCACCACCATGGGCATCGATACCCGCGCGTACAAAGTGCTCGCGTTCGCGCTCAGCGCCGCACTGGCAGGGTTCGCCGGCACGCTGTTTGCGGCGTTGATGGCGGCTGTCAGTCCGGGGGCGTTCGTGTTCACCGAATCAGTCACCCTGTTTGCCATCGTCCTCGTCGGCGGCCAAGGGTCGATTCCGGGCGTGCTGCTGGGCACGGCGCTGATGTTCGTCGTGCCGCAGGCGTTCCGGCAGTTTGCCGAATACCGCTACTTCGTCTTCGGCATCGCGATGGTCGTGGTCATGGTGCTGCGGCCGCAGGGCATCTGGCCGCGCCGCCGTGGCGCCGGAGCAAAGGCATGAGCGCTGCGCTGCTCGAACTCGACGATGTCGGGATTCGTTTCGGCGGCCTGCAAGCGGTGGCCGGGCTGAGCTTTGCCGTCGGGGCCAACCAGATCGTCGGCCTGATCGGGCCGAATGGCGCCGGCAAGACCACGGCGTTCAACCTGATCACCGGTGTGTACAAACCCAATTCGGGGCGCATCACGTTCGCTGGCACCGACATCACCGGCTGGGCACCGCACCGGATTGCCCGTGCAGGAATTTTCCGCACCTTTCAAACCATCCGGCTGTTCAACGGACAGAGTGTGCTGGTCAATGTGCTCGCCGGGCTGCATCTGCAGACGCGGCAGACCTGGTGGCAGGGGCTGCTGCGCACCCCGGCGCAACGCCGCGAGGAAGAACGCCTGCGACAGACGGTGATGGAACTGCTGACACGTCTGCAACTCGATCGATGGGCGGATACCGACGTGGCGTCATTGCCCTACGGGGTGCAGCGCCGCGTGGAACTCGCGCGCGCGCTCGTGGCGCGGCCGAAGCTGCTCATTCTGGACGAGCCCGCTGCGGGGTTGAACGATCAGGAGTCGGCAGCGCTGAACGAAACGATTCTCGCCGTGCGCGACGAAGGCATTAGCGTGCTGCTGGTGGAACACGACATGAACGTGGTGATGAACGTCACCGACCATATCGTCTGCATCAACTTCGGTCGCAAAATCGCCGAAGGCACCCCCGAGCAGATCCGCACTCATCCTGACGTCATCGAGGCCTACCTCGGCAAGGACGACGAGGAGCTCTTCCCTGAACCCACCGGGAGCACAGCATGAAGCCACTGGCCCGATCCCTGGCGCGCACAGCGCAGGTGGCCACGTCGAGGGGGCGTCGATGAGTCTGCTGCAGATCGATCAGCTCGACGTGCGCTATGGCCCGATCCAGGCGCTCAAAGGCGTGAGCCTGCAGGTCGAGGAGGGCGAAATCGTCACGCTACTGGGGGCAAACGGCGCGGGAAAAACCACCCTCATGCGCACCATCAGCGGCTTGCTACGCGCGCATGCTGGCGACGTCAAATTCCGTGGCCGCAGCCTGGCGCATCTCGGGGCCGACCGCATCGTTCGCCTCGGCATCGCCCAGGTTCCCGAAGGCCGGCGGGTCTTTCCCACGCTGACCGTGCTCGAAAACCTCGAGCTCGGCGGTTACACCCGCCCACCGGCGCAAGTGCGCAGGGAACTCGCCCGTGTGCTGGCCATGTTCCCGCGGCTCGACGAGCGCAAAGCGCAGCTTGCCGGTACGTTGTCCGGTGGCGAGCAGCAGATGCTGGCCATCGGTCGGGCATTGCTGGCACAGCCGACCTTGCTGCTGCTGGACGAGCCGAGTCTGGGGCTGGCTCCCATCATCGTCCGCGACATTTTTCGCGCCCTGCATCAGATCCGCGAGCAAGGCATGACGATTCTCCTGGTCGAGCAAAACGCCCGGATGGCGCTCAAACTCGCCGACCGCGGCTACGTCCTGGAGACCGGGCGCATCCGGCTGCAAGGCAGCGCCGCCGAATTGCTGCAGTCTGCCGACGTGCAGGCGACGTACCTCGGTCAACAACGCCCGGCGTCGGTGAGCGGATCATGACCGGCCAACGGCCATCATCCGGTGACGTCTGCAATGTCTGCCAGCCGCACGGGAACCTGAGCAATACGCTCGCCGCTGTCAGCCGCATCAGCTGCTGCGCATCAGCGCGTCGATGATCTGCCGGATCGCTGGGCTGTCGTAATCCCGTCCGCCGACGGCCTGTCGAACGATTCGGCCCTGCTTGTCGAGAAGATAGGTTGTCGGGATGCCGACCACACCAAAAGCATGCGCGGCCTCGCTGTGCTGGTCGAGCAAGACCGGAAAGGTCGGCGAGGGGTTGAGCTGCCCCATGTAGGCGAACACGTTGTTCAGCGTTTCGCCCTGGTCCAGTGCCAGGACTTCGAACGGCCGTCCCTTCATCGCCAGATACAGCTTTTCGATGGACGGCATCTCCTGCCGGCACGGTGGGCACCAGGTCGCCCAGAAATTGACCAGCACGACCTTGCCGCGGTAATCACTCAGGCGGTGGGTTTTGCCGCTGACGTCCTGCAGGCTGAAGTCTGGTGCAGCGCGCGGCGGCTGCACCACGGTGAGGGAGTCATCCGGCGTCTGCGCGGCGACCGCTACGACGCCAGGGCCGCCCAGAGCAAGCAGGCCGGCACCGCCCAGCCAGGCCAGCGTCTGACGGCGACTACGGCTGGGCAGAGTCCGTCCCGGCGCATTGCGGCCCGGCCAATGTGGCTTGATGTCGGGTTCCATGTTCTCTCCAGAAAAAAACGAGCGTGAAGCGCGTGCCGCGCGGCAAATCGACCGTCGTGAACCCCTGGGCCCAGTCTCCCGGATGCAATGTCTGTTGCACGGGGAGAATCGACCAGTCCGTTGTCACCCCCAGCGGTTTCCAGCGCTGCAGCCACTGCGACTTGGTGATCAGCGCGTGGTGTTTGCCATCGGCAGTGACGGCCTTCCAGTTGGCAACGTTGTACGAAATCGGCACACCGGCGTTGTTGCGGATCGCCGTGCCAAACACGCAAACCCGGGCAATCGCTTCGATCGCTTTAGGTGGGTAGCCCATGTTTTCATAAAACGCGCGGACGTTGTCAGGGCTGAGTTGAATCAGCTGCACGGTGAAGCCGTGGCGGGCATTCGTCCACGACGCCTGCGGCGCGCTGGCGGAGGCAGCCGCAATCGTGTCCGCAGCACGGGCGACGGTGGCAGCGGCCCCTGCAGCGCAAGCCAGTGCGAGCAATCGGGACAACAAACGGCGCGTCATGGTTCACCCTCCGGAAAACGAGACCAGCGGCTGGTGGCGCGACGTTTTCCTTCGGCTCCAGGCACTTTCCAGGCGGATGGCCAGCCAGGCGCCGACAAAGATCGACCCCAGTCCGAGCATCGATCCCACGGAGAGAACCGACACACCGCTCAAACCGTGTCCCACGGTGCATCCCAGCCCGAGCACGGCGCCGCCACCGGCCAGTATCGCGCCGACCAGGGTACGCGCCAAATCACGCGGTGTCGAAAATGCCTCGACGCGGAATTCACCCCGCAGTACAGCGGCCAAGATCGCTCCGGCCAGCGCACCGAGCACGGCGGCAACACCAAAGCTCAGCGTTTGGTTCGACGGGTGCAGCACGAAATACGCCGCGTCGCTCAAGGGGCCGGCGAAGCTGAAAGACTGCACGCCCAGACCGTCAGGCGGTTGACTCATGAAAGCGGCCTCGTCCAGGGCATGTGCGCCCCACGGCCCCGCAGTGACGGCGTAGCCTGCGGCGACCATGAGGCCGATGAGCGCTGCGCCCAGCCATAAGGCGCGATGCTGCCGCCACGACATCCCGCGCCAAGCCAGTACCAGCAAGCCAATGCCGAGCGCCGCACCGAGGGCGACGCGGGCGGTGAGACCGTGTAGCCCGAGCAGAGTATCCAGGCCTTGGCTCTGCAGTCCCCAACGATGCAAATCGATCGACAAGCGACTGAGCCAGGGGGCGAACCATGAGCCATACAGCGCAGTGCGTGTCATGACGTAGGCCGCGGCGGCCATGACCAGCAGTGTGACCACGGCTTGCAGGCTACCCTGACCGGCGCGCACCAGCGTGCGCAATGGGCACCCTCGGGCCAACACCATCCCGGCCCCAAACAGCAGTCCGCCCAGGACATAACGTCCCCACGGCACTTCGGCACCGAGGTAAGGAGGGCGTGATGGCGTCAGCGCCTGCCCAAGAACGAGTTGCAACCCGGCCACAGCCAGCAACGCCACCCCGATGGCGCTGCCGTAAGCTGCGATGCGGGCGGTTTTGCCTTCCAGGACGAATTCGCGCAGACCGCCCTGCGGACAAAAGCGTGTGGCCTGCGCCGCCGCGCCAAGCACCAGGGCGGCGACAAAACCGCCCAACAGGACTTGTGTGATCGCGCTCATCGAGTCGTCTCCTCCAGTTTGGATGCTGGTTTCACACTGCACAGCCGGCATCACATCGATGCGCGCACCGCTTCTGGCCTGCGGCGTGGCGGCAATCTGGGGTGGGTTTCCTCAGCTCGCAGCAGTACCCAGCCACCTGACAGCACAAGCAGCGCAGCGGTGAACCAGAACGCCGGGGCCATATCCCCTTTGGCCTGCGCAATCAAACCCAGTGCCAGGGCGCCGAGCGCGTAACCGGTGTCGCGCCAGTAGCGGTACGTGCCCAGCGACGAACTGCGCCAGTTCGGGTGCGAAATGTCGGCCACCGCGGCGATGAGGTTGGGATAAAGCAGCGCCATGCCCACGCCCATGGCAGCTGCGGCAAGCAACCAGGCGGCTATGCCGTGAGCCAACATCACGCCGGCGATACCGGCGCCGAGCAGCCACAGCCCGGCAACGACCGGTTTTTTGCGCCCGATGCGGTCCGACAGCGGCCCCGTCCACAGCTGCGAAGCGCCCCACACCAGGCCATAGACGCCGGTCACCCAGCCGATTTGCACCAGACTCAGGCCCTGCTGGTGCAGGTACAGCGGAAACAAGACCCACAGCAGCGTGTCGGCAACCTTGTTGGCCACGCCAGCCCCGCACAGGGCGGAGAAGGTCGGATGCTGGAAGGAGACGAACAGAAAGACCTGCCTGGCGGTCGGATGGTCGGACAGCCCCCGGGCAAACCGCGGTTTGGGCCCCGTGTGTTGGTCAGTGGCATGCCGATGACTTTCCGCGCGCGCCCAAGGCAGCGTTTCATGCACGAACAGGATGGCCGTGACCAGCCCCAAGGCGATGACGACCAAGGCAAAGCCGAGCAGGGCGGCGCGGGGGCCATAGAGATGGCTGAGATAACCGGTGACGATGCCGGCCAAGCCGACCGCCGCATAACCGGCGAATTCATTGATGCCTGTGGCCAGTCCGCGCTGCTCGGGCCGGGTGATATCCACCTTGCTGGTCACCGTCATACTCCAGGCGAAGCCCTGGTTGATGCCGAGGAACAGATTGGCCGCGACGATCCACCACCAGTTGGGTGCGAAGTAAATCAGCAGCGGGATGGGAAGGGCCGCCAGCCAGCCCAGCACGAGGACCGTTTTGCGGCCGATGCGCTCGGACAGCCGACCGGCGATGAAGTTCAGCGCGCCCTTGACCACGCCGAAGGAAATGACGAACGACATCAGGTACAGAAACGATGTCTTCGGAACGCCGAAGTCCGCGCTGGCGACGACGGGCAGAACGTTGCGCTCCATGCCGATGACCAGACCGACGAACATCACCTGCACCGCCTGCCAGATGAACTGGCCGAGGTTGATGCGGATGCCCTGCACGTAACGGTCGTGCGGCGACGCAGGAGCGGTCATGGAGGAAACGGGGCTTGCGTTGGACATGGCAGGGGCCTACGCCGCCGTGTTCGCGGCGAGGATGCGATCCATGTCGTCCGGGCGCGGCGGGATCTGCGCAGTCAGTGCCTCTACGAATGCCGCTCGCGGCATGCCCAACATGGGGTTCCAGCGTTTCTCGAACCCCAGGGTGGACGAGGGCTTGCCCGACAGTCCCGCACCGCAGACGCTGCCTGCCTGGTGCCCAGGATAGATTTCGATGGCATCGGACAGGTTCAAAAGCTTGTCATGCAGGCTGTCGAAAAGCATGCCCGCCATCTCCCGCTCACGCCCAGCCAGGTCAGGGCGTCCCACTGCGCCGACGAACAAGGTATCGCCGGTGAGCACGAACCACGGCGCCTCGCCGCGCCGCTTGTCGGTGACCAGCAGACACATGCTGTCCAGGGTGTGTCCGGGTGTGTGCAGGACGCGCACGACGACATTGCCAGCAACGATGAGCTGCCCGTCATGTAGGGGTTCAAACTCGAAGTGCACGAAACCGCGCGCGTTGTCGTGCAGGCAGTAGGCGGCGCCAGTCTGTGCGGCAAGGCGGCGCCCGCCGGACACATGGTCGGCGTGTACGTGGGTGTCGATGATGTGGGTGATACGCACATCGGCCTGTGCCGCCTGCTCGATGAACCAGGGCTCGTCACCGGCGACCACGTCCACCGCCACGGCCTTGCCCTGACCGCCGCAGCCGAAAAAATACGACAGGCTGGATTGTCTGGTGGGGAATTGCCTGAAAAACATCCAACGTCTCCTTCACGGCAGTCAAAAAAACTCGACTTCGTGGGGCTGCCGGCAGCTTCTGCCTTTTTGTGTTGACCATCGCCCCGGACTTTGAATACAGTCTAACGAATGTGCGAATGATGGTCAACGGCAGCCAGAAGGCCTTGTCGGCTTCTCGCTGGCGTGAACATGGCGTCTGCACATGTGCCCGGGATGTAGGCACGGTTTGCAGGGGAGAACCTGCTGGCTGCGGCGGCAGGATTGGGAAGGTCGTGGAGCGTGACCGAACGCAGCGCGTTTGTCTGAGGTTGCAGGAAACAAAAAAGCCTCACGCTTACACGTGAGGCTTTGCAATTCTTGGCTCCCCGACCTGGGCTCGAACCAGGGACCTACGGATTAACAGTCCGGCGCTCTACCGACTGAGCTATCGGGGAACAACAAAAATAAAAGTATAAATTCTCCGAAGAAAATGTCAAGCACCAAGGCGGCTGATCCGCGGCGGGCAGGTCAGTCGAATTCAGGCGTCTCGACGCCGAGAACTTTGTGCAGCTTGGGGCTGGTCGTGGTGTACTGCAGGTGGATCTTTTTCTCGGGGAAGATGAGTGGTGCCGCGCCGAACGCAGCCAGCGCCGCCTCGTGAAAACCGGACAGGATCAGCTTTTTCTTGCCCGGATAGGTGTTGATGTCGCCAACGGCGAAAATGCCGGGGACACTGGTCTGGAATTTTTCGGTATCGACGACGATTTGCTTGCGGTCGATGTCCAGTCCCCATTCCGCGATCGGGCCGAGCTTGGGTGATAGGCCAAAGAATACGAGCAGCACGTCCAGAGGCAGGCGGCGGGTGATGCCGTCGTTGCCTGTGACTTTGATCATGTGCAGTCGGCCCTGCGCGTTTTCTTCATATCCGGTGACCTGGCCGATGAGGAACTGCATCTCATGCTGTTCGCACAGGGCATGCATTTGCGCCACCGAGGCAGGTGCGGCACGAAAGCCGTCACGACGATGGATGAGGGTGACGCTTTCGGGTTTGTTTTCGCTGGCCTGGGCGAAATGCAGCACCCAATCGAGTGCGGAGTCGCCACCGCCGACGATGACCAGGTTTTTGTCGGCGAACTGCGCCGGGTTGCGCACGCGGTAGAACAACTGACTGCCTTCGAACTTTTCCAGCCCGTCGACCTTGAGCGTGCGCGGCTGAAACGAACCCACCCCCGCGGCGATGAACACGGTTTTGGTCAGCAGCCGGGTCGATTTGGTGGTTTCGACCAGAAAGCGACCGTCGGGCTGCCGCTCGACGGTCGATACTTCCTGGCCGAGGTGGAATGTTGCGCCGAACGGTTCGATCTGTTTGAGCAGGTTGTCGGTCAGCTCCTGGCCGGTGCATACCGGCACGGCGGGGATGTCGTAAATCGGCTTGTCCGGGTAGAGCTCGACACACTGCCCGCCGGGATGGGCCAGCGAATCGATGATGTGCGCTTTGATTTCAAGCAGGCCGAGTTCAAACACCTGAAAGAGACCGACCGGGCCGGCGCCGATGATGACGGCGTCTGTTTCGATGATGTCGGCGGCAACGCGACTGTCACGCGGGTTGGGGTCGGTATTGGACATGTCCATGCAAAATGCGGGGCGGAAAGAGCGGGGCAGGGCGCTCAGGCAAGGCGATCACGCAGGATGATCAGGTCGCGCCCGAGCGCCGGTGCGAAAAATGATGTCGGAGGGCTGGAAAGACCGGTTCAGCGTTGCAGATATTGCAGCTTGCCCGGCTTGTCTTTCCATTCATCGGCATCGTCCGGGGCGGGTTTGCGTTTGGTGATGCTGGGCCACTGCCGGGCGAGTTCTGCGTTGAGCTTGATGAAGCTCTGCTGGTCAGCCGGTACGTCTTCTTCCGCATAGATCGCGTTGGCGGGACACTCCGGCACGCAGACCGCACAATCGATGCACTCGTCAGGATCGATGACGAGAAAATTTGGGCCCTCACGGAAACAATCCACTGGGCAGACGTCCACGCAATCGGTGTATTTGCAGCGAATGCAGTTTTCGGTGACGACAAAAGTCATGGGACAGGGCAGACGATCAAAATGTCAAAATTCTAACCGGCCGCCATTCATACATTCTGTTTCAGGTCAAAAGCAGCCGTGCGCGGCCCATGCTGCAGCGCATGGGCCGGCGCGGCCGACCCCTCAGATCTTGCGCGGTGTGGCGGCGGGCACCGCCGGGCCGGCTTGATGTTGTGCCCGCGTGCTGCTGGCGCGTTGCCAGAACTCGAAACCGACCATGCCGGCGACCATACTGCAGAAAAACAGCCACTCCTGCCAGGTCAGACCGGCCAGCGAGGCGAGCGACGGCCCCGGACAGAGCCCCGTCATGCCCCAGCCAACGCCGAAAATCGCGCTGCCCAGGATCAGCTTGCCGGTGATCCCCCGGGTGACGGGGAAGGCGATTTTTTCGCCGATCAACGACCGGTCGCGGCGCTGCGCGATCTGCATGGGCACGAGGGCGACCAACACCGCGGTGATCATCACCAGAATCAGGCTGGGATCCCAGGCGCCAGCGATGTCGAGGAATGCAATCACCTTGGCCGGATCGGTCATGCCCGAAATGAGCAATCCCAGGCCAAAGATCACGCCGCAGAGAAAGGCGAGGGTTTTCATGGTTCAGACTCCTCCGAGCAGATGCCGCATGACGAAGGTCGTGACCATTCCCATGCCGATGAAGGTGGCGACCGCTGCCATCGACCGTGGCGAAAAGCGGGCGAGACCGCACACGCCGTGGCCGCTGGCGCAACCCGATCCCAGGCGGGTACCGAAACCGACGATCAAGCCGCCGGCGGCGATCAGCGGCCAGGATTCACCGTAATGCGCTCCGGGTACCGGGCGGAACAAGACCCAGAGGAACGAGGCGCACACCAGGCCGCCGAGAAACCACAGCCGCCAGGGCAGCGGGCGTTTTCCCTGCATGACCTCGCTCAATGCGCCGCCGAAAATTCCGCTGATGCCGGCGATTTTGCCGCCGATCAATGCCATGGCGCCTGCCGATGCGCCGATCATTGCCCCGCCGAGCACGGCGGTGCCGGGCGTGAAATGCGCCCAGTCGATGCTGAACATATGTCTCTCCTTCGTGACAGTTGCATGTGGTCTCCGTTTTTGTCATGCCAGCCAGTCGTCTGGTCAGGCTGTCTGATCCCGCTGTGGCGACATGCAAGCGCCGCAGCGGAACGTCCTGCTCATTTACACGGCGGGTCGTTGCCGTTGTTGCAATAGAGTTGATAGAGCGTCATGAGCACGGCGCTGGCCGCCGGGCTCGCCAGGCTGTAGTACACCCGTTTGCCGTCGCGCCGGGTTTTCACCAGGCCCTGCGCGCGCAACACGGTGAGTTGTTGCGACAGCGTCGGCTGGTTGATGCCGCAGGCCGTTTCCAGATCGCTGACGCAGATTTCACCGCGGTTGATCTGGCACAGGATCAGCAGCCTGTCCGGATTGCCCAGGGTTTTGAGCAAGGCGCTCGCCTGCTCGGAATTCCGGCGCATCGCCTCGACACTGGGGATTTCGAAATGGGGCGCGCTGAACATTGATTTGGCTCAATCAGGTAATTCCTAATGGAAAAACAATATATGCTTTTCTAAAGTGTCGTGGCAACACATTGCACTTAGGAGATACCCGCATGAGTACCGCATCCCCGACCGTCCAGAGCTGGTTCCACGCCCCGACGTATACCGCAACGCACTGCATCATCGACCCGGTGAGCAAACATTGCGCCATTCTGGACAGCGTGCTGGATTTCGACTATGCATCCGGCCGCACCAAAACCGTCTTCGCCGACCAAATTGCCGCGTTCGTCCGTGAGCAGGGCCTGACGGTGGACTGGCTGCTCGAAAGCCACGCGCATGCCGACCATCTGTCTGCCGCGCCTTACCTCAAAAGCCTTTTCGGCGGACAGATCGCCATCGGCGAACACATCCAGGACGTGCAAAAGGTGTTCAGCAAGGTGTTCAACGATCCGACCATGCCGACCGACGGCACGCCGTTCGACCACCTGTTCAAGGATGGCGAGACGTTCCGCATCGGTGAGCTGCAGGCGCGGGTGATGCACACACCCGGGCACACTCCGGCGTGCGTCACTTACGTCGTCGGCGACTGCGCCTTCGTCGGTGACACGCTGTTCATGCCCGATTACGGCACCGCGCGCTGCGACTTCCCCGGCGGCGATGCGCACGTTCTTTATCAATCGGTGCACAAGCTGTACAGCCTGCCGCCGCAAACCAAGCTCTATTTGTGCCACGACTACATGCCTGGTGGGCGCGAGCCGCAATGGGTGACCACGGTGCAGGCCGAGCGAGACGGCAATGTGCAGCTCAATGCGCACACCACGGAGGAAGAATTCGTCGCCTTCCGCAAAAAACGCGATGCGACGCTGTCCATGCCCGCGCTCATTCTGCCGTCGGTGCAGATCAACGTCCGCGCCGGGCAAATGCCGCCGCCGGAGAGCAACGGCGTGAGCTACCTCAAGTTGCCGATGAACCTGCTTTGACCCGCACGTCGGGCGCGCGCTGCCAGAGCGCCAGCGCGCGCGCAGAGGGCTGCAGACTGACAAACGTCCCGGGCGAGGCGGGGTCTGGTTAGACTGCCGATTTTTTGCATCGATGAAACAGCCCTCAGATTCGCTGCAACCAATCGCCCTGCAGAGCCTCGCGCCGCAACAGACTGCAACGCGCGGGCGCTCTCCCGACCCCAACCCTGGCGTGGCAGCGCAGCGGGTGCTGCGCACACTCAGTGCCGAGCTGCAATTGCCGGCGCAGCAAATCCAGGCGGCGATCGACCTGCTCGACGGCGGCGCCACCGTGCCGTTCATCGCCCGCTACCGCAAGGAGGCCACAGGGGGCCTGAGCGACGCGCATCTGCGCGAGCTGGAGGAACGGTTGCTCTACCTGCGCGAGCTCGAAGACCGGCGCGCAGCCATCCTGCAGTCGATTGCCGAGCAGGGCAAGCTCACCCCCGAGCTGCGCGCGGCGATCGACGCTGCCGAGCAGAAGCAGGCGCTCGAAGACCTCTATCTGCCGTACAAGCCGCGGCGGGTCACACGTGCGCAGAAGGCGCGCGAGGCCGGGCTGGAGCCGCTGGCCGATCTGCTGTGGCGCCAGCCGGACACCGACCCGCTGACCGCGGCCGCCGGCTTCGTCAAGCCGCAGGCCAGCGCCGATGCGGCCGACACCTCCACCGCCCAGGCCTGTCTGGACGGGGCACGCGACATTCTCAGCGAGCGCTGGGCCGAAGACCCGGCAGTGCTCGCGGCGATGCGCGACTGGCTGTGGGAACGCGGGCATCTGGTGTCCAGCGTGCGCGCGGGCAAGGAGCAGGAGGGGGCGAAGTTCCGCGATTATTTTGACTATGCCGAGCCGCTGGCCAAGGCGCCGTCGCACCGCGTGCTCGCCGTGCTGCGCGGCCGCGCGCAGGAGGTACTGGACGTGCGCATCGACCTGCCGCCGGCCGCCCCCGGCAGCGACGCGCCGACGCTGGCGCAACGGGCCGAGGGCCGGCTGGCGACCTTGCTGCACTGGCAGCACCAGGGCCGCGCGGCCGACGACTGGCTGCGCCGGGTGGTGCAGTGGACGTGGAAGGTCAAGCTGTCGCTGACCCTGGAGCGCGAGCTGCTTACCCGGCTGCGCGAGCAGGCCGAGAGCGTGGCAATCGACGTGTTCGGCGCCAATCTGCGCGACCTGCTGCTTGCCGCCCCGGCCGGGCCGAAGGGGGTGATGGGGCTGGACCCGGGCATCCGCACCGGGGTCAAGGTCGCGGTGGTCGACGCCACCGGCAAGCTGCTCGAAACCGCCACCGTCTACCCCTTCGAGCCGCGGCGCGACGTCGAAGGCGCACTCGCCGCATTGGCCGCGCTGGTGCAGCGCCACGCGGTGCAGCTCATCGCCATCGGCAACGGCACCGCCAGCCGCGAGACTGACCAACTCGCCGCCGAGCTACTGCACCGCCTGCAGCGCCCGGGGCTGGCCAAGGTGGTGGTCAGCGAAGCGGGCGCCTCGGTGTATTCGGCCAGCGAACTCGCCAGCCGCGAGCTGCCCGAGCTGGACGTGAGCCTGCGCGGCGCGGTGTCCATCGCCCGCCGGGTGCAGGACCCGCTGGCCGAGCTGGTCAAGATCGACCCGCGCAGCATCGGCGTCGGCCAGTATCAGCACGACGTCAACCAGACCCAGCTTGCGCGCCGGCTCGATGCGGTGGTGGAAGACTGCGTCAACGCCGTCGGTGTGGACGTCAACACCGCGTCGGTGCCGCTACTGGCGCGCGTGGCCGGGCTCAACGCCCGCATCGCCGAACAGATCGTTCTGACGCGAAACCAGTGCGGCGCCTTTGCCAATCGGCAGGCGCTCAAGGCCGTGCGCGGTCTGGGCGACAAGACCTTCGAGCAGGCCGCGGGCTTTTTGCGCATCAACGGCGGCGACAACCCGCTCGACCGCACCGGCGTGCACCCGGAGAGCTACCCGCTGGTGCAGCAGGTGCTGGCTGCCGCCGGGCAGCCGATCGAGGCGGTGATGGGCAACCGCGAATTGCTCTCGCGGCTGGACCCCGGGCGCTTCGAGGCCGCAGGATTCGGCGCCTACACCGTGCGCGACGTGCTCGCCGAGCTGGAAAAACCGGGCCGCGACCCGCGCCCCGAGTTCCGCACCGCCAAGCTGCTCGACGGCGTGCACGACATCACCCAGCTGCAGCCGGGCATGAGCCTGGAAGGCACGGTGACCAACGTCACCGCGTTCGGCGCCTTCGTCGATCTGGGCGTGCATCAGGACGGGCTGGTGCATGTGTCGGAAATGGCCGAGCGCTTCGTGCGCGACGCGCGCGAGGTGGTCAAGACCGGCGACATCGTCAAGGTGCGGGTGCTGGAAGTGGACGTGGCGCGCAAGCGCATCGCGCTGTCGATGCGCCCGGCTGATGCCGCGCGGCCGGGGCGCGGCAGCGCGGCGGGAACGCCGGGAGAGGGCAGGCAGACCGTCAAACCACGTGCCGGCGGTGCGCGCGATCAGGCCGGGCGGCCTGCCGCCGCAACCACCACGGCAATGGCTGAGGCCTTCGCCCGGCTCAGGCGCTGAGTGGCGCCGGCCTGCGCCGGGCCTACGGGGGGCGCAGGCAATCGCCCCGGTCGCGCAGGACGGCCCGTCCGGTCAAGCCGGTGGGCGGGACGCGCTTGAAAATCCTCGGTGAATGCCGTATCTATTGGGCAGTTCAAACCGGAGGATTCCATGCGGATCGAAAAACTCACCACCCAGTTCCAGGAGGCGCTGGCCGAGGCGCAGTCGCTGGCCAACACCCATTCCAATGCCTACATCGAGCCGGTGCACCTGCTGCACGCCTTGCTCGAACAGGACGGGCCCAAGGCCTTGCTGGCGCGGGCCGGGGTCAATGTGCCCGGCTTGGCGCACGCCACGGCGCAGGCCATCGACCGGCTGCCGGAGGTGGAGGGGACGGACGGCAATGTGCAGATCAGCCGTGAGCTCAACGGTCTGCTCAACATCACGGAAAAGGAAGCGAGCAAACGCGGCGACCAGTTCATCGCCAGCGAGCTGTTTTTGCTGGCGGTCGCCGACGACAAGGGCGAGGCCGGGCGCATCGCGCGCGAGCATGGGCTGACGCGCAAATCGCTGGAAACCGCGATCGACGCCGTGCGCGGCGGGCAGAAGGTCGACAGCGCCGAGGCCGAGGGCGCGCGCGAGGCGCTGAAAAAATACACCATCGATCTGACCGAGCGCGCGCGACAAGGCAAGCTCGACCCGGTGATCGGGCGCGACGACGAAATCCGCCGCACCATCCAGGTGCTGCAGCGGCGGACGAAAAACAATCCGGTATTGATCGGCGAGCCCGGCGTGGGCAAGACGGCGATCGTTGAAGGGCTGGCGCAGCGCATCGTCAACGACGAGGTGCCTGACAGCCTGCGCGGCAAGCGCCTGCTGGTGCTGGACATCGGGCTGCTGCTGGCCGGGGCCAAGTTCCGCGGCGAGTTCGAGGAGCGGCTGAAAAACGTGCTCAAGGAGCTCGCGCAGGACGAAGGCAAGACCATCGTGTTCATCGACGAAATCCACACCATGGTCGGCGCCGGCAAGGCCGAGGGCGCGATGGACGCGGGCAATATGCTCAAGCCGGCGCTGGCGCGCGGCGAGCTGCACTGCATCGGCGCCACCACCTTGGACGAATACCGCAAATACATCGAAAAGGATGCGGCGCTGGAGCGGCGCTTCCAGAAAGTGATGGTCGACGAGCCCAGCGTCGAGGACACCATCGCCATCCTGCGCGGACTGCAGGAAAAGTACGAGGTGCACCACGGCGTGGAAATCACCGACCCGGCAATCGTCGCCGCGGCCGAACTCAGCCACCGTTACATCACCGACCGCTTCCTGCCCGACAAGGCCATCGACCTGATCGACGAGGCAGCGGCCAAGATCAAGATCGAAATCGATTCCAAACCGGAAGCGATGGATCGCATCGACCGCCGCCGCATCCAGCTCAAAATCGAAAAAGCCGCGGTGGAGAAGGAAAAGGACGAGGCCTCGCGCAAACGCCTGGCGTTGATCGACGAAGAACTCGCCAAGCTGGACCGCGAGTATGCCGATCTGGAAGAAATCTGGAAGGCGGAAAAAGCCGCAGTCCAGGGATCGACCGCGATCAAGGAGGAAATCGACAAAATCCGCTTCGACATCGAAGAGCTCAAGCGCAAGGGCGATTTCAACAAGGTCGCCGAGTTGCAGTATGGCCGCCTGCCCGAGCTGGAGCGGCGGCTGCGCGACGCCCAGGCCAAGGAGACCGAAGGCGGCAGCAATGGGCAGCCGGCGCGCCGGCTGCTGCGCACCCAGGTCGGTGCGGAGGAAATCGCCGAAGTGGTGTCACGTGCCACCGGCATCCCGGTGTCCAAGCTGATGCAGGGCGAGCGCGACAAGCTGGTGCACATGGAAGAGCGGCTGCATCGCCGCGTGGTCGGGCAGGACGAAGCGATTCGCGCCGTGTCCGACGCCATCCGCCGTTCACGCGCCGGGCTGTCCGACCCGCGCCGGCCGTATGGCTCCTTCCTGTTCCTCGGCCCCACCGGCGTGGGCAAGACCGAGCTGACCAAGGCGCTGGCCGAGTTCCTGTTCGACTCGGATGAACACCTCATCCGCATCGACATGAGCGAGTTCATGGAAAAGCACTCGGTCGCGCGGCTGATCGGCGCGCCGCCGGGCTACGTCGGCTATGACGAAGGCGGCTACCTCACCGAAGCCGTGCGGCGCAAGCCCTACAGCGTGATTCTGTTCGACGAGGTCGAGAAGGCGCATCCGGACGTGTTCAACGTGCTGCTGCAGGTGCTCGACGACGGCCGGCTGACCGACGGGCAGGGGCGCACCGTGGACTTCAAGAACACGGTGATCGTGATGACCTCCAACCTCGGTTCGCACCAGATCATGGCGATGGCCGGGCAGCCGCAGCAGGCCATCCGCGACGCGGTGTGGGAGGAAGTCAAGGCGCATTTCCGCCCCGAGTTCCTCAACCGTATCGACGAAGTGGTGGTGTTCCACGCTCTGGGTGAGAAGCAGATCGCCGACATCGCGCGTATCCAGTTGCGCGGACTGGAGGCCCGGCTGGCGCAGCTCGACATGCGACTGGACGTGAGCAACGAAGCGCTGGCGGAGATCGCCCGTGCCGGGTTCGACCCGGTATTCGGTGCGCGGCCACTCAAACGCGCCATCCAGAGCCGGATCGAGAATCCGCTGGCCAAGCTGATTCTCGAAGGCCGCTTCGGGCCGAAGGACGTGATCTGGCTGGGCGTGAAGGACGGCCAGATCACCTTCGACCGGGTGGCTACGTCATAAGCGCATCGGGGAGGGGCTCAGTTCTTGAGCCATTTGAGGAAGTCGGCATACGCTTGCGCGTTGCCGGCTTCCCAGCCGGCGAGCCCCAAGGCCTTGTTCGCCTGCGCCGATTCGGGCCCGAGCAGGGCGGCGCGCACCTTGCCCACGGTTTCAGCCGGCACGTCCGGCGCGGCGAGCACGGCCCACATCGGCATCGGCTGGTGTTGCAGCAAGACACCGCCTTCGGCCAGCCACTGTTTGGATACGACCGGCGTGACCACGCCGATGGCGGCCACGTGCATGTCGCGCATCAGCCCGGTGACGGCGTTCTGCGTCTTGACGTGGACGATGACCGGCAGATGTGCGGTGTGCTCACGCCAGAGTTTTTGCGCAATCTGATCGACCAGGCTACCCGCCTGTGGGGCGAGCAGAACGGCCGACGGTGAAGACCAGACTTCAGCCGGATTGCAGCGTTGCGGCATCGTCGGCGGCAGTCCCAGAATGCTCATCGTGCTGCCGCCGACGAGGATTTTGCCGCGTTGCTGCGGACACGGCTGCGCGATCAGGTCGGTGCCGTAGTGCAGCGTGTCTTTGCCGCTGGCCACCAATTGCCAGCCGTGGGCGAGCAGCGACGCCGTGAGGTTGGGCGGTTTGACGAACGCGAAGGTGTACGGCCTGCCACCGGGCGCCGATTGCGCGGCACGCAGCGTGAAATCCGGTGTCCAGATCACCTTGCGGTTCAGGCTGCTGCCGACCAGTTCGCTCAGCGTCTGCCCCATGACGTGCAACGACTGCTGATTTTCCGCGGCCAGACCAAACTGAAACCCCATGAGCAGTGGTTCTGCCGCCGCGGCCTGGGTGGACGCCGGTGCGGCGACGGCGGCAGGAAGCGCAGACAGCGCCGCCAAGGCGACGCACAAAGCGGCCAAAAAGACGCCCGGCAGACGGGCGGTGCACAGGGTGAAGACGCGGCAGACTTTCATGGCACGACGGTAGCAATGACGACGCCATGCAATTTACATTTCGGCTGCGGCTGCCGCAGCCGGTGTTTCCCGCAGTCAGGCAGCGGCGCACCGCAACCGCGACACGCCGAACCCGCTGCTCAGCCTGTCTGTCGGGCGGCGTGGCCTTGCACCTGCAGGGCCAGCGGGGTGTCATTGACCAGGACGACCCGTTGTCCGGGGCGCAACGCGCCCAGAGACACGGCCTGGTGATCGACTGCGGCCAGATGCAGGACGTCGACCGCGGTCAGCGGAACGTGCACGCCACTGGCGGCGTGAACCGTGAACGCTGCTGTGGCCAGGGTGGTGAGCCCGCCGGCCAACAGAGCTTTGAGGATGGCACGATTGGACATGGCACTCTCCAGAGGCAGACAAGGGCGTTGGAGCGGGTTCTGCGCCCGGGGTTGCACGACTGCGGCGCGAGAATGTGACAAACCGTATCGTGTCCGGCCGCGGCACAATGTGAGGCTTGTTTTGCCTTGCCAGAAGGATGCAATACCTGCCATGACGTTTCCTTTTCTTCGCCGCCGGCTGCCGCGGCGCACGCTGTTGCTCGCCGCGCTCGCACTGCCTTTGGCCGCATGCGGCCGCTCGGGTCAGACCTGGCAGCTCGACAACATCACCGGCGTGATGCCACGGCTGGAGTTTCAACTCACCAACGATCTCGGCCAGCCGGTCACGGCGCAAAACTACAAAGGCAAGATCGTGTTGCTGTACTTTGGCTACACGCATTGCCCCGACGTCTGTCCGACGACCATGCAACTCATGGCCGACGTGGTGCAGCAGCTCGGTACCCAGGCCAAGGACGTGCAAATCCTGTTTGTCAGCGTCGATCCGAAGCGCGACTCGCTGCCGATCCTCAAGGCCTACACCCAGGCGTTCAGCCCGAATGCCGTCGGCTTGACGGGAACCATGGCGCAGATCGACGCGCTCACCCGGCGCTACCGGGTGGCGTTCAGTTACGGCAAACCCGATGCGCAGGGCAATTACGTCGTCGACCACAGCGCCGGCGTCTACATTTTCGGCCGCGATGGCCGCATCCGGCTGCTGGCCTCGGACAGCAACCCACCGTCGGCCTGGGTGCACGACCTCAGGCAGCTCATCGCCGACGAATTCTGATTCCGGCCCGCCAGCGGGCCGCCCCTAGGGCGATGCCGCTCGGCCCGGATCAGCAGACGGTTTGCCGCCACCGTTTTGCAGCGAACGCATCAGCGCTGCTGCCGGATCGTCCTCGGCGGCGGTGCCGGGTTCGCTGGCCTGCCTGGCAGGGGCTGGTGCCGAATCGCCAAAGCTCGGCGGGGTGATCGATTCGTAGCTGCTGTCGTCTGCCGGTGCGGTGATCTGCACTTTGTCCAGATCGATGGTCTTGTGATGCCCCAGCCCACTGGTGACCAGCCCGGGGAACGTGATGACCAGAGCGACCATCAGGATCTGGATGAGCACGAACGGCACGGCCCCCCAGTAGATCTGTCCGGTCGTCACGCGGGCGATGCGCTGGCCCGTTTCCTTGTCGGTGTAATCGTCCTTGGCGGCGACGCTGCGCAGGTAAAACAGGGCGAAGCCGAACGGCGGGTGCATGAATGAGGTTTGCATGTTCACCGCCAGCAGCACGCCGAACCAGATCAGGTCGATGCCCAGTTTGTCCGCCACCGGGCCGAGCAGCGGGATGATGATGAACGCCAGCTCGAAGAAATCGAGGAAGAAGGCGAGGACGAACACCAAAATGTTCACCACGATCAGGAACCCGAGCTGGCCGCCGGGCAGGCTGGTGAGCAGATGCTCGACCCACACCCGTCCGTCCAGCCCCTGGAACACCAGGTTGAACACCGTCGAGCCGATGAGGATGAACAGCACGAAGGTGGACAGCTTGGCCGTGGTGTTCAGCGCCTGTTTGAGCAGCTGTAGGTTAAGCCGCCTGCGGCTCAACGCCATGATCAGCGCGCCAACCGCGCCCATCGCGCCACCTTCGGTCGGTGTGGCCACGCCGAGGAAAATGGTGCCCAGAACGAGGAAGATCAGCGTCAGCGGCGGGACCAGCGCAAAGGTCACGCGCTCGGCCAGGCGCGACAGCAGGTGCAGCCTGAACGCGCGGTTGAGCAGCGACAGGACCAGCGACAGAATCACGCCGAAAGTCAGCGCGACGACGATGGTTTCATCCAGCGCGGCCTGCACCGCGTGTCCGGCACGCCAGCTCAGCAGCGCGTCATAGTTGCGCGCCAGCAGCACACTGGCGGCCAGCACGATGGCGAACAACACACCGAGGGAACGCAATCCGCTGCCGCCATTGGGCTCCCGAATGGTGCGCGCCTGCGGCGGCAGCGCCGGGGCCCACTGCGGGCGCACCAGCGTCACGCCAATCACATACGCGAGGTACAACCCGGTGAGGACGAAACCGGGGATGAACGCGCCTTTGTACATATCCCCCACGCTGCGGCCGAGCTGGTCGGCCATGACGATGAGCACCAGCGACGGCGGGATGATCTGCGCCAGCGTGCCCGACGCGGCGATGACGCCCGAGGCCAGCCGGCGGTCGTATCCGTAGCGCAGCATGATGGGCAGCGAGATCAGGCCCATCGAAATCACCGAGGCTGCGACCACCCCGGTGGTCGCAGCCAGCAGCGCGCCCACCAGAATCACCGCAATCGCCAGCCCGCCGCGGATCGGGCCGAACAGCTGGCCGATGGTTTCCAGCAGATCTTCGGCCATGCCGCTGCGCTCCAGCAGCAGGCCCATCAGTGTGAAAAAAGGGATGGCCAGCAGGGTGTCGTTCTGCATGATGCCGAAAATGCGCAGCGGAATGGCTTCGAGCAAGGCCTGCGGCATCAGCCCGAGTTCGACACCGATGAAACCGAACAGCAGACCGCAGGCGGCCAGACTGAACGCCACGGGAAAGCCCACGAGCAGGAACAGCACCAGCACGCCGAACATGATCGGCGCGATATTCGCAGCGATGAAGGCGGTCATTGGCGGGCCTCCTTCTGCTTTTGCGCCAGAACGAATTCGGCGAGTTCTTCCTCGGCGGTCTTTTCGTTCTTTTTGGTCAGCGGATCGTCGATCAGGCCACGCAGGAAGGCGATGCGCTTGATCAGCTCGGACACCCCCTGCAGCCCGAGCAGGGCGAATCCGGTGGGCAGGAGGATGTATACCGGCCAGCGGATCAGCCCACCGGCATTGCTCGACACCTCACCGGACTGGATGGCGTTGATCACCACCGGCAGCGACAGGCGCACCGTGACGTAGACGAAGGGGAACAGAAAAAACACAATGCCGATGATGTCGATCCAGTTGCGCCCACGCGCCGACAGTTTGCTCGACAGCACGTCGATACGGACATGTTCGTTGTGCAAGAAGGTATAGCCGGCGCCGAGCAGAAACACCGCGGCGAACAAATACCACTGGATTTCCAAAAAGGCGTTGGAGCTGTAATCGAACGCCTTGCGCACCACGGCGTTGATGGCGCTGATCACGGCCGAAGCCAGGATGAGCCACAGGGTGAGTCGGCCCACGCGTTCGTTGAGCCAGTCGATCCCGCGGGACAGGGCGAGTAGGGCGTTCAAGACTTCTCCCGATTGTTTTGTGAACGATTTGCTGTAGCTGGTGGCGTAGATGGTCGCCTGCAGTGACCAGAGGTGACAATGCGCAACCAGTCGCGGGCGAAGTATAAAGATGTAACAAACGCCGGGTGAAGGCAGGCCGTGCGGGTTTGCCCGCGATCGGCAGGTCAAACAGTTGTGCGCCTGAGGGAGGGAATGAGGCGGGCGGCTGCGCTCGCGCCTGTTCAGCCGACCACGTCGATGCCCGCGCGGCCGGGGGAGAGGTGGCCGATGACCGCGGCCTGACCGAAGCCTTCGTCGCGGAAAATCTCGAGCACAGCGTCCTGCGCGCCGGCAGCGCAGGTGACCAGCAGGCCGCCGGAGGTTTGCGGGTCGGTCAGCAGGGTGCGGGCCAGCGGGTCGAGCTGCGGCGTCAGCACGACATCGGCGCCGTAACTCGCCCAGTTTCTCGCCGAGGCGCCGGTGGTCATGCCGGCGCGCGCCAGGTCGGCCACGCCGGCCATCAGCGGCACGCGGGAAAACTCCACGGTGGCGCGCAGCTGCGCGCCGCGGCAGACTTCGAGCAGATGGCCGAGCAGGCCAAAGCCGGTGACGTCGGTCATGGCGTGCACGTCGGGCAGCAGCGCCAGCCGCCGACCCGGGGTGTTGAGCTGGGTCGTGGTGGCGATCATGCGGGCATAGCCTTCGGCGCCCAGCGCGTCTTTTTTCAGCGCAGCCGATTGAATGCCCACACCCAGCGGCTTACCCAGAATGACGACGTCGCCGGCTTTGGCGCTGTCGTTGCGGCGAATCTGATCCGGGTGAGCCAGCCCCATGACCATCAGCCCGTAGATCGGTTCGACCGAATCGATGCTGTGGCCGCCGGCCACCGGGATGCCGGCCTGCGCGCAGACGGTTTCCCCGCCGCGCAGAATCGCCGCGATGGTGTCAATGGGCAGGACGTTGACCGGCATGCCCACCAGTGCCAGCGCCATGATCGGCGTGCCGCCCATGGCGTAGATGTCGGAGATGGCGTTGGTCGCGGCGATGCGTCCGAAGTCGAACGGATCATCGACGATGGGCATGAAAAAGTCGGTGGTGGCGATCAACGCCTGCTGGGGGTTGAGCAGGTACACGGCGGCGTCGTCGGCCGACTCGGTGCCCACCAGCAGTTCGGCAGGCCGTGGAAGCACAGGGGCGTGCTGCCGCAGGATGTCGGCCAGCACATTCGGGGCAATTTTGCAGCCGCAGCCGCCGCCGTGCGACAAAGACGTCAGGCGCGGCGCTGCAGGGGAGACGGCGAGATGGGACATGAACGAACGGGGTCAGAGGGGCTGTGAGGTGTCCTGCCAGTTCTGGCAAAACTGCAAGAACCGGCCCAGTGCCTGGGAGAAGGTTTTTTTCTGGTGGTACACGATGAACAACGTGCGGTGCATGGGCGGGAGCGGGCTGCGCACGGTGACCAGGTGTCCGCGCTCCAGGTCCTGGCGCACCAGGCGGCGGGGCATGCAGGCCAGCCCGAGCCCGGCGATGGCCGCGGCGCGGATCGCCTCCGAGCTGCCCAGCACCATCGCTTGTTCCAGACGATGCAAATGTTCCAGCAGCAGGTTTTCCACGGTTTCGCGTGTGCCGGAACCCGGCTCGCGTAACAGCCACCGCGCCGCGCGCAGCGCGTCGAGGCTGACGTCGCCCGCAGCCAGCGGGTCATTGGCGGCGCAGACCACGACCAGATCGTCCTGCAGCCACGGCGTGGTGACCAGATCTTCGCGGTGGCAGGCGCCTTCGACCAGGCCGAGGTCGACTTCGAACTGCGCGACGGCATCAGCGATGGCCTGGGTGTTGCCCACGCGCAGACAGAATTGCGCGGCCGGAAATTCGCGGCAGAACGCCGCCATGATGGGGGGCAGGATGGCGTTGCCGACCGTGCTACTGGCACCGATGCGCAACGCGGCCGCGCCCGCGCTGAACAGCGCTTCGATGCCACGGGTTTGGTCGAGAATGGCCATCGCCCGCGGCAGCAGCAGTCTGCCCGAGTCGTTGAGCACCAGGCGTTTGCCCACGCGGTCGAACACGCGCTCGCCCAACTGCGTTTCCAGCTCGGCCAGCGCCGCGCTGACTGCCGACTGCGACATGGCCAGCGCATCGCCGGCTGCCGTGGCGCTGCGGCTGTGCGCGATTTCCACCAGAACTTCCAACTGCCGCAGGGTCAGCCGCATGGCGTCGTCGATTGATTGCTTGGATTGATTCTTTATGAAGCATAAATCAGTCCGGTGAATGACCCTGCAGCCATGACAAAAATTTTGCTGCTGCAACGGAACTTTCAGTGGGCAGAAAAATCTGATTTGTTGACGAAAACGATCGGGTTTTTGTAAACTGGGCCGGTCGGTTTTGTCGGGTGTTTTGATTCCGGCACTGTGTCATTGTCTGTTGCGCGCCTGTTCAAGGCGATGGCCCCAAGACGTTGTCACTGGCCGCCACTTTCATCGCTGAGGAGAGCCGCCATGCGACTGACCACCAAAGGACGTTTTGCCGTGACCGCCATGATCGACGTGGCGATGCGCCAGCATCTGGGCCCCGTGACCCTGGCGGGCATCAGCCAGCGCCAGCACATTTCGCTCTCATATCTGGAGCAGCTCTTCGGCAAGCTGCGCCGCCATGAACTCGTCGATTCGGTCCGCGGCCCCGGCGGAGGCTATACGCTGTCGCGCAAGCCGGAAGAAATCAGCATCGCCGACATCATCATCGCCGTCGACGAACCGCTGGACGCGACGCAGTGTGGCGGCAAGGAAAATTGCAACGGCGAAGACGGCGGTCCGTGCATGACCCATGATCTGTGGGCGCAGCTCAACGCCAAAATGGTCGAATTTCTCGACTCGGTCAATCTCAAGGGACTGGTCGAGCAAAACCTGGCCAAGGGCGTGACGGTCGAGGAAGTCGCTGTGACGCGCAAACCGGTGTCACCGCTGCCGGTGACGGCCAAGCCGATCAAGGTGAAAGCGCCCAATTCGGTGTTCAACCTGGCGCAGACTTTGGGGTCCTGAAGGTCGCCTGGCCAGCTGCCTGTCACGATCCGTCACCACGGCCTGCGCCAGACGCTGCCAGCCGCCAGCCTTGGGCTGGCGGGCGCCACAGCCATCGGGCGCTGCGCTGTCTGTGCCCATCCATTGACAAGACAAAAACCCATACGTTCGCACCATGTCCACGACTCCCCATTTGCCGATTTACATGGATTACGCCGCAACCACACCGGTCGATCCCCGCGTGGTCGACGCCATGATTCCGTGGTTGCGTGAACACTATGGCAACCCGGCATCGCGCAGCCACGCCTGGGGCTGGGAGGCCGAGGAAGCAGTGGAAAAAGCCCGGGCACAGGTCGCCGACCTGGTCGGTGCCGACCCGAAGGAAATCATCTGGACTTCGGGGGCGACCGAATCGAACAACCTGGCGATCAAGGGCGCGGCGGAGTTCTACCAGGGCAAGGGCAAGCACATCGTCACCGTCAAGACCGAGCACAAGGCCGTGCTCGACACGGTGCGCGAAATGGAGCGCCGTGGCTTCGAGGCGACCTATCTGGACGTGCTGCCCAACGGTCTGCTCGATCTCGATGCGTTCAAGGCGGCGCTGCGGCCGGACACCATCCTGGTGTCGGTGATGCTGGTGAACAACGAAATCGGCGTGATCCAGGACATTCCGGCAATCGGCCGCATCTGCCGCGAGCGCGGCATCATTTTTCACGTCGACGCGGCGCAGGCCACCGGCAAGGTGGCGATCGACCTGAAGGAATGGCCGGTCGATCTGATGAGCCTGGCCTCGCACAAGACCTACGGTCCCAAAGGCATCGGCGCGCTGTATGTGCGGCGCAAACCGCGGGTGCGGCTGATTCCGCAGATGCACGGCGGCGGCCATGAGCGCGGGCTGCGCTCGGGCACGTTACCCACGCACCAGATCGTCGGCATGGGCGAGGCCTACCGCATCGCCAAGGCCGAGATGGGCGCAGACATCGAGCGCGCGCGCATGCTGCAAAAGCGTCTGCTCGACGGCCTCAAGGACATCGAGGAGGTCTACGTCAACGGCGATCTGGAACACCGCGTCCCGCATAATCTGAACATGAGTTTCAACTATGTCGAGGGCGAGTCGCTGATCATGGCGCTCAAAGGAATCGCCGTCTCCAGCGGTTCGGCGTGCACCTCGGCCAGTCTGGAGCCATCTTACGTGCTGCGCGCGCTCGGTCGTAGCGACGAATTGGCGCACTCCTCATTGCGGATGACCATCGGTCGCTATACCACCGAGGCCGAAATCGACGCCGCCGTGCGCCAGTTGCGCGACAGCGTGGCCAAGCTGCGCGATTTGTCGCCGCTGTGGGATATGTACAAAGAGGGCATCGATCTCAACACCATCCAGTGGGCGGCGCACTGAACGGCAATGGGCCTGCGGCCAACAGGGTTGCGACAATAACCGACAATACAACTCGGATTTATCGAGAGGTCGCCTGCCCGCAGCGGCAGGCGTGACGAGGAGGACAACATCATGGCTTACAGCGACAAAGTGGTCGACCACTACGAAAACCCGCGCAACGTCGGTTCTTTCGCCAAGGACGATCCGCAGGTGGGCACGGGAATGGTCGGCGCGCCGGCCTGCGGCGACGTGATGAAACTGCAAATCCGCGTGAATGATCAGGGCATCATCGAGGATGCCCGGTTCAAGACCTACGGTTGCGGTTCGGCGATCGCGTCATCGTCCCTGGTCACCGAATGGGTCAAGGGCAAGACACTCGACGAGGCGCTGCAGATCCGCAACAGCCAGATCGCCGAAGAACTGGCTTTGCCGCCGGTGAAAATCCACTGTTCGATTCTGGCGGAAGATGCGATCAAGGCGGCGGTGAGCGACTATCAGAAACGTCATGCGCAGGCCGTTGCGGCGCAGCCGGCCGAAGCACCGACGGCCTGAGCGCGGCGTCGTTCCGGAGCGAACATCATGGCAGTGACTTTGACCGAGCGCGCAGCGCAGCAAGTGCAGCGCCATCTGGCCAGGCGCGGTGCGGGCATCGGCGTGCGCCTGGGGGTGAAAACCACCGGGTGCTCGGGCATGGCGTACAAGCTCGAATTCGTCGATGCGCCCGCTCCCGAAGACCTGACGTTCGAGAGCCACGGCGTGAAGGTGATCGTCGACCCGAAAAGCCTGCCATACGTCGACGGTACCGAGCTGGACTTCGTGCGTCAGGGGCTGAACGAAGGCTTCCAGTTCAACAACCCGAACGAAAAAGACCGCTGTGGCTGTGGCGAGTCGTTCCGGGTCTGATGCACGCCTGCCCGGCGGCCGAGCCCTGATGGCTGAACCCACGTCGTACTTTGCCCTGTTCGGTCTGCCCGAAACCTTTGCCATCGACATGCCGCGGCTGGAGCAGGCGCGGCTGACGGTGCAGGCGCAGGTCCACCCCGACCGTTTCGCTGGCGCGTCCGAGCGCGACAAACGTTTGGCGATGCAATGGGCGGCGCAGGCCAATGCGGCTTACCTCACGCTCAAGCACCCGGTGCGCCGCGCTGCCTATTTGTGCGGGCTGCGTGGTGCCGCAGTCGATGCCGAGCGCAACACCGCGATGCCCGCGGAGTTCCTACAGCAGCAAATGCAGTGGCGCGAGACGCTCGACGACATCCGCGCGCAGGGCGATCAGGCCGCGCTGCAGACGCTGCGTGCACAGGTGCTGGAGCAGCGGCAGTCGCGGCTGGCGGCGGTGGAACAGGCGCTGGACGTGGACCATGCGCCTGAACGCGCGGCGCAGGAAGTGCGCGCGCTGCTGTTTCTCGACCGCTTCATCGAAGAACTCGACCGCGCGCAAGACGCGCTGATGTCCCGCTGAGCGTGTGCTCCGCGTTGATCCTGCACGATTTTGTTCATGGCGCTGCTGCAAATTTCCGAGCCCGGGCAATCCCCCGATCCCCATCATCACCGCCGCGCCGTCGGCATCGACCTGGGGACGACGCATTCCCTCGTCGCCACGGTGCGCAACGGCGCTGCCGTCTGCCTGCCCGACGCATCCGGGCAGGTGTTGCTGCCCTCCGTGGTGCGCTATCACGCCGATGGCCGCGCCGAAGTCGGATGGCAACCGCGCGACGATCAGGCGATCGATCCGGCCAACACCATCGTCTCGGTCAAACGCTTCATGGGGCGCAGCCCGGCCGATTTGCCGCCCGACGCGCTGGCGCACTATCACGTTGCCGACGATCCGCGCGTGGTGCGGCTGCTGACCGCGGCGGGAGAGGTCACTCCGGTGCAAGTCTCTGCCGACATCCTGCGCGTGCTGCGCTGGCGCGCCGAAGACACGCTCGGAGGTGAACTCGTCGGCGCGGTCATCACCGTGCCGGCGTATTTCGACGAGGGACAACGCCAGGCGACCAAAGATGCGGCGCAGCTCGCCGGCCTGCATGTGCTGCGGCTGATCAACGAGCCCACCGCCGCGGCGCTGGCTTATGGACTGGATCACGCCGCCGAAGGGCTGTACGTGGTTTATGACCTCGGTGGAGGCACGTTCGATCTGTCCGTGTTGCGCCTGACCAAAGGCGTGTTCGAGGTCGTCGCCACCCGCGGCGACACCGCGCTGGGCGGTGACGACTTCGACCGCTGCCTGCTCGACCTCATGCTGCAACGGGCCGGTCAGCCGCAACTCGACAGCGCGCTGCAGCGGCAGTGGCGTATGACCGCGCGCCGAACCAAAGAGGCGTTGAGCGCGCAGGACGTGGCGTCTTACACCGTGCCGTTGCCCGGCGGCGGGCAGGTCCGCGCAGAGGTGACGCGCGCCGAGTTCGAGGCCGCCGCCGCCCCGCTAGTGCAGCGCACGCTGACGTTGTTGCGGCAGGCACTGCGCGATGCGCAGATCGAGCCGGCGCAGGTGCAGGGCGTGGTGCTGGTCGGCGGAGCCACGCGCATGCCGATGATCCGCGCTGCGGTGCGGCAGGACATGGGGCGCGAGCCGCTGACCGACCTCGACCCCGATCAGGTCGTCGCCCTGGGCGCGGCGATTCAGGCCAATGCACTGGCGGGCAATGCCGGTGCCGATGACGTGCTGCTGCTCGACGTCATTCCGTTGTCGCTGGGCATCGAAACCATGGGCGGGCTGGTCGAGCACATCCTGCCGCGCAACAGCACCATCCCGCAGGCCCGCTCGCAGGACTTCACCACGTTTCGCGACGGGCAGACGGCGATGGCCATCCATGTGGTGCAGGGCGAGCGCGAGTTGGTCAGCGACTGCCGTTCGCTCGCCCGCTTCGAGCTGCGTGGCATCCCGCCGCTGGCCGCGGGAGCGGCGCGGGTGCGCGTGACGTTCGCCGTCGATGCCGACGGGCTGCTCGAAGTCAGCGCGCAGGAACTGACCACGGGTGTGCAGGCGCAGGTGCAGGTCAAGCCGTCTTACGGCCTGGACGATGCACAAATCGCGCAAATGCTGCAGGACAGCTTCACCCATGCCGAGGAAGACCGTCATGCCCGCATGCTGCAGGAGGCGCGCGTCGAGGCCCAGGCCCTGCTGGCGGCCACGCGCAGCGCCATGCAGTCCGACCGTGACCTGCTCAGCCCGCAGGAAGACGCGCAAATCCACGACGCCATGGCGGCGCTCGCCCAGGCCGAGCAGAGCGGGGACGTCGCCCGCATCCGCGACGCCACCGCCGCGCTCACCCGGCAGACCGACGCGTTTGCCGCGCGGCGCATGAACCGCAGCATCCAGCGCGCGCTTGCCGGGCAGGCGGTCGATCATCTGGCCGCACTCGCCGGCGCGCAGCCAAGGCACGCCTCCTGACATTTCCGGGTTTTTCCCATGCCGACCATCACCGTTTTGCCGCATCCCGAATACTGTCCCGAGGGCAAACAGGTTCAGGCCGGGCGCGGCACGTCGATTTGCGAGGCCCTGCTGGAAAACGGCGTGCCCATCGAACACGCCTGCGACATGCAATGCGCCTGCACCACCTGCCATGTCATCGTGCGCAAGGGGTATGCCAGTCTGGGCGAGCCGGATGAAAACGAAGAAGACATGCTCGACCGCGCCTGGGGCCTCGAACCGACGTCGCGGCTGTCGTGCCAGGCCATCCTCGCCGACGAAGACGTGACCATTGAGATTCCGAAATACTCGATCAACTACGCCAAAGAGCACGGCTGAGGCCGCGGCTGCCTGCACCCCGCCTCGGAGCGGGACGCGTCACAATAGCGGCTGGCTTCGTTGATGCGCTCCATGACTTCGTCTTTCCCCCCCGGTTTGCTGATCCTGCACGGCAACCGTCTCGACATGCTGCGCGATGTGCTGCTGCACTGGCTGGCGCAGCACCCGCTGGCACCGCTGGAGGAGGAAATCATCCTGGTGCCCAGCAATGGCACCGCGGAGTGGTTCAAGATGTCCCTGGCGGCGCAGGCCGGCGTCTGCGCCGCCACGCGGGTGGAACTGCCGGGGCGGTTCGTCTGGCGGCTGTACCGCCAGGTGCTCGGCGCGGCACAGGTGCCGTCGCAGTCGGCGCTGGACAAGGACGTGCTCACCTGGCGGCTGATGCGCTTGCTGCCCGGTGTGCTGCCGCAGCCGGGTTACGAACCTCTGGCCGGCTATCTCCGCGGCCAGGACTCGCGGCGTACCCTGCAGTTGGCGTGCAAACTCGCCGACCTTTACGATCAATACCAGATCTATCGCGACGACTGGCTCGACGCCTGGGCCGAAGGGCGCGACGTGCTCATCGACGCCCGTGGCGCCTCCACACCGCTGCCTGCCGACCAGCGCTGGCAGGCGCAGCTCTGGCGCGCCATCCTGGACGCGCTCGATCCGGCAGAGCGCGCCGGCACCCGTCCCCAGGTGCGACGCCGGGTGCTGCGCGCGCTCGAACAGGCGCCGGCCGGGGCATTCGACCTGCCGCGGCGCGTGGTGCTGTTCGGCGCCTCGCACCTGCCACGCGACGTGCTCGACACCCTGGCCGCACTGGCCCGGCACGCGCAGATTCTGCTGGCGCTGGCCAATCCCTGCCGCTACCACTGGGCCGACATCATCGACGGTCGCGAGTTGCTGCGCGCTGCGCCGCCACGCCAGCCCGCGCGCCGCGGATCCGATCTGGCCACCGTCAGCCTGGAGGCGATGCACGCACACGCGCACCCGCTGCTGGCCGCTTGGGGGCGGCAGGGGCGCGACCTGATGCGCCAGCTCGATGCCCTCGACGCCCGTGCAGCGCAACGGCACGACACCGAATTCCCGCGCGAGGGACTGTTCGACGACGCCCCGGGCGACACCCTGCTGCAGCAGGTGCAGGCCGCCATCCGCGACCTGCTTCCTCTGGCCGAGCATCCGCCGCGGACGATCCCCGCGGCGGACCGTTCGCTGGTGTTTCACATCGCGCACAGCGCGCAGCGCGAAGTCGAGGTGCTGCACGACCAATTGCTCGACCTGCTGGCGCCGCGGCCCGGGGTGGCGCCGCTGCAGCCGCGCGACATCGTGGTCATGGTGCCCGACATCGAGCCCTTCGCCCCGGCGATCCGCGCCGTGTTCGGCCAATATCCGCCCGACGATGCGCGCTACATCCCGTATGACATCGCCGACCTGCCGGCGCGGGCCGTCGATCCGCTGCTCGCCGCACTCGATGGCCTGCTGCGCCTGCCCGAGCAGCGGCTGACGGCTTCAGACCTGGTCGATTGGCTCGACGTGCCGGCCATTGCCCGCCGCTTCGGCCTGCAGCCGCAAGACCTGCCGCGGCTGACGCAGTGGATCGATGCCGCCGGCGTGCGCTGGGGGCTGGACGCGGCGCATCGCGCGCAGCTCGGGCTGGCTGCCTGCGGCGAGCAAAACAGCTGGCGCTTTGGCCTGCGCCGCATGTTGCTGGGATACACCGGCGCCGGCGACGACGGCTTTGCCGGCATCGTGCCGTATGACGACATCGGCGGTCTCGACGCGGCGCTGCTTGGCCCGCTGGCCGATCTGGTCGATGTGCTGCAAGCCTGGCGGCAGCGTGCCAGCGAGCCGGCGACGCCGCAGCAATGGGCGCAGTCGGCGCGCGATTTGCTCGACGCCATCAGCCTGCCGCAGGACAGCGACGAACGCCTCACCCGTACCCGGCTCGACGATGCGCTGACGGCCTGGGTCGACGACTGTGCGGCTGCCGGGTTCGACGCCGCCGTGCCGCTGGACGTGTTCCGCGAAGGCTGGCTCGGCGCGCTCGATGCCGTCGCCGGCGGCGGGCGCTTTCTTGCCGGCGGCGTGACGTTTTGCACCCTCATGCCGCTGCGCTCGATCCCGTTCGACGTCGTCTGCCTGCTCGGCATGAACGAAGGCGATTACCCGCGGCAGGCGGCGCACAGCGATTTCGACCTGCTGCGCACTCCTGGCCAGTACCGCCCCGGCGACCGTGCCCGGCGCGACGACGATCGTTACCTCATGCTCGAAGCCCTGCTGTCGGCGCGGCGGATGTTGTACGTGAGCTGGGCCGGACGCAACCCGCGCGACAACACCGAGCAGCCACCCTCGGTGCTGGTGGCGCAGCTGCGCGACTATCTCGACGCCGGATGGCGCGGTGACGGCGGCGAGGGCAGCGTCCTGACGCTGCGCACCACCGTCCATCCGCTGCAACCTTTCAGCCGGCGGTATTTCGAAGGCGATCCGGCGCTGTTCACCTTCGCGCGGGAATGGCGGGCAGTGCACGCCGGCGCGACGCCGCTGCCGCCGGCCATGCCGCCCGCGGCGCCGCCGGCCACGCCGCTCACCGTGCAGCAGTTGGCGCGGTTTCTGAAAAACCCGGTGCAGACCTTTTTCCGTATCCGCTTGGACGTGGTGTTCGACGCGCTGCACGTGCTTGACGACGACGAGGTGTTCGGCCTGGACGGTTTGTCGCGCCACGCCCTGCTGCAGACGCTCATCGACCAAACCCGCATGCTGCCCGGCGGCGACGTGCACGCGTTGGTGGCGCAGCAGCTGCGCCGGTTGCAGCACAGCGGCGTGTTGCCGCTGCGCGCCCTGGGCGAACGTGCCATGCAGGAGTTGCAGCAGGACGCCGTGCCGGTGCTGCTGTGCTGGCAGGACCTGCAGCGTCGCTACCCGCAGGCGGTCGATAACGTCGCGGTCACGCTCACCCACCAGGACGTGCAGTTCGACGACTGGCTGGGCGGGCTGCGTTCAGATGGCCGGCAGACGGTATGGGTGCAGGTGACGGCATCACGCCTGCTGGAGTCCAAGGGCAAACTGCGGGCGGACAAACTCGTCGACGCCTGGCTGCGCCAGCTCGCTGTCGGCGCTGCCGGCCTGCAGGGCCAGGGGCTGTTGCTCGGCACCGATGCCTTGCTGCGGCTGCCGCCGCTGGCGCAGGCGCAGGCGCGCGAACACCTGGGCAGCGTGCTTGCCGCGTGGCGCGACGGCCTGCAGCAGCCGTTGCCGTTCACCGCGCGGACTGCTCTGGCCGACGTCAGCGGCGGCAGACCGGCAGACGTCTATCACGGCGGCTACCGCCACGGTCGCATGGCCAGCCGGGCAGAAATCGACGAGCCTTGTCTGGCGCGGGTCTTTCCCGATTTCGACGCGCTGTGCGCCGACGGTCGCTACGCCGACTACCGCGACCGGCTGTTTCAGCCGCTGTGGGACTGGGCGCAGCAGGCCGAGGTCACGCCGCATGGCGTGGAGGCGACATCATGACCGCCGTCGTGCTCGATCCCCTGCGTCTGCCGCTGCGCGCCAGCCGGCTGATCGAAGCCAGCGCCGGCACGGGCAAAACCTGGACCATCGCCGCGCTCTACCTGCGTCTGGTGCTCGGCCACGGCGGTGACGACGCCGGCTTCGGCCGCCCGCTCACTCCCGAGCAGATTCTGGTGATGACCTTCACCCGCGCGGCCACGCGCGAACTGTCCGAACGCATCCGCGGGCGTTTGGTGCAGGCGGCGCGGTGCTTTCGCGCGGCGTCCCCCGTCGCCGCCGACGACACGCTGCTGCAGGGCCTGTTGCTCGACTATCCGGACGAGCAGGCGCGCATGGCTGCGGCGTGGCGGCTGGAGATGGCGGCGCAGGCGATGGACGACGCCGCGGTGTTCACCATCGACGCCTGGTGCCAGCGGGTGTTGCGCGAGCACGCGTTTGACAGCGGGCAGCCGTTCGACGAACAACTGCTCGCCGACGAAACCCCGCTGTTGACCGAGGCGGTGCATGACGTCTGGCGGCAGCAGCTCTACCCGCTGGATGCGGACGAGCTGCACGGCGTGCTGGCGCTGTGGCCCAGTCCCGAGGTGCTGCTGGACGACGTGCAGACGCTGCGGCGCAGCGCGCAAGCCGGTGGTGTGCTGCCGCCGGCGCCGGCCGATGCGTCGCTGCAGGCGCTCTGGCAGCGGCTGCACGGCGCGCGATCCGCCCAGGTGCAGGCGCTCAAGGCCGTCTGGCGCGAGCGGGTGCCGGCGATGCGCGACTGGCTGCTTGGCGTGCTGCAGTCGTCATCCTGCCCGCTGAGCAAAACCCGATATTCCTTGGACAAGGCCGGCGGCTGGTTCGACGCCCTGCAGACCTGGCTGGACACGCCGCAAGCCGACCTGCCCGCGCTCGACGCCAAGGCGTGGCACAAGCTCACCGCAGACGGCCTGCGCCAGGGCTGCAACAAGGGCCGGCAAATCGACGTGCCGCCGCCGTTCGACGACGTGGCCGCGCTGCGCGACGCGCTGGCGGCGCTGCCCGACACCGCGCCGGCGCTGCAGGCATATGCCGCGGCGCAGGTCGAATCGCGCCTGCAGCAGCTCAAGCGCAGCCGCGGCCAGTTCAGCTTTCACGACCAGCTCCGGCGGCTGGACGCGGCGCTGGCCGCGACGCACGGCGCGAGGCTGCGCCAACGGATTTTGCAGCGCTACCCGGTGGCGCTGATCGACGAATTCCAGGACACCTCGGCGCTGCAGTTCAGCGTGTTCGACCGTCTGTACGCCATCAGCGGCCAGACCCCGGCCGACTGCGCCGTGCTGCTCATCGGCGACCCCAAACAGTCGATTTACGCTTTCCGTGGCGCCGACATCGCCAGCTACCTGCGCGCCAGCGCGGCGACCGCGGGCAGGCATGCGGTGCTGCAGACCAACTATCGCTCCACCACCGCGCTGGTGCAGGCCGTCAACCGCCTGTTCGGCCGGCGCGAGCAGGCCGCCGGCGCCGGTGCGTTTCTCTATCGGGAGGGCAGCGCGGCCGACGCGCCCAACCCGTTGCCGTTCATCGAGGTCGGCGCCAGCGGACGCAGCGAACGATTGGTGCAGGCAGACAGCGCGGTGCCCGCGCTGCACCTGGTGGTCAGCGCCGGGCCCGAAGCCGAGCCCAAGCAGCAGGCCAGAACGCGCTTTGCCGCGCTGGCCAGCGCGCGCATCGTCGAGCTGCTCGGCGATGCGCAGACCGGTTTCGCCCATGCCGACGGGACGTTTCGCCGCCTGCGGCCGGCGGATATTGCCGTGCTCGTGCGCGACGCCGACGAAGCCGCGGCGATGCGTCAGGCGCTGCAACGCTGCGGGGTCGCCTCGGTGTATCTGTCCGACCGCGATTCGATTTTTGCCTCGCAGGAGGCGGCGGACGTGCTGCGCTGGCTGCGCGCCGTGGCGGCGCCGCGCGACGGCCGTCTGGCCCGCGCCGCCTATGCCAGCGCCACGCTCGGGCTGTCGCTGGCCGAGCTGGCGGCGCTGGCCAGCGACGATGCGGTGTTCGAGAGCCGGCTCGAACTGCTCGACCAATTGCACCGCGTGTGGCAGCACCAGGGCGTGTTGCCCATGCTGCGGCAAACGCTGTACCGGCTCGATCTGGCGGCGCGCTGGCTGGCCGGCGGTGCAGGCGAGCGCCGGCTGACCAATGTGCTGCATCTGGCCGAACTGCTGCAGACCGCCAGCGTCACGCTCGACGGCGAACAGGCGCTGATCGGCTGGCTGCACACCCAGATCACTGCCAGCGACAGCGACGATGAACAGATCGTCCGGCTCGAAAGCGAAGCCGACCTGGTGCGCGTGGTCACCATCCACAAATCCAAGGGGCTGGAATACCCGGTGGTGCTGCTGCCGTTTTCCACCGCGTGCAAACCGGCCGAAGACGCTGCGGGCGACGTCGAGCGTCTGCGCGAAGACGTGCGCCTGCTCTACGTCGCGCTCACCCGGGCGCAACATGCCCTGTGGGTGGGCGTGGCGGCGTTGCGTCAGGGCAACGCCGCGGCCTGTGTGTTTCACCGCAGTGCCATCGGCTACCTGCTCGGCGGCGAACAGCCGCGCGATGCCAGCGCGTTGCGCCCGCTGCTCGACAGCGTGTTCGGCGACATGCCGGCAGTACGCATCGACAATGCCCCGGCCGTTCCTCCCGTGCCGTTCCTGCGGCCGCAGGCCGCCGCGAAGCCGCTGGTCGAGCCCGCCGTCTACACCGCCGTGTTCGACCGCGAGTGGAGCATCGGCAGCTACTCGGCGCTGGTGCGCGATCTGCCGCCGCGCAGCACGCAACAGGGGGCCGCACCGCCGACGCTGCAGGACGAGCTGTGGGAAACCGAGGTGCTGCCCGGCGTGCCGTCGCCGCCGGTGCAGGACGTTGCGCGCCACCGGTTTCCGCGTGGCGCGCTGACGGGCAGATTCGTCCACGAACAGCTCGCCTGGCTGGCCGGGCATGGCTTTGCGCTCGCCGGTGACGAGGCGCTGCAGCAACGTCTGCGCCAGCGGTGCGCGCGCCAGGGCTGGGATGCGCAGCGCACGCAGGATGTCATCGACTGGCTGGGCGAAATCGTCTCCACCCCCTTGCCGCCGCTGTCCGCGGCGCTGTCCGATCTGCGCGGCGTGCTGGCCGAAGCCGAGTTCTGGCTGCCGGTGCAGCACGCGCCGGCAGCGCAGATCGATGCGCTGTGCCGCGACTTCGTCTTTCCCGGACAGCCGCGGCCGGAGCTGACCCCGCGGGTGCTGCACGGCATGGTCATGGGATTTGCCGATCTGGTGTTCGCCCACGGTGGCCGCTACTGGGTGCTGGACTACAAGAGCAATGTGCTGGGCGGCAGCGATGCCGACTACACCACCCAGGCGCTGCAGGCCGCCGTGCTCGGCCACCGCTACGATGTGCAGAGCGCGCTGTACCTTCTGGCGCTGCACCGCCTGCTGCGTGCGCGGCTGGGCAGTGGTTACGACGCGTCGCAGCATCTGGGCGGGGCGATCGATTGGTTTTTGCGCGGCGTGCGTGCGCCGCAAGCCGGCTGCGTGCACATTGCCGCCCACCCCGCTTTGCTCGACGCACTGGATGCGCTGCTGCAACGCAGTGCGCAAACCGCACCATGAACCCGCAGCAAGACACCGTCACCGTCGCACGCCGCGCCGAACTGCTGCGCGTGCTGTCGCAATGGGCCGAAGGCGGTGTGTTGCGCCGGCTGGAGGCGGCGCTGGCCCGCTTTCTGGCGTCGCTGTGCCCGCAGACCCCTGCCGAGGCGCTGTTCGCCGCCGTCGTCCTCGCCGATCTGGAAGGGCGCGGGCATACGTGCGTGGCGCTGGATGAACTCACGCTGCATGCCACCGGGCTGCTGCAGCGGGCGCAGGCAGCGACGCTGCCGCTGCCCGGACTGGACCTGCTCGACGCCGGCGGCTGGCTGCGCCTGCTTGCCGGCTGTCCTCTGGTGTGGGACGAAACCGCGGCGGATGACAGCGGCGCGCCGCTGGTACTGGGCGGCAGGCGTTTGTATCTGCGCCGCTACTGGGAGGCAGAGACGCAGGTGGCGCGGCAACTGCACGCGCGCATGCGGCAGGCGCCGCCGGTGGATGCCGCGGCCGCGGCGCAGGTGATCTCCACCCTGTTCGCGCCATCCTCGGCGGCGTCTGCCGACTGGCAGCGGCTGGCCTGCGCGCTGGCGCTGCGTTCGCGGCTGACGCTGCTGACCGGCGGCCCGGGAACGGGCAAAACGTATACCGCAGCGCGGCTGCTGGCGGCTTTGGTGGCGACCGCGCCGAACCCGGCGGCGGTGCGCGTGGCGCTGGCGGCGCCCACCGGCAAGGCCGCGGCGCGGCTCAAGCAGGCCATCGACCAGGCTATGCTCACCCTGCCGGCTCTGCCCGGAGTGGCTGATCTGGCCGCGCGCCTCGGTCCGGCGCGCACGCTGCACAGCCTGCTCGGCGCCCGGCCCGACAGCCGCAGGTTTGCACGCAACGCGGCACAGCCGCTGGAAGTCGATGTGCTGCTCATCGACGAAGCCTCGATGGTGCACCTGGAAATGATGGCTGCGGTGCTCGACGCCCTGCCGCCGACGGCCCGGCTGATTCTGCTCGGCGACAAAGACCAGCTCGCTTCGGTCGAGGCCGGAGCGGTGCTCGGCGAACTGTGCGCCGATGCCGAGGGCGGGCATTACTGGCCGGACACCGCGCAGCAATTGCAGCAGCTCGCCGCGCAGCAGCTGCCTGCCGGCTGTCTCGATGCACAGGGCAGTGCGTTGTCGCAACACGTGGTGATGCTGCGCCAGAGTCGGCGGTTTGGCGGCAGCATCGGCGAGCTGGCCGCCGCGGTGCGCGCCGGTCAGGCCGACGCCGCGTTGCGCCAGCTGCAGTCGCCGCAGGACGACGCCGTGCGACAGCTGCCGCCGTCCGCAGCCCTGTTTCGCGAGCTGCTTCAAACTGCCGTCGGCGGACGCGGGGCGGCGCCCGGTTATGCGCAATACGCTGCCCTGCTGCAGCGGGGTCCAGCCGGGGCGTCGGCTTCAGCCTGGACGGAGTGGGCGCGGCAGGTGCTGCTGGCGTTCGAACGCTGCCGCGTGCTGTGCGCCGTGCGTGACGGCCCCTGGGGAGTGGACGCGCTCAACACGGCGATTGCCCGCGAGCTCGACGCCGCCGGACTGCTGCGCAGCCGTGGCGCGTGGTATGCCGGACGGGCGGTGATGGTCACGCGCAACGACCACGATCTGGGCGTGCTCAACGGCGACGTGGGCATCGTCCTGCCGTCTCCCGAGGGCGGGTTGCGCGTGGCGTTTACCCAGGAACAGACGGTGCGCAGCATCAGTTTGAGCCGCCTGACCGACGTGCAGACGGCGTTTGCCATGACCGTGCATCAGGCGCAAGGCTCGGAATTCGAGCACACCGTGCTCGTTCTGCCCGAGTCCAGTGCCACCCTCAGCCGCGAGCTGATCTACACCGGCATCACCCGCGCGCGCAGCGCCTTCACCCTGGCGTGCGCCCAGGAGCAGACCTTGCGCGACGGCATCGCGCGCGTCACCCGCCGCTGCAGTGGTTTGCGCTGGCGGCTGGGTACACTTGGCACATCATGAACAAGGCTTTTGTCCGCGAAGACGACGCCGGCGGCGACGAGGACGACGGCGCGCAACTGCCGCCGTTGCCTCCCGGCGGCAAGAATTATCTGACCCCGCAGGGTTACGCCCGGCTGCGCGCCGAGCTCAAGGAGCTGTTGGACGTGGAGCGTCCCAAGGTGGTCGAAGCCGTGTCGTGGGCGGCGAAAAACGGTGACCGCTCGGAAAACGGCGATTACATCTACGGTAAAAAGCGGTTGCGCGAAATCGACCGCCGCATCCGCTTTCTCACCAAGCGGCTGGACATCGCCGAAGTCGTCGATCCGAGCCGGCAGCACGGCAACGATCAGATTTTTTTCGGCGCCACGGTGCGCTATGCCGACGCGCAGGGCGCAGAGCACACCATCACCATCGTCGGCATCGACGAAACCGAGCCGCTGCAAGGGCGCATCAGCTGGATTTCGCCGGTGGCGCGGGCGCTGCTCAAGGCGCGCGAGGGTGACAGCGTCAGCCTGCCCACGCCATCGGGCCAGGTCACGCTGGAGGTGCTCGAAGTGAGCTACCCGGCGCCGCAGGAGTGAGGGCGGCGGCGAGCGTGCCGGAGGGTCAGCCTTGGGTCGCTGCGCTGCCGTTGCTGCGGGGCTTCGCCCGGCTGGCGCGCACGACGAATTTGAGCCGGCGCAGCGCGCGCAACACGTCGGCGAGGTGTTTGCGGTCGCGTACCATGACGATGAAGCGCAGCTCGGTGGTCGCCTGCCGCGCGTCTTCGTCCATGGTGACGTGGGCGATGTCGCTGTCTTGTTCGCTGATGGCCGCGGCCACGCGGGCGAGCACGCCTTTGGAGTTCTGCACGATCACGCTCAACCCGGTTTCGAACGGCCGGGTGCACTCTGCCGCCCAGCCCAGGTCGATCCAGCGGTCGGGGTCTTTCTGGAACAGGCGTCGCGCCGTGTCGCAGTCCTGCTGGTGGACGATCAGGCCTTCGCCTTTGCCGAGGTAGCCGATGATGGCATCGCCCGGGATGGGCCGGCAGCAGGGGGCGTAGCGGACCGAAATGCCTTCGCTGCCGTCGAGCTGCAGGGTGGACGGGGCATCGCCGCCGGGGCGGCTGGCCAGACGTTCGATGGTATCGAGCAGCGGGGCGGACAAGGCGTCCTGCGGCGACACCAGCGCGACCACCCGTTTGGCCAGAATGTCGGCCACGCGCTTGCCCAGGCCGATGTCGGCAAACAGGTCGTCGCGCGACTTCAGCCCGGTCCAGCGCAGCAGCTTGTCCCAGACCGCATCATCGAGTGCGGCCAGATCCAGATGGTCATGGCGCAGCGCGTTTTGCAGCAGCCGTCGGCCGAGTTCGATCGATTCGGCCTGCTGCGTGGTGCGCAGGGCATGGCGGATTTTGGATCGCGCCCGCCCGGTGCGGACGAAATTCAGCCAGTTGGGGTTGGGGCGCGATGCCGGCGCGGTGATGATTTCCACCACGTCACCGCTGCGCAATTCGGTGCGTAGCGGCACCAGGGTGTTGTTGACCTTGGCCGCCACCGTCTGGTCGCCCAGGCTGGTATGGATGGCGTAGGCGAAGTCCACCGGCGTGGCCCCGCGCGGCAATGCCAGGATGCGCGATTTGGGGGTGAAAACGTACACCGCGTCGGGTGCCAGGTCGACCTTGACGGTTTCGAGGAAGTCCGCCCAGTCGCGGTTTTCGGTCTGGATGTCCAGCAGCGATTGCAGCCACGCCGTGGTTTGCATTTGCTGCGGCGCCGGCTTGTCTTCCGGGGTCTTGTAAAGCCAGTGCGCGGCCACGCCGCTTTCGGCGATGCGGTGCATCGCCTCGGTGCGGATCTGGAACTCGATGGGGTTGCCGTTCGGCCCGATGAGAGTGGTGTGCAGCGACTGGTAACCGTTGGCCTTGGGAATGGCGATGTAGTCCTCGAATTTGCCCGGCATCGGCTTGTACAGCGCGTGCAGCACGCCCAGCGCCCGGTAGCAGTCGAGCACCTCCGGGACGAGTACGCGGAAACCGAAGATATCCTGGATGTGCGCAAAGCTCAGATGCTTGGTGCGCATCTTGCGGTAAATCGAGTAGAGCGTTTTTTCCCGCCCGGAAATCTGCGCCGGCACCTTTGCCTCGTCCAGCGCGGCCTGGGCCGCGGCCATGATTTTTTCCACCAGCCCGTGGCGGTTGCCGCGCGCCGTCAGTACCGCGCGCGACAGCACGGCGTAGCGGTTGGGATGGCTGTTGGCAAAACCCAGATCCTGTAGCTCGCGGTAGACCTGGTTGAGGCCGAGGCGGTGCGCGATCGGGGCGTAGATTTCCATGGTTTCGCGCGAAATGCGCAAACGTTTGCTCGCCGCCATCGCGCCCAGGGTGCGCATGTTGTGCAGCCGGTCGGCGAGCTTGACGAGGATGACGCGGATGTCGCGCGCCATCGCCAGCAGCATTTTGCGAAAGCTTTCCGACTGGTTTTGCTCGCGGCTGGAAAACTGCAGCTTGTCCAGTTTGGTCAAGCCATCGACCAGATCGGCCACGGTGCTGCCGAAATGCTCGATCAGTTCCGCCTGGGTGATGCCTTTGTCTTCGGCGGTGTCGTGCAGCAGCGCCGCCATGATGGCCTGCGTGTCGAGTTTCCAGTCGGCGCACAGCTCGGCCACCGCAACGGGGTGCGAGATATACGGCTCGCCGCTGGCGCGGTACTGGCCGAGATGCGCGGCGTCGGCGAAGCGGTATGCCTCGCGGACTTTTTGTAAGTCGCTCTCGGGCAGATAGGTTTGCAGCTTGGCAAGCAGGCTCGCCAGACTGACCGTGCCCCCCCGCGCCGGAGCAGACTCTGCCGCCGCGGCAGGCTCGGGTTCGGGCGAGGCGCTGGCAGCAGTGGCTGCCGCGCGTGCGCGCTTGCCTGATGCCGGCTCCGCAGCAGGCAACACCCCGGCAGCAGCCAAGGGGGCCGGGCTGGCGGGGGTGGCGGGACTGCTACGCATACGGCGGGTGACGGCAAAAATCAGGTCGGGACTTTTTTCAGCATTTCCAGCCCGACCAGGCCGGCGGCGATTTCGCGCAGCGCCGTCACTGCGGGCTTGTCCTTGGTTTCGATCTTCGGCGAGTGGCCTTGTTCGAGCATGCGCGCGCGGTATGTTGCGGCCAGCACGAGCTGGAAGCGGTTGGGGATTTTTTCCAGGCAATCTTCAACGGTGATACGGGCCATGATGTCAGAGTTTGCAGTTCAAAGAATGCCGAGGGCACGAAAAACCTCGGGGTGGGAAAGGCGTTGCGCCGCGTAGCGCAGACGCTGCGCGCCGACGACTTGTCTGAGGTCGTCCAGCGCTCGCGTAAAGTCTTGATTCACAATTATAAAGTCGAAGTTTTTGGCCTGCGCGAGCTCGATGCGAGCTTCGCGCAGCCGTTGCTCGATGACGTCGGGCGAATCTTCGGCGCGGCTGACCAGCCGGCGACGCAATTCGTCGAACGACGGCGGCAGGATGAAAATGCTCACCACATTGTCGAACTGCTCGCGCACCTGCGCCGCGCCCTGCCAGTCGATTTCCAGCAACACGTCCAGACCGTCGGCCATGCGCTCTTGCAGCCAGCGCTTGGACGTGCCGTACAGGTTGCCGTGCACCTGCGCCCATTCGAGAAACTCCCCTGCGGCGATGCGCCGCTCGAATTCGGCTTTGTCGAGAAAGACGTAGTGCACGCCGTCGATCTCATTGCCGCGCGGCGCGCGCGTGGTACACGACACCGACAGCAAAATGCGTTTGTCCTGCGCGAGCAGGGCATTGACCAGGCTGGATTTGCCTGCACCGCTGGGCGCGGCGACGACGAACAGATTGCCGGGAAACTGGGTGGACACGGGAGAGCCTGGCAGGTTATTCGAGATTTTGCACTTGTTCACGCATCTGCTCGATGAGCACCTTGAGGTCGAGCGAGATTTCACTGAGTTCGAGCGCCGCGGACTTGGAGCCCAGGGTATTGGCTTCGCGGTGCAGTTCCTGGATGAGGAAATCCAGCCGCTTGCCGAGTTCCCCGCCCTGGTCGAGCAAATTGCGCAGCGTGTGCAGGTGGGCTTCGAGGCGGTCGAGTTCTTCGGCGACGTCGATGCGCAACGCAAAGCTGGCGGCTTCCTGCAACAGCCGCTCGTTGAGCGCGTCGGCGCTGGCGTCTGCGGCGGTGAGCGCGCGCAGCGCCTCCTCCCAGCGCGCGGTGAACCGCGCCTGCTGGCGTTCGACGGCCAGCGGGACGATGGCGCGGGCGCGCTCGGCGTGCTGTGCGATCTGCTCCACGCGATCGAGCAACACGGCACGCAACCGCTCGCCCTCGATCGCACGCGACTGCAGCAGCGCCTGCAGCGCGTCGTCCAGCGCTGCGGCGACCGCTGCGCTGAGCTCTGCGGCGTCGGGCGGCTGTTCCTGCGCGCTGCCGATGTAGCGCAGCACTTCGCCGACGGACAGCGGGGTCAGGTGCGGCGCCAATGCGCGCAGCGCGGCTTCGGCGGCGAGCAGCGGCGCGGCGGCTGCGGCATCGGGCAGGGCGGGGGCGCGTTGCGGCGCCTCGAAGGTGCCGCGGCAGTCGATTTTTCCGCGGCGCAGCGCCTGGGTGAGAGTTTGACGCATCGCGGCTTCGGCAACGCGCAATTCATCGGGCAGGCGAAAGGCGATATCGAGAAAACGGCTGTTGACCGAACGCAACTCGATATGGATTTTGCCGCCGCCAGGCAGCAGCACGGTCTTTTGACCGTAGCCAGTCATGCTATAAATTGGTTTCACTCACTTCCCCTTTGCGTGCATTTTTCCACAGTCCAACCGCAAGCCCGCTGCGCCCCCAGTTCCCATGGCGACCCCGTCCAAAGCCAAACCGGCCCCACTTGCACCTGACACGCAGGTGGGGGGCTACCGCATCGTGCGCAAAGTCGCCAGCGGCGGCTTCGGCGTGGTGTATCTGGCGCTCAGCCCCGACGGCCAGCGCGTTGCGCTGAAGGAATATCTGCCGGCGTCGCTGGTCGAGCGCGCACCGGGCGAATCCAGCCCGGTCGTCCCGCCTGACAAGCTGGCGCTGTATCGGCTGGGGCTGAAGAGTTTTTTCGAGGAAGGGAGGTCGCTGGCGCAGATTTCCCACCCGAGTGTCGTCAGTGTGCTGAATTTTTTCCGGGAAAACGACACCGTTTACATGGTGATGAATTACCTGGAGGGCGCGTCGCTGCAGGAATTCGTCATCACCGCGCGCGAGCTCAAGCGCAAAAAGATTTTCCGCGAATCGACCATCCGTTCGTTGTTCGACGACATTTTGCAGGGCTTGCGCGTGGTGCATCAGCACAAAATGCTGCACCTGGACATCAAGCCGGCGAATATTTTCATTACCGACGACAACAAACCGATTCTCATCGATTTCGGCGCCGCGCGCGAGGTGCTCAACCAGCAGGACAAGCGCTTCCGCCCGATGTACACGCCGGGATTTGCCGCGCCGGAGATGTACAAGCGTGAAGGCGCGTTCGGCCCGTGGACCGACATTTACGCCGTCGGCGCGTGCATCTACGCCTGCATGACCGGCTATCCGCCGTATGAGGCGCCGCAGCGCCTGGAAAAAGACCGGCTGCAGGCGCAGCTGTCCAAGCTGCGTGGAGTGTATTCCGACAATCTGATCGAAATCGTCGAGTGGTGCATGTCGCTGGACCCGATGGCGCGCCCGCAGAGCGTGTTCAATTTGCAGCGTGAACTCGGCGCCGAGAGCGCGCGACGCTACACCAACCTGACCATGGGAGAAAAGCTGCGCCTGCATCTGGACGAACTGGTCAACGACACCAAATCGCAAGTGCAAAAAGTGCGCGAGGCCACCCGCTTTGGCGCTCCGGTCAAGGCCGTACAGTCTGTCGAGCCGGGCAAGCCCGCCGCCAGGGGACGTCATTGAAATTCTCCGTCTACCAGGTCAGCCGTCGGGGAGGGCGGGCGACCAACCAGGATCGCATGGGGTATTGCTACACCCGCGACAGCGCGCTGTTCGCCCTGGCCGACGGGCTCGGCGGCCATCCGCGGGGTGAGGTGGCGGCGCAACTGGCCCTGCAGACCATCGCCAATCTGTTCCAGCAGGAAGCGCGCCCCAGCCTGCGCGACCCGCAGGAATTTTTGCGGCGCTCGATTTTTCGCGCCCACGAGCAGATCCAGCGCTACGCGCAGGAACAGAAACTCGCCGACTCGCCGCGGACCACGGTGGTGGTGTGCGTGCTGCAAAACGGCGCGGCGCATTGGGCGCATGTGGGCGATTCGCGGCTGTACTTTCTGCGCAACGGCGCGCTGCTCACGCGCACCCGCGACCACTCGCATGTCGAGCAGTTGCACAAAAAAGACCAGGCCCACGGTCTGGCGCTGCTGCAGCCCGACGGCCCGACGCGCAACGTCCTGTTCACCTGCCTGGGTTCCAACCAGCTGCCAATGATCGAGGTCGGGTTGCCACAGGCGATGCGCCGTGGTGACATCGTGCTGTTGTGCTCCGACGGGTTGTGGGGGCAGATCCCGGAATCGGTGCTGGTGCGCCAGTTCGGTCAGCAGGTGCTGTCCGATGCGGTGCCCGAAGTGGTGGAAATGGCGCTGCGTCAAGGGGGTGCCGACTCGGACAACGTCACCGCGCTCGGGGTCGAGTGGGAAGCCGATCCGGAGGAACTCGAAACCTCCTTGCGCATCGAAACCGCCAGCATGCACAAAGACGGCTTCAAATCCACCATCCAAAGCGATCTGGCCGATCTGCAGGTCGACGACATGGACGATGCCGCCATCGAGCGTTCCATCGCCGAAATCAACGCCGCCATCCGTCAGGGTGCGGCGCGCAAATAACCGTCAGGAAACAAACCATGCCAAACTCCCTTCCCGTGCGTGAAGGGCGGGCAGCCGATGCGCTGCGCGCCGTGACCATCGAGCGGCATTACACCCGCCACGCCGAGGGCTCGGTGCTGGTGGCATTCGGGCACACCCGCGTGCTGTGCACGGCGTCGGTCGAAGACCGCGTGCCGCCGCACCGCCGCGGCAGCGGCCAGGGCTGGGTCACCGCGGAATACGGCATGTTGCCGCGGGCGACGCACACCCGCGGCGAGCGCGAGGCCAGACGCGGCAGGCAGCAGGGGCGCACCGAGGAAATCCAGCGGCTCATCGGCCGCTCGCTGCGCGCCGTGTTCGACATGGACGCGCTCGGTGAGCGGCAGATCACCCTCGACTGCGACGTCTTGCAGGCCGATGGCGGAACGCGCACGGCGGCAATCACCGGCGCCGCCGTGGCCGCGTGGGACGCCTGCAGCTGGCTGCTCGATCAGGGCCTGGTGCAGCGGCGTCCGATGCGGCAACTGGTCGCTGCGGTGTCCGTCGGCCTGGTCGGCAGCGACTACCGCCTCGACCTCGACTACGCCGAAGACAGCCAGTGCGACACCGACATGAACGTCGTCGGCACCGCCGACGGCGCGCTCATCGAGGTGCAGGGTACGGCAGAAGGCGCGCCGTTCACCCGCCAGCAGCTCGATGCCCTGCTCGACCTGGCGCAGCAGGGTCTTGCCGAGCTGGTGTCGCTGCAGCGCGCCGCGCTGGGACTGTGAGCATGTCAGCCGGGCAGCGCGGCGCCGTTTCCGTCCCCGCCGCGGGGAACATCGTTCTCGCTTCGGGCAACCCCGGCAAACTCGCCGAACTGTCTGCGTTGCTCGCCCCCTTGGGCTGGCGTCTGCGGACACAGGCCGAATTTGATCTCGCCGAGGCCGACGAGCCGCATCCCACGTTTGTCGAAAACGCCCTGGCCAAAGCGCGACACGCCAGTTTTCACACCGGCCTGCCGGCGCTGGCCGACGACTCGGGCCTGTGTGTCGATGCTCTGGGCGGCCTGCCGGGCGTGCGCTCGGCGCGCTACGCCACGCCAGCGGCAGCGTCGCGCGCGCAGCAGGACGCGGCCAACAACGCCCTGCTGCTGCAGCACATGCAGGGGATGACGCAGCGCTCGGCGCGCTTCGTCTGCGTCATCGTCGCCTTGCGGCACGCCGCCGACCCCGAGCCCCTGATTGCCCAGGGTGAACTCTGCGGACACATCGGCACCATCGCCCAGGGCGATGGTGGCTTTGGTTACGACCCCCTGTTCGTCCTGCCCGGGGGCGGCACGCTGGCGCAGTGCACTGCTGCAGACAAAAACCGCATCAGCCACCGTGGACAGGCGCTGCGCGCCTTGCTGCCGCTGCTGCAGACGCGCTGGGGCAGCAGAGAGCGGGTCTGACCGCCCGGCACAGCAGCCTGCCATGCAGCAGACGCGCATCCCCATTGCCCCGGCGACCATGGCCGAGAGTCTGGCTGGAGGCCCGGCGTTGCAGCAGTCCACGCAGGCGTTGCTGCGCCACCAGCGCGCAGGGACGCTGCAGCTGGGCGTTTTGCCGCCGCTGAGCCTGTACGTGCACCTGCCGTGGTGCCTGAAAAAATGCCCGTATTGCGATTTCAACTCGCACGTGCGGCGCGACGCGCAGCAGATTCCTGAACAGGAGTATCTGGCCGCTTTGCGTGCCGACCTCGACGCCGCCTTGCCCCTCGTCTGGGGGCGGCGGGTGATTTCGGTGTTCATCGGTGGCGGCACCCCCAGCCTGTTCTCGCCCGAGGCCATCGACCAGTTGCTGGCCGACATCCGTGCCAGGCTGCCGCTGGTGCCCGATGCCGAAATCACCCTGGAAGCCAACCCCGGCACGTTCGAGCGCGACCGTTTCGCCGCGTTTGCCCAGGCCGGAGTCAACCGTCTGTCCATCGGCGTGCAGAGCTTCGATGATGCCCGCCTGCGCGCCCTCGGGCGGGTTCACGATGCGCGCCAGGCGCATGCCGCGGCCGATGAAGCCGCGCGCCACTTTGCCAGCTTCAACCTGGACCTGATGTTCGCCCTGCCGGGCCAGGATCTGGCGGCCTGCCAGGCCGATGTCCGCGCCGCGCTGGCGCATTCCCCGCCCCACCTCTCGCTCTACCAACTCACCCTCGAACCCGACACTCCGTTTGCCCGTCATCCGCCGCAGCTGCCCGATGACGACCTCAGCGCCGATATGCAGCACGCCGTGGCGGATCTGGCCGAAGCGGCTGGGCTGCAACGTTACGAAGTCTCTGCCTACGCCGCGGCCGGGCACCGCTGCCGGCACAACCTGAATTACTGGCAGTTTGGCGACTATCTCGGGATTGGCGCGGGGGCGCACGGCAAAATCAGTTTCGCCCACCGCATCGTGCGTCAAACCCGCTGGCGCCAACCGCAGCGCTACATGGAACAGGCGCTGCGCGGCGCGGCAGTGGAAACCGAAACCGAAGTTTCCCGCCGCGATCTGCCGTTCGAGTTCATGCTCAACGCCCTACGACTGCGCGACGGCGTGGCGGCCGAATTGTTCGTCGAGCGCACCGGCCTGCCACCCTCGGCAATCGCCGGCGCCGTCGCCCAGGCACAAAGCCGCGGTCTGTTGCAGACAGATCCCGCCAGGCTGCAAACCACGCCGCTGGGGTTCGATTTGCTCAACAACCTGCTGGAACTGTTCCTGCCGCAGGCTGATCCGAACCCGGCGCCCGTCGTTTAGAATCCAATGCTTTTTAGCGCGCCAGCGGAAGCGTGGCAGAGTGGTCGATTGCACCGGTCTTGAAAACCGGCAACGGGCAACCGTTCGTGAGTTCGAATCTCACCGCTTCCGCCAAAAAATTTGGCTTTTGGGAATTTTCTGGTTTTATCAAACAACCCCCTCGGCACCGTTGCTGTCTTGTCCGGGGCGGGAGAGGATCATGGCCTATGGCGGGCGGGGCCATGCTCGGTACAGTCAACCCGTGTGAATGGTTGCGGCAAGGGGGAGTAGGCCGCTATAATTTAATTTTTGACCGACAGCAAGTGGCGGCTAGGTGGAAGGAGCGCTTGAGCGGCTTTGCTGGCATGGCTTGTGACAGGCAAGCGACACGGGGCGGGATGGAGTCGTCTGTGGGCCGGCGGTCGGGCCAGTCATGCAACACAACAAGGTGCCGGGCGTTTGGCCTGGCGCAACAACGTGGGCGACTTCATCGCCCATTTTTTTTGCTCGCAGCGAAAACGTGCTGCGCCAATTGAGGGATGTGAACGCGCGATGCGCACAGATGCGGTGGAAGCGGCGGTGGCCGCGCTGGGGCTGGAACTCGTGGAGGTGGAGCACCTGCCACGCGGGCTGCTGCGCGTGACCATCGACCATGCCGATGGCGCGCCGGTGACGGTCGACGACTGTGAGCGCGTGACGCGGCAGCTGCAATACGTCTTCGAGGTCGAGGCGGTCGATTACGACCGGCTGGAGGTCTCGTCACCGGGTTTGGACCGGCTGCTGCGCAAACCCGAGGATTTCGTGCGTTTCGCCGGCATGGAAGTCGATGTGACCCTGCGCCTGCCGTTTCAGGGGCGGAAAAAATACCGTGGCGTGCTGCAACCCCGCAGCGAAGGCGAGGCGCAGGACCGCTTTTCCGTGCTGCTGACGCCTGCCTCTGCGGCGGTGGCTGACCGCCGCGGGGGGCGCAAGGCGGCTGCGGCCAGGCGGGTGCAGCCGGCGGCGAAAGCAGTGGCGGCTGTGCCGGGTGGGCAGTCCGGCGGTGAGGCGGTCGAGTCGGTATTGAATGTCAGTCTGGCCGAAGTCCGTGAGGTGCGGCTGGTGCCAGTGGTCGATTTTGGGAGTGGTCGAAAATGAGTCGCGAGATTTTGATGCTGGTGGACGCGCTGGCGCGTGAAAAGAACGTCGATCGCGACGTGGTGTTCGGCGCCGTCGAGGCCGCGCTGGCGTCGGCGACCAAGCGTCTGTACGAGGGCGAGGCCGATGTGCGTGTGCAAATCGACCGCGAAACCGGCGAGTACGAGAGTTTCCGCCGCTGGCATGTGGTTCCCGACGAGGCCGGGCTGCAGCAGCCCGACAGCGAGATCCTGCTGTTCGAGGCGCGTGAGCAGATTCCGGACATCGAGGTGGGCGACTACATCGAGGAGCCGATCGAGAGCATTGCCTTTGGCCGCATCGGTGCGCAGGCGGCCAAGCAGGTGATCCTGCAGAAAATCCGCGATGCCGAGCGCGAGCAGATTCTCAACGATTTCCTGGCGCGCAACGACAAAATTTTCAACGGCACGGTCAAGCGGCTGGACAAGGGCGACGTGATCGTCGAGTCGGGCAAGGTCGATGCCCGGCTGCGCCGCTCGGAAATGATCCCGAAGGAAAACCTGCGGGTGGGCGACCGGGTGCGAGCGGTGATCACCAAAGTCGATCGCACGGCGCGTGGCCCGCAGATCGAGATTTCGCGCACCGCGCCGGAGTTCATGATCGAGCTGTTTCGCATGGAAGTGCCGGAAATCGAGCAGGGGCTGCTGGAAATCAAATCCTGCGCGCGAGAACCCGGCGTGCGCGCCAAAATCGCCGTGGTGTCGCATGACCGCCGCGTCGATCCGATCGGAACCTGCGTGGGCATTCGCGGCTCGCGCGTGAACGCAGTGACCAACGAGCTCGGCGGCGAGCGGGTGGACATCGTGTTGTGGTCGGACGATCCGGCGCAGTTCGTCATCGGCGCGCTGGCACCGGCCAATGTGCAGTCCATCGTGGTGGACGAGGAAAAACATGCCATGGACGTTGCCGTGGACGAGGAAAACCTGGCGCTGGCCATCGGTCGCACCGGGCAGAACGTGCGGCTGGCGTCGGAGCTCACCGGCTGGCAGATCAACATTCTCAGCGCAGAAGAATCGGTGGCGCGGAGCAACCAGGAAATGGAAGCCATGCGTCGCCTGTTCGTCGACAAGCTCGATGTCGATCAGGAAGTCGCCGACATTCTGATTGCCGAAGGGTTTACCAGCCTCGAAGAGCTGGCTTACGTGCCGATCAACGAAATGCTCGAAATCGAGGCGTTCGACGAGGACACGGTCAACGAACTGCGCGAGCGGGCGCGCAATGCGCTGCTCACGCAGGAGCTGGCGCGCGAGCAGAAGCTCGAAGAAGTCGACCCGGCACTCAAATCGCTCGAAGGGCTGAGCACCGAGGAGCTGGGGCTGCTGGCGGAGGCCGGTGTGCTCAAACTCGACGATCTGGCCGACCTGGCCACCGACGAACTCGCCGCCATTCTTCACACTGACGACGCGCGTGCAGCCGATTTGATTTTGAAAGCCCGCGCGCACTGGTTCAACGCCTGACGCCAGCGCGTCGCGCAGGTGTTTCATCCGCCGTCACCCGTTTCAAGCCGTACTAGGACACACCATCAATGGCCAGTCATACCGTCGCACAACTCGCAGCTGAACTCGGCAAACCCCTGAGCTTGTTGCAGGAGCAATTGCAGCAGGCAGGGGTCGGGCCGCGTGCTGCGGACGATGTCATCAGCGAGGGCGACAAAGCCCGGCTGCTCGAATACCTGCGCGCGGTGCACGGCGGCGGCACGGGCGGCGAGCGCAAAAAAATCACCCTGACGCGCAAGCAGACCAGCGAGATCAAACAAGCCGACGCCACCGGCAAAGCGCGCACCATCCACGTCGAAGTGCGGAAAAAACGGGTGTTCGTCAAGCGCGATGAGGCTTTGCCGCCAGCGGAGACGCACCCGCCGGCCAGCGCTGGCGAAGCGGTGATCGACCAGGCCGAACTGCGTCGCCGCGAGGCCGAGGCGCAGCGCCAGGCCGATCTGCTGGCGCGGCAGGCCGAGGAACTCGCTGCGCAGCGTGCTGCCGAGCAGGAACGGCGCGCAGCGCAGGAATTGCGTGAGCGTCAGGCGCGCGAGCAAGCCGAGCGCGAAGCCCAGGCCGCGCGTGAGGCGCAGGCGCGTGCTGCGGCGGCAGCAGCGGCGACCGTGACCGCGCCGGCGGCCTCCGCTCCGGCCCAGGCCGAGCAGTCCGCGCGGCAACAGGCCAGCGCGGCCGCGGAGGCGGCCAAGGCGCAGGCCGAGCAAGCCGAAGCGCAGGCACGTGCTGCGGCGCAGAAAAAGCAGGATGAAGAGGAGGCGGCCAAGCTCGCGCTGATCCAGAAACGGCGCAGCGCCGCAGAAGCCGAGGCGGCGGCCATCCGCGACATGATGGCGCGTCCGCGCACCGTGCTGCGTGCTGACAAGCCCGCGGCCAAGACCGCGGAGTCGGCTGCGGCCAGCGGCAGTATCAAAGGCACCATCCACAAACCCGCGGCGGCGGCCGCCAAACCGGCGGCCACAGGTGCTGCCACGGCGACCACGGCGAAAAAGGACGACAAACAGATCAAGTCGGAAAAGCTGTCCTCGTCCTGGGCGGACGATGCGGCAAAAAAACGCGGCGCGACACTCAAGCCGCGAGGCAACCCGACGGGCAGCGCCGGAGGATGGCGCGGGCCGAAGGTGGCCGCCGGGCGGCGTGGCGGCAAGAACGAGCGCAGCGAGCAGCAGGCGCCTGCTGCTCCGGCGGAAATGATCGTGCGCGAGGTGCACGTGCCCGAAACCATCACCGTCGCCGAGCTCGCGCACAAAATGTCGATCAAGGCCGCCGAAGTGATCAAAAGCCTGATGAAACTCGGGCAGATGGTCACGATCAACCAGGTGCTCGATCAGGAAACGGCAATGATCGTGGTCGAGGAACTCGGCCACAAGGCCATCGCTGCCAAGCTCGACGACCCGGAGAACTTTCTCGAAGAAGGCGGGCAGGCGCAGACCGACGCCGAGCTGCTGCCGCGCGCACCGGTGGTCACGGTCATGGGCCACGTCGACCACGGCAAGACCTCGCTGCTGGACTACATCCGCCGCGCCAAGGTGGCCGCCGGCGAGGCCGGCGGCATCACCCAGCACATCGGCGCCTACCACGTCGAAACCCCGCGCGGCATCATCACCTTCCTCGACACCCCAGGCCACGAGGCGTTCACCGCGATGCGCGCGCGCGGCGCCAAGGCCACGGACATCGTCGTGCTGGTGGTGGCCGCCGACGACGGCGTGATGCCGCAGACCAAGGAGGCCATCGCCCACGCCAAGGCCGCGGGGGTGCCCATCGTCGTCGCGCTGAACAAGATCGACAAACCCGACGCCAACCCCGACCGGGTGACGCAGGAACTGGTCGCCGAAGGCGTGGTGCCCGAGGCGTACGGTGGGGATTCACCGTTCGTGCCGGTCTCGGCCAAGACCGGGCAAGGGGTGGACGAACTGCTGGAAAACATTCTGCTGCAAGCCGAGGTGCTCGAACTCAAGGCGCCGGTGGATGCGCCGGCGAAGGGGCTGATCATCGAAAGCCGGCTCGACAAGGGCCGCGGCCCGGTGGCCACGGTGCTGGTGCAGTCGGGCACCTTGAAACGCGGCGACGTGGTGCTGGCCGGTGCGTCGTATGGCCGGGTGCGGGCGATGCTCGACGAGTTGGGCAAAAACGTGTCCGAGGCCGGGCCGTCGATTCCGGTGGAAATCCAGGGTCTGACCGAGGTGCCGTCCGCGGGTGAAGAAATCCTCGTGCTGCACGACGAGCGCAAGGCGCGCGAAATCGCCCTGTTCCGTCAGGGCAAGTACCGCGACGTCAAGCTGGCCAAGCAGCAGGCAGCGAAGCTGGAAAACATGTTCGAGCAGATGGACGAGGGTGCGAAGACGCTGCCGCTGATCATCAAGGCCGACGTGCAGGGCTCGCAGGAAGCGCTGATCCATGCGCTGACCAAGCTGTCGACCAACGAGATCAAGGTGCAGATCGTGCACGCCGCAGTGGGCGGCATTTCCGAGAGCGACGTCAACCTGGCCATCGCCTCCAAGGCCGTGATCATCGGCTTCAACACCCGCGCCGACGCCGGCGCGCGCAAGCTGGCCGAGGCCAACGGCATCGACATCCGCTACTACAACATCATTTACGAGGCGGTCGACGAGATCAAGGCGGCGATGTCGGGCATGCTCGCACCGGAGAAAAAAGAGGAAACGCTGGGCCTGGTGGAAATCCGCCAGGTGTTCCGCATCCCCAAGGTCGGCGCCGTGGCCGGTTGCATGGTGCTGTCCGGCCTGGTGCGGCGCTCGGCGCAGGTGCGGCTGCTGCGCAACAACGTGGTCATCCACACCGGCGAGCTGGATTCGCTCAAGCGTTTCAAGGACGATGTGCGCGAAGTCAAGGAAGGGTTCGAGTGCGGCCTGTCGCTGAAAAATTACCAGGACATCCAGGAAGGTGATCAACTCGAAGTGTTCGAGGTCAAGGAAGTGGCGCGCACCCTGTGAGCTGGCGACGCGCCCATCGCCGACATGAAACGCACTGCCGTCAATCGCATCCAGCGGATCGCCGACCAAATCCAGCGTGATCTGGCCGAGATGATCCAGCGCGAGCTGCGCAACCCGCAGCTCGGGCTGGTCACGCTCACCGACGTGCAGCTCACGCCGGATTACGCCCACGCCAAGGTGTACTTCAGCGTCATCGGGGCGGAGCCGCAAACCGCGCAACAGATCCTCAGCGAAAAGGCCGGCTATCTGCACAGCCTGCTGTACAAGCGGCTGCAGATCCACACCGTGCCGACGCTGCACTTCGTGTTCGACCCCACGACCGAAAAGGCGGCGGAGATCGACGGCCTGATCCGTCAGGCGCTGTCGCACCAGGCCAAAGACGATTGAACCGCCCGGCGGCGTGCCGGAAGCGCCTGCATGATGAATTCCACCAAAACGCCCTGGGAGGCGGTCAACGGCGTGCTGCTGCTCGACAAACCGCGTGGCCTGACGTCGCAACAGGCGCTGGCTGCCGTGCGCCGCCGTCTGCGCGCGGCCAAGGCCGGACATGGCGGCACGCTCGATCCGCTGGCCGACGGGCTGTTGATTCTGTGTTTCGGCGCCGCGACCAAATTTGCCCAGCGCCACCTCGACGCGGACAAGCGCTACACCGCGGTGTTGCAGCTCGGTGTGCGCACTTCGACCGATGACGCCGAGGGCGAGGTGCTCAGCCGCCAGGCGGTTGACGTCAGCCCCGCCCAGATCGCTGCGGTTTTGCCGCGGTTCGTCGGCACCGTGATGCAAACGCCGCCGGTCTACAGCGCGCTCAAACGCGACGGCAAGCCGCTGTACGCCTACGCCCGAGCCGGGCAGCCGATCGACGTAGCTGCGCGCATGGTGCAGATCCACGCCATCGACGTCGTCGGGCTGCAGGACGGCCGGCTGACGTTGGACGTGTTTTGCGGCAAAGGCACGTACATCCGCGCGCTGGCGCGTGACATCGGTGATGCGCTAGGCTGCGGCGCGCATCTGGCGGCGCTCACGCGCACGGCAAGCGCGGGCTTTACCCTGCAGCAGGCCATCTCGCTGGAGACGGTGCAGTCGCTGGAGTGCGACGCCTTGCGGCAGCGCCTGCTGCCACCAGATGCGTTGCTGCAGACCGTGCCACGCTGGGATCTCGACGCGGCGCAAGCCCAACGCTTTTTGCATGGCGGGCGCATTCCTGTTGCCAATGGCGGCAGCGCCGCCTGCCTCGGCGGGGAACTGCGGGTGTACGGCCCGCTGGCCGCCGGACACACTGCGCAGCTGCTCGGACTGGGGGTTTGCGACGCTGGCGTGCTGGCGCCGCGCCGCCTGCTCAGCGCAGACGAACTTCCGGCAGTTCCGCCGCCTGCTGCCCATTCCCGCATCGATTCATTTCATCAGGACGCCACATCATGAGCCAATCCATCCGCAACATCGCCATCATCGCCCACGTCGACCATGGCAAAACCACCATGGTGGATCAGTTGCTGCGCCAATCGGGTACGTTTGCCGAGCATGAGAAGGTCGTCGACACGGTGATGGACAACAACGCCATCGAACGCGAGCGCGGCATCACCATCCTGGCGAAAAACTGCGCGGTGAGCTGGAAGGGCACGCACATCAACATCGTCGACACCCCGGGCCACGCCGACTTCGGTGGCGAGGTCGAGCGCGCGCTGTCGATGGTCGACGGCGTGCTGCTGCTGATCGACGCGCAGGAAGGCCCGATGCCGCAGACCCGCTTCGTCACCAAAAAGGCGCTGGCGCTGGGGCTCAAGCCCATCGTCGTGGTCAACAAAGTGGACAAGCCCGGTGCCAAGCCCGACGCCGTGATCAACGCCGCGTTCGACCTGTTCGACAAGCTCGGTGCGACCGACGATCAGCTCGACTTTCCGGTTGTCTATGCCTCGGGCATCAACGGCTGGGCCTCGCTCGAAGAGGGCGAGCCGGGGCAGCAGTGGGGGCCGGACATGTCGGCGCTGTTCGACACCATCCTCAAACACGTGCCGCCGCACGCCGGCGACCCGAACGCGCCGCTGCAACTGCAGATTTCAGCGCTCGATTACAACAATTTCGTCGGCCGCATCGGCATCGGCCGCATCAACGCCGGCACCGTCCGGCCGGGCATGGACGTGCTGGTGATGGAAGGCCCGGAGGGCAAGTCGGTCAAGGGCCGCATCAACCAGGTACTGACTTTCCAGGGGCTGGACCGGGTGCAGGTGGAGCAGGCCGGGCCGGGGGACATCGTGCTGATCAACGGCATCGCCGACATCGGCATCGGCGTGACCGTGACCGACCCGCTCGACCCGCAGCCGCTGCCGATGCTCAAGGTCGACGAGCCGACGCTGACCATGAATTTCTGCGTCAACACCAGCCCGCTGGCCGGCCGCGAGGGCAAATACGTCACCAGCCGGCAGATCTGGGATCGGCTGCAGAAAGAGCTGCAGAGCAACGTCGCGCTGCGGGTGAGGGAAACCGACGAGGACGGGGTGTTCGAGGTCTCGGGCCGCGGCGAGCTGCACCTGACCATCCTGCTGGAGAACATGCGCCGCGAGGGCTATGAGCTGGCCGTGTCCAAACCCCGGGTGGTGTTCAAGGACATCGATGGCGTGAAATGCGAGCCGATCGAACTCGTCACCTGCGACATCGAGGAGCAGCACCAGGGCGGGGTGATGCAGGCGCTGGGCGAGCGCAAGGGCGAACTGGTCAACATGGAGCCCGACGGCCGCGGCCGCGTGCGGCTGGAATACCGCATTCCGGCGCGCGGGCTGATCGGCTTTTCCAACGAATTCCTCAACCTCACCCGCGGCTCGGGGCTGATCTCCAACATTTTCGACGGCTACGAGCCGCACAAGGGCGAGATCGCCGGGCGCAAGAACGGCGTGCTCATCAGCATGGACGACGGCGAGATCTTCACCTACGCACTGGGCAAGCTCGACGACCGCGGCCGCATGTTCGTCAAGGCCGGCGACCCGGTGTATGAGGGCATGATCGTCGGCATCCACAGCCGCGACAACGATCTGGTGGTCAACGCCACGCGCACCAAGCAGCTCACCAACTTCCGCGCCGCCGGCAAGGACGAGGCGATCAAGATCACCCCGCCGATCGAGCTCACCCTCGAATACGGCGTGGAGTTCATCGAGGACGACGAGCTGGTGGAAATCACGCCCAAGAGCGTGCGGCTGCGCAAGCGGTACCTCACCGAGAACGAACGCAAGCGCGCAGGCCGCGCGGCCTGAAACCGTGGTGCAGTGCCGATGAAGGCGTCGCCGCACCCGCGTGCCGTGCTCGCCATGACGGCAGCGACGCTGCTGTGGAGTCTGGCCGGGGTCGTCACACGGCATTTGCACCACCAGGACGGGTTCCAGCTGGTGTTCTGGCGCAGCGGTTTTGCCGCGCTGGGCGTGGCCGGCTGGCTGCTGTGGCGGCAGGGGCCGGCAGGCCTGGTGCGCGATGTGCTGCAGTCCCCAGTGCTGCTCTGGCTGTCCGCGCTGTTCTGGGCGGTGATGTTCACCGCCTTCATGGTCGCGCTCACCCTGACCACCGTGGCGCAAACGTTGATCGCCGACAGTCTCAGCCCGCTGCTGGCCGCGGTGATGGGCTGGCTGTTTTTGCGCCAGCCGTTGCCGCTTCGCACCTGGGGCGCGATCATTCTGGCGTTGCTGGGCATGGTCTGGATGGCCGGGCAGGGGCTGCTGCAGCCCAACGTCGTACCCAGTCAGACGCTCGGGCTGTTGGTGGCGCTGGCCGTGCCGCTGAGCGCCGCAGGCAACTGGGTCAGCCTGCGCCGTGCGGGCACGCAGGTGCCGATGCAGGCGGCGGTGCTGATCGGTGCGCTGCTGTCCATGCTCGCGGTGTCCGGTCTCGCCCGGCCGCTGCAGACCGACGCGCACGACGTGTTCTGGCTGGGGTTTCTCGGTCTGTTTCAGCTTGCCGTTCCCGGCATGCTGGCCGTGTGGGCGGCGCAGCGCCTGGCGCCGGCCGAAATGGGGCTGCTCGGTTTGCTCGAAGTCGTCTTCGGTATTCTTTGGGCCTGGATCGGCGCCGGCGAGCAGCCGGGACGCAACACGCTGCTCGGGGGCGCTCTGGTGCTGCTGGCACTGCTTGGCAACGAGAGCCTGGGCTGGGCGCGGCAACGCAGGGGAGGGCAGGTGGATGGTTGAGTTTTGTCGGCGGGGTGGATTGGCGGCGCTGCTGTCTGCGGCGCTGCTGGGTGTCACGGCTTGCGGCGGGGGAGGCGGCAGTACGCCGGCCACGTCCGCATCTTCGACCAGCACGGCCACCGCTGCCCCGGCTTCTCCCGCAGTGCCGCAGCGCACCGCGCCGATGAGCCTGCTCATCCCCTTGTACGCCTATCCTCTGGTGAGCAGTGGGAGCGGCACAAGCCGCATCACCACGATCAACCCCGCCTGGCAGGCGGTGGCTGCGGGGGCAGCGGCCGTGCCGACGGTGGCGGTGATCAATCCGAGCAACGGGCCGGTGGCCTGCAGTTCCCCACCATCGGCCACGCTGACCGCGTTCACTCAGGGCATCGCGCAATTGCATGCGGCGGGCGCCCGGGTGCTCGGTTACGTCCACACCAGCTACGGCCAGCGTGCGCTCGCTTCGGTGCAGCAGGACGTGCAGACTTACGCGCAGTGTTACGGCGTGGATGGCATCTTTTTTGACGAAGTGGCCGTACAGCCCGGGCAGGCCGGCTATTACGCCGCGGCCGCAGCCGCCGCGCGGTCGGCCATCGTTCCGCTGCTCGGCCAGACGGCCCTGGTGGTCATCAACCCCGGCGCCTATCCCGATCCATCGATTGCCGCCACGGCAGACGTCACCGTGGTGCACGAAAGTGCCGACCTCAACCAGCAGCCGGTTCCGGCCAGTCTGGCGGCGTATGCGCCGAGCCGGTTTGCGTATCTGGCTTTCGGCATCGGCTCTCTCGCGCAGGTGCAGTCTGCCGTGCTGTCCGGGCTGTTCGCCCAGGGCATCGGTTATGTGGACTTGACCGACCAGGGCAGCGCGGGAACCAATCCGTGGGCGAACGTCAGTTCGGTTTACCCCGATCTGATTCAGGCCGTGCAGGCGCTGAACCAGACGTTACAAAAATAGCGGGGCCGCGTCATCGGCAGGCCCCGCCGCAAGACTCATTTCTTGCCTTTGATGCTATCGAGGTAATCGGCAATCACGCTGACCTGGTCGTCCGGGATCGGCGCCTTGAAGGCATTTTTCATTTTGTTCACCTCGACCAGCCAGGTGGCCTTGGGCAGGTCGGGCTGGTTCATCACCATCCCGGCGGAGTGGCACATCAGGCAGTAGGTATTGGCTGCCTTGGCACCTGCGCTGTCGCCGGGGAACACCCGGGTGCTCGTCGGCAGCTCGACGGTCTGGGTTTTGAGCGTCAGCGCACTGGCCGACCCCATCGGGATGATCGCCAGGCCGATGACGCCCAGCGCCAGGCCAAGCAGATGATGACGTTGCGTTTTGCGGTTGCGGAACAGGGTCATGTTGATCTCCCGGTCAGACGGCGATGAGCTGCGTGGACTCGACGACATTGCGCATGAAGCCGCCCGGATTCCAGTTCGGCGTCATCGGCTGCTGCAGACCATCGCTGTTGGTACAGCGCACCAGCAGGGTTTGCTCACCCTTGGGCAGTTTGACGTGGGTGCTCCACTGGCGGAAGCTGTACTTGCCGTAATCACGGCCAAGCTGGGTCGGTGTCCAGGTTTTGCCGCCATCGAGCGAAATGTCCACCGACTTGACCCCGGTATCCCCGCCGAAGGCGATCCCGCGCACGAGTTCAGGGCGTCCGGCGCCGACTTTGGCACCGTTGGCCAGATTGGTCACGAAAGAGCGCGGCACCATGCGGTTGATCGGGACGAATTTCACGTCTTTTTCTCCCGGCGTCATATTGGCCTGCGGCCAGTTGTCGGGAATGGTGTAGGCCGGGTGCATCCAGAAATTGGTGTCTTCGTGGTCGAGCACGCGGATGTGCTGCAGCATCTTGGTCCAGTACGTGGCGTACCACCCCGGCACCACGAGGCGGAAAGGAAACCCGTTGAGCAGCGGCAGCGCCTGCCCGTTCATTTCCCAGGCAATCATCACCTCGCCATCGCGCGCATGATCGACGGACAGGGACTTTTTCAGATTGGGGGCGGTGGGGACGACCGGCCGCTCCGAGCCCTCGAATTGCACTTGCACCGCTCCCGGCTTGACGCCGGCAGCATCGAGCACATCCTTGAGCCTCACACCCACCCAGCGCGCGTTGCCCATCGCGCCGTTGCTCCATTCGCCCCCAGGCACGCGTGGCTGGAAGTAACCGCGCGAATTTCCCGAGCACTGGTTGACCGCGGCGAGTTCCACGTGTTTGAAATTTTTCATCAGGTCGAACACGGTGAACTCGAGGGTCTTGTCGACGTGCCCGCTGATGCGCACCTTGTGGGTATGCGGATCCATCGTGGTCGGAATGTCCGCCCAGTGCCAGCGGACATAAAACTCATCCACCGGTGTGAACACTCCCTTGTCGTACACCGACCACGGCGTCTCCAGTAGCGGTGGCCGGGTACGCTGCAAAATCATTTGTCCCTTACCCGGAAACGCGGTGGTCAGCCGCCTGGTATCCGGGCCTCCCGGCAAGGGGAGCTCGATGGTCTGTGCAGCCAGCGCCTGGCGCGACAGCGCCAGCAGGCCCAGACCGGTGGCCGCGGTCTGCAAAAACTGCCGGCGGGTCCGCCGGTCGTCATCCGTTGGGTAAAGCGTCATCACATGTCCTCCTCGGTGTGGCCGGGTCGCATGTCGCAAATTGTTGCGACCGGTACGTCTTTATAACCAGAACGAAATGCCTTGGATAACGGATTGAATCAATCGTGATGATCGATTTTTCTGATTTTTCTGCTGCCCGCTTTCAATATATGCAGCGAGTTATATCGTATTTTTTAAGGCATTGATTCTGAAAGAGATTTTGAGCATGAGACATGCGTGCATGCTGATATACGAAAACAACTGAATAGAAAAAACGCAAATGAACGGCTCGTGTCGGAAAGCAAGATACTGTTTGTCACATCTGTTGCATCGAGCAGGATTTCGGCACGGGGATTCGGCACAGCGTGAAAGCCAACACTTTGTGTGCCGCTTCCGGGAGCGATCCGGTGACCAAACCCGGCTGACGCTGACAGGGCGGTGCAAACGGGAGGGGGCTGACCGATCCATCGGCTGCACGGCAGCCCCCGAGCCGCGCGGGGAAGGCCACAGGCGGCGGCTCGCTTTTGCCCAGGCGCGCAAGGCTGGCATGGGGTGGGGCGAACCAAGAGAGCAGCAGGCGTGGCGCGCAGCCGCTTGACGTCGATCGTGCTACTGGACGCTGGGGGGGATGGGTGACCTCTCTGCCGCCCTGCGCGGAGGGTAGGGGGCGTGGCCAGGGTGAAATTGACTGCCTTCACCCAGACAACCGGGGATAAACGACCCTGTAAATCGGGGGGAAGACCCCTGCTAGGGGATAGACCGGCATGCGCAACAGCCCAAAAATTCCCCTGAAAAGGGGGTGAACGTGGTGCAGATGAAAAAGTGCCAAAAAATTCACACGGAGAGTGCAGAACGTGAATGCAAAATCACGCACCACAGTACTCGGCAAGGCCGCCATGTTCATGCTCTGGTCATGAATACCTGAAAAATCCTCGACGGGAATGCAAAATGTTCAGGATCTTCAATCTGTATATTCCTGCAAAAGCGACTCTCGAGCTACTGATCGACATTTTGATTAGCGTGCTCTCATTCGGCCTGGCAACATGGACCGTTTATCTTATTTCAAGCGGGACGCAATCGTTCGCTTACTGGGCGGGGCAGGGCATCTACCCGATGCTGCTGTACACGGCCCTGACCGTGACCCTGTATACAGCGCTTGGCGTGTACAGAATCGATGCAGAAAACAGCCTGCGCGATCTTTTGGGGCGCACATCGGTGGCATACGCGTTTACCTTTTTCCCCGTGTATTTGTTCACACTGGCGTTCACAGAGGCGGGAAGCTCGTTTCGTGCTCTGGCGTTTGCCTATCTTTTTCAGATGGGTTTTTTGGTTTTCATCCGCTATATTTTGTTGCGGCAAAGTGTGCTTTCAGGGATGCGGCGCAGGATCCTGATCGTTGGCAACGGCCGCGAAGCGCAGACCTTGTCCAGGCAGATTGCAGAAAATCATCACACGGCATATTCTGTCATCGGATTTTATCCAACAGAAACGGCGGAACAGAATGCCATTCAGCTCACTTCGCCGGTGTTCAGTGCAGATATTCCACTGGAGCAAGTTGCACTGGAGCAAAAAATCGATGAAATCGTCGTCGCCGTGAAAGAGCATCGGGGAGGCGTTTTGCCGATCCGCCAGCTGCTCGAATGTCGCATCCTCGGTACACCAGTGCACAGCCTGCCGACCTTTTACGAGCGTCTCAAGGGAGAAGTGCCGCTGGAAAGCATGAAGGCGAGCTGGCTGATTTATGGTGGCGGGTTTACCCAAGGGCAGATGCGGGCGGCGGCAAAGAGGTTATTTGACATGGTCAGCGCAATGCTGTTGCTTTGTTGTTTGTGGCCTATTATGCTTTTGACGGCGCTGCTGATCAAATTAGAAGATGGAGGCCCGGTATTTTTTCAGCAGGAACGCGTGGGGCGATTTGGCAAAACGTTTTACTGCATCAAGTTTCGCAGCATGCGCACAGACGCAGAAAAAGACGGCATTGCCCGTTGGGCGAGCGCGAATGACCAGCGGATTACCCGGGTCGGGGCATTCATCCGCAAGGCACGGATCGACGAATTACCGCAATTGATCAACGTCCTGCGTGGTGAAATGAGCATGGTCGGGCCACGACCGGAGCGGCCGGCCTTCGTCGAGATGCTGGAAAGAGACATTCCGTTTTATGCCATCCGGCATAGCGTCAAACCGGGGGTGACTGGTTGGGCGCAGGTACGTTACGCTTACGGCGCTTCGGTCGAGGATGCGAAAAGAAAGCTGCAGTTCGATTTGTATTACGTCAAGAACCACAGCATTTTCCTGGACTTCTTCATTTTGTTTGAAACGGTGCGTGTCGTTGTTTTTGGCGAAGGCGCAAGATAAACTCAACAGGGCTTGAAAAATGACAATCGTCGCTGTAGTTGGTTTGGGTTATGTTGGTCTGCCATTGGCGGTTGAATTTGGGAAAAAATATCGCACCATAGGTTTTGATCTGTCTCACGAAAAAATTCAGGCCTATCTAAAATGTACCGACCCGACAGGTGAAGTGGGTGAACAAGATCTGCGGGAGGCAACATTGTTCGAGCCGACGACGGATGCGTCGAGGTTGAAGGAGGCAGATTTTGTCATCGTCGCCGTGCCCACGCCTGTCGATGAGGCGCACAACCCGGACTTCCGCCCCCTGGTGGGCGCCAGCGAGTCCGTCGGACGGAATTTGAAGCCGGGCGCCGTCGTCGTTTACGAATCGACCGTCTATCCGGGGGCAACGGAGGAAATCTGTGTGCCGATTCTTGAACGTGAGTCAGGATTGAAGTGGAAAACGGATTTTTTTGTCGGCTACTCGCCTGAACGGATCAATCCGGGGGACAAAGAGCATACACTGACACGCATTGTCAAAGTCGTTTCCGGAGATACCCCGCAGACACTGGAAACGGTTGCCCAGATGTATGGATCGGTGGTGACGGCAGGCGTGTACAAGGCGCAGAGCATCAAGGTAGCCGAGGCGGCAAAGGTGATCGAAAACACGCAGCGTGATTTGAACATTGCGCTGATGAACGAACTGTCACTGATTTTCCACCGGATCGGAATCGACACGCTGGATGTGTTGAAGGCGGCGGGTACGAAATGGAATTTTCTGCCTTTCCGTCCCGGACTCGTCGGCGGGCATTGCATCGGTGTCGATCCATATTATCTGACGCACAAGGCGGATATGCTGGGCTACCACCCCCAGGTCATTCTCGCCGGGAGGAGAATCAACGACGGCATGGGAAAATACATTGCCGAGCAAACCATCAAACAAATGTCGCAGGCAGGCCTGCCCATCAAGGGAAGCGACGTCGTCGTCCTCGGCCTGACGTTCAAGGAGAATTGCCCGGACTTGCGTAATTCAAAGGTCATCGATGTGATCCGGGAACTGGAATCATATGGTGTGCGGGTCTCCGTACATGACCCGATCGCGCAGCCCCGAGAGGCCTTGCACGAGTATGGGGTGACGCTTACGCCATGGAGCGAATTACCACGCGCAAGGGCGATCGTGGCGGCGGTTGCACACCGTGCCTACCAGCAGATCCCACTCACCGATCTACTCGCCAAGGTGGAGCAAAACGGTATTTTCATGGACATCAAATGCCAGTATGACCCTGCCGCGCTCACTGCGCACGGTTTGAAGGTATGGAGGCTTTGAGATGCAGGTCGACCAATTGCTTGCCACACCGCGGCGCTGGCTTGTGACCGGGAGCGCGGGATTCATCGGGTCGCATCTGCTCGAAACTTTGCTCCTGCATCAGCAGTTCGTTGTCAGTCTCGACAATTTTTCCACCGGACATCAATCCAACCTCGATGAAGTACGGCAGCGGGTGGGGGAGGAGGCGTGGAAGCGGCACACCTTTATCTACGGCGATATTGCCCGTCTCGAAGACTGCCAGCGTGCCTGTGTGGGCGTCGACATTGTGCTGCATGAGGCAGCGCTGGGATCCGTGCCGAGATCGATCGAAAATCCATTGGCGACGCATGCAGTCAATGCCACAGGATTTTTGAACATGCTGGTCGCGGCGCGGGATGCAGGGGTGAAGCGCTTCGTCTATGCCGCCTCGAGTTCGACTTATGGCGACCACCCGGGGCTGCCCAAGGTGGAAGACCAAATCGGCAAACCATTGTCACCCTATGCCGTGACCAAATACGTCAACGAGCTGTATGCCGACGTGTTTGCCCGTGTTTACGGGTTGGAGTCGATCGGGTTACGCTATTTCAATGTGTTCGGCACGCGGCAGGATCCGAACGGGCCGTATGCCGCGGTCATCCCGAACTGGGCCAGGCGGATTCGGGAAAATCAGCCGTGCATCATCAACGGCGACGGCGAAACGACACGCGATTTTTGTTATGTGGAAAACGTCGTGCAGGCCAATCTGCGTGCTGCACTCACGACTGACGCAGCAGCCATCAATCAAGTGTATAACGTCGCGTTCGGTGAGCAGACGAGTCTGAATACATTACACCGTTTGCTGACAGAGGAAATTGCCGCGCTGGGCCCGCGTGTGCAGTATGTTGCGCCCATTTACCGGGATTTTCGCAAGGGTGATGTGCGCCACTCTCTGGCGAATATCGACAAAGCGCGCCGTCTGCTCGGTTACGATCCGCAATACAGTGTGCGTGCAGGGCTGCACGCAGCGATGAAGTGGTATGTCGACGCGGCACTGATGACGGCGTGAGGCCATGACGTCCCGCGTTGGACCTCGACCACATCTTTGAGGAGGAGACGACGATGGGAAGCAATGACTTGAAAGCCGATTTCGACAGCCTCTCGCCCGGACGCGAGGCGACGCAGTGGTCACGTCGGTCGTTCGTGCGCACGACCCTGGGCGTGGGCATCGCGGCGGCTGCCGGTCCGGTGATGGCGCAGACGGCCGTGCACACGCCGGCCGACGGTTTGCTCGTCGGCGACGTCATGATCGAGTCGGCCGGGCAAAAAATCCCGGTTTACCGTGCACAGCCGCAGGGCAGGACGGACTTGCCGGTCGTGCTGGTGGTGTCGGAAATCTTCGGAGTGCATGACTACATTGCGGATGTCGCCCGCCGGCTTGCGCATCAGGGGTATCTGGCGCTGGCTCCCGATTTGTTCGTGCGGCAGGGCGACCCGATGGCCTACGGCAGCATTGCAGAAGTCATGACCCAGGTGATCGCCAAGGTGCCAGACGCACAGGTGCTCGGCGATCTGGACGCCTGCAAGGACTGGGCGCTGGCGCATGGCGGACGCCCCGGGCATGTCGGCGTGATGGGATTTTGCTGGGGTGGGCGCATCGTCTGGCTGTACTGCGCCCACGCCGCGGTGCAGGCGGGGGTGGCGTGGTACGGCAGGCTGACCGGCGCGACCACGGCGCTGACCCCGAAAAATCCGCTCGACGTCGCGAAAGAGCTCAAGGCCCCCGTGTTGGGGCTGTACGGCGGGCAGGATCAGGGGATTTCGCAGGAATCCGTTGCGCAAATGCGCCAGGCGCTGGCTGCAGGCGATTCGGCGGCGAAAGCGTCGCAGATCGTCGTTTACCCCGATGCCGGGCATGGCTTCCATGCCGATTACCGCGCGAGTTACAACGCCAAAGACGCACAGGACGGCTGGAGTCGCGCGTTGACTTGGCTGCAGCAACACCACGTGTGAACGTCGCCCGCCGCCACCGGCGGGCTGCCTGCCGCAGGTGGCCGTGGAGGTGATGGCAAGACGGGGACGCGCGGCCGTGGCGTCAGCGCACCACGAGCACCGGAAGTTTGGAGTGCGACAGCACGCGCGAGGTCTGGCTGCCGAGCATCGCCGAGCCCAGCCCGCCGCGGCCGTGTGAGGCGATGACAATGGTGTCACAACCCTGTTTTTCGGCCACGGACAGCAGACCGCGCCAGGCCTGTGCATCCTCCTCGACCACGGTGTCGCAGCTCAGGCCCGCGGCCTGCAGCTGATCCCGCATGCGCTGCAGCGCGGCTTGCGCCTGTTTGCGCACTTCCTCCTGCCATTGATCCATCCCCACGGGCATGACTTCGATGGCGCCGATGTAGGGATACAGGTCGATCACCGAGGCGACGGTGATTTTGGCGCCAAACTTTTTCGCCAGTTCGACGGCGTACGGTACGGCTTTTTCCGCCAGCTCGGAACCATCGGTGGACAGCAGAAGGTGATTGAACATGGGAGTGCTCCTGTGGTTGTGACATGCTCCGGGCGGCCCGTCACAGCGTCGCCCGGAACAGGAATCAGCGCAGCACCAGGACCGGGATGGTCGAGTGTGTCAGCAGTTTTTGCGTCTCGCTGCCCAATAGCAGGGCCTGGACCCCGCGGCGGCCATGCGACGCGATGACGACCAGGTCGCAGCCGCGGTCTTTGGCCACGTCGAGCATCGCCTTCCAGGGGTGGATGTCCTCGGCGATGACCGACTCGTAGGTCACGCCGGCGCCGTTGCAGGCGTCCTGCAGCGGCTTGAGGGCGTCTTCGGCCAGCTTGGTGACGTGCACACGGTATTGATCGGCGGTGATCGGTACCGATTCAGCCAAGCCGGAATACGGGTAGGGGTCGGTGACGTTGAGCCCGACCAGTGTGGCGCCGCAGCTCTTGGCCAACGCCACGGCATGGGGAATCACCTTCGCAGCCGTCTCCGAGCCGTCGGTGGGAACGAGAATCTTTTTGTACATGGCAATCTCCGTTTTGAGTGGGGAAGCTGATGAGGGCGGTCTTCGCACTATGCCGGCCGCCGTGGATATGCTGCTCCCGCAATGTATCGTCAGACTTGTTGCAGATCAAATCAGCCGGGTTGCCGCCACTCCCACTGCCGTCTCATTCGCGCCTCAACCCCGCATTGGGGTGGCGACAAAGGCCGGTTTCAAGCCTTGCCAGGCACCGCTCCGGTTGCCACCGGACGGCTGGGATCGGCGCACCACTCGCTCCACGATCCCGGATAGAGCAAGCCTCCATCCAGACCGGCATGCGCCAGCGCGAGCAGGTTGTGACAGCCGGTGACGCCCGAGCCGCAGTGGTGAATCACGTCGCGTGGATCCCAGTCTTCGAGCAGGGCGGTGTACTCGGTGCGGAGCTGTTGCGCGGATTTGAACGTGCCGTCAGGCAGCAGATTGGTCTGAAAAAAGCGGTTTTTTGCCCCCGGGATATGCCCAGCCACCGGGTCGCGGTCTTCGATTTCGCCGCTGTAACGCTCCGGGGCACGGGCGTCGACCACGAGGTGCTTGCCGGATTGCAGATTGTCGAGCACCCCGTGTGCCGATACCGTGCCGACCAGCGCCGGGCGGCGCTGAAAATTTCCCCGCGCACGCTGCGGCGGCGCCGAGGTGTCGCGTGCGCCACCTGCCGCCATCCAGGCCTGCCAGCCGCCGTCGAGCACGGCCACCGCATCGTGCCCGAGCCAGCGGAGCATCCACCACAAGCGCGCGGCGAACGCACCGCCGCTGCGATCGTAGGCGACGACCTGCTGCTCCTGACGCAGACCGAGGTCGGCGAGGCGCCGGGCGAATGCATCGGCGTCGGGTAGGGGGTGGCGGCCATTGCGCCCGGTTGGCGACGCCGACAAGTCTTCGTCCAGATGGAGAAAAATCGCTCCGGGGATGTGCCCGGCAGCGTAGGCGTCACGTCCGGCCTGCGGGTTGGACAAGTCGTGCGAGCAGTCGACGATGAAGGCATCTGGCAACTGGCGCAGGGCGTCGGCCGAAATCAGCGTGGTGTAGCGGGCGGTCATGGTCAGCGGCGCGGGGTGGTCAAAGCTCAGGCCGGAACCTGCAGCTTGTTGCGGTACCACGCATGGAAGTGGCGCATGCCATCTTCCATCGGGGACTGGTAGGGGCCGTGCTGATCGTCGCCGCGCTCCATCAAGGCTTTGCGCCCGGCATCCATGCGCTCGGCGATTTCGTCGTCCTCGGCACAGGTTTCCATGTACGCCGCGCGCTCGGCCATGATGAATTCCCGCTCGAACGCAGCGATCTCCTCCGGGTAGAAAAATTCGACCATGTTCAGCGTTTTTTGCGGCTCCAGCGGGAACAGCGTGGAAATCACCAGGACGTGCGGGTACCACTCCAGCATGATGTTGGGGTAGAGCGTCAGCCAGATGGCGCCGTGCTCGGGCAACTGTTTGTCCGAGCGGAAATTCAGCACCGCCTGATGCCATTTGCTGTAGACCGCGCTACCCGGGTGCTGCAGGCCCTCGTACACGCCCACCGTCTGCACGCTCCACTCCGGGGCGAACTGCCATTGCAGCACGCTGCAATCGACGAACTTGCCCAGTCCCGGGTGGAACGGGACGACGTGATAGTCCTCGAGATACACCTCGATGAACGTCTTCCAGTTGTAATTGCAGATGTGCATTTCGGTGTGGTCGTGGACGAAACCGGTGAAGTCGAACTCTTTGAGCACCGAGAGCTGCTCCATGGTCTGCGCCACGGGATAGCCGTTGTCCTCGAACAGCATGCCGTTCCAGCGCTGCAACGGGTAGCTTTGCAGATGCAGGCAGGGGTCCTGCTCGAAATGCGGGGCGCCGACGAGCTGGCCGTCCAGACCGTAGGTCCAGCGGTGCAGCGGGCAGACGATGTTTTTGCCCGTGCTGCCCATGCCGCGCAGCATCACCGCCTGACGGTGGCGGCAGACGTTGGACAGCAACTGGATGCCGTCGTTGGTATGCACCAGGGCGCGGCCTTCGCCCTCCTGCGCCAGTGCGGCGTAGTCGCCGATTTTGGGTACCGTCAGTTCATGTCCGATGTAGCGTGGGCCGGAACGGAAAATCTGTTCGAGTTCGAGTTTGAACAGATCTTGGTCGAAATAGGTGGAAACCGGCAACTGCAGATGGTCTTGCGACAAGCGGATGCTCAGATCGGACATGATGGGGGCACACCTCCAGAAGAATAGAAAAGGGGAAAAGCCGGCCGATTGTAGAACCCCGGCAGCCAGGCGGATCATTGCTCCAGCCTAAAATCAGCAACATTTTCCGACGGCGGCCCTGCGGGTGCGCAGCAGCCGCCAACCGGTGTCACGCTCATGCCTTCTGCCAAACATTCCCGCCAAGCCGAGACGGCTCCCGCCAGCTATGAACAGGCCGTGGCCGAGCTCGAACAGATCGTGCAGGCGATGGAGACGGGGCAGCTCAGCCTCGACGACACCCTGGCGGCGTACAAACGGGGCAATCTGCTGCTGAACTACTGCCGTGGCAAACTCCAGGCGGTGGAGCAGCAGGTGCAGGTGCTCGACAGCGCACAGCAACTCCAACCCTTGCCGGCCCATTTCGAGGCGCAGACCGATGGTGACTGAAACCGCATCGCCTCTGGCGACGGCGCCGGCCGATCTGCCGTTCGATGCCTGGATGCGCCAGCACCAGGAGCGGGCGCAGAGCCTCATCGCCCGTTTCGTGCCGCAGGCGCATCCGCTGGTGCCGAGCCTGCACGAGGCGATGCATTACGCCGCCGCGCTCGGCGGCAAGCGCGTGCGTCCCCTGCTCGTCTGGGCAGCGGGCGAGTGCGTGCAGGCCGACGGCGAAGCCCTCGACCGCGCCGCCTGTGCCGTCGAGCTGGTTCATGCCTACTCGCTGGTGCACGACGATCTGCCCTGCATGGACGATGACGTGCTGCGCCGTGGTCAGCCGACGACCCACGTGCGCTTTGGCCAGGCATTGGCGTTGCTCGCCGGGGACGCCTTGCAGGCGTTGGCCTACGAGGTGCTCACCCCGGAAGACGAGGGCATGGCTGCAGCGCTGCAGGCCAGACTGTGCGCCCTGCTTGCCCGCGCTTCGGGCGCCGAGGGGATGGCCGGGGGCCAGACGCTGGACATTCTCGCCACCGGTCGGGCCATCGGTGCCGACGATCTGATGCAGATGCACAGCCGCAAAACCGGCGCTCTGCTCAAAGCCAGTGTGCTCATGGGCGCGGCCTGCGGCAAGGTCGAGGCGGCGCAGCAGCCGGTGGTCTGGGCGGCGCTGCAGGCTTACGGGGATGCCGTCGGCCTGGCCTTCCAGGTGGTCGACGACATTCTGGACGTCACCGCCGACTCGGCGACGCTGGGCAAGACCGCGGGCAAGGATGCGCAGCAAAACAAATCCACTTACGTCTCGATTCTGGGACTGGATGCCGCTGGGGCGCTGGCGCGGCGGCTGCGCGACCAGGCGCAGGCGGCACTCGATACCCTGCCGGTGGCGCAACGCGCGTCGAGCCGGCGCTTGCGCGAACTGGCCGATCTGATCGTGCTGCGCGGGCACTGACGCTGCGCGGCACCCCACGGAGTCTGCTATGACACGTTTTCCCCGGGCCGAAGCCGTGCGCACCGCCGCGCCGGCGCTGGCTGCCGCCACCGCCTGCGGCGCGCTCGGCGGCGCGTTGTGGCTGCAGCGCAAAGGATTTGCGCCGTGCCCGCTGTGCATTTTGCAGCGCATGGCCTACCTGGCGGTGCTGTCGTTTTCGCTATTGGCTGCCGGCCTGTTGCGCACGGGCTGGCGCCGCCTCGCGCTGGGACTGGCGATGCTGGCGGCGCTGCTCGGCCTGGGTGTCGCCGGGCGCCAGATCTGGCTGGTGTTGCATCCCGGACAGCTTTGCGGCCTGGACCCGTTGGCTGCGGTGATCAACCGCTGGAGCGTGACGCACTGGGCGCCGTGGATGTTCCGTGCCGATGGCCTGTGCGCCGACACACCGAGCGTTTTCGGTGTGGCACTGCCATTCTGGTCGGCGGCAGGGTTTGCCGTTGCTTGTGTCTTTTTGCTTGCTGCGGGGTGGCGCCGCAGTGGTTCCTGATCGCCTGCCGATGGTCACGACTGCCTTCCCTCTGTTGTCGCGTATTGCTTCTCCCGACGATGTGCGCGCGCTGGATCGGGCGCATCTGCGCCAGCTCGCCGTCGAATTACGCGAGTTCATCGTGCAGTCGGTGTCGCGCACCGGCGGGCATCTGTCGTCCAACCTCGGCACGGTGGAACTCACCATCGCGCTGCATGCCGTGTTCAACACCCCGGAAGACCGGCTGGTGTGGGACGTCGGCCACCAGACCTACGCCCACAAAATCCTCACCGGGCGGCGCGAGGCCATGCGCGGGCTGCGGCAAAAAGGCGGCATTTCCGGCTTTCCGCGGCGCGAGGAGTCGCCATACGACACCTTTGGCACGGCGCATTCATCCACCTCGATTTCCGCCGCGCTGGGCATGGCGCTGGCGGCGCAGCGCAAGGGCGAGAAACGCCGGGTGGTGGCCGTCATCGGCGACGGCGCGCTCACCGGGGGCATGGCGTTCGAGGCGCTGAACAACGCCGGGGTGCACCCCGAGGCCGATCTGCTCATCGTGCTCAACGACAACGACATGTCGATCTCGCCACCGGTGGGCGCGCTCAACCGCCACCTCACCAGCCTGCTGTCGGGCAGTCTGTTCACCGCCGCGCGCAGCACCGCCAAGCAGGTGCTCAGCGCCGCGCCGCCGCTGCTCGGGCTGGCGCGGCGGCTGGAGGAATACGCCAAGGGCCTGGTCGCCCCGTCGCCGTTGTTCGAGGAACTCGGGGTCAAGTATTTCGGCCCGATCGACGGCCACGACCTCGATGCACTCATTCCTGCTTTGCAAAACTTGCGTGACCTGCACGGCCCGGTACTGCTGCACGTCGTCACCAAAAAGGGCCAGGGCTACAAACTCGCCGAGGCCGACCCGGTGGCCTACCACGGCCCCGGCAAGTTCGACCCGGCCGTCGGCCTGGCGCCGAGCGCACCGGGGAAAAAGCCGACGTTCACCCAGGTGTTCGGCCAATGGCTGTGCGACATGGCGCAGGCCGACGCGCGGCTGGTGGGCATCACCCCGGCGATGCGCGAGGGGTCGGGGCTGGTCGAGTTTGCCGAGCGCTTTCCGCAGCGGTATTTCGACGTCGGCATCGCCGAGCAGCATGCCGTGACTTTCGCCGCCGGGTTGGCGTGCGAGGGGATGAAGCCGGTGGTGGCCATCTATTCCACGTTTTTGCAGCGCGCCTACGACCAGGTCATCCACGATGTGGCGATCCAGAACCTGCCGGTGCTGTTCGCCGTGGACCGCGCCGGCATCGTCGGCGCCGACGGGGCGACGCACACCGGCGCGTTCGACATCGCCTTCCTGCGCTGCGTGCCCAACGTGGCCGTGCTGACCCCGGCTGACGAAGCCGAATGCCGCCGCGCGCTGACGACGGGGTTCCGCCACCCCGGCCCGGTGGCGGTGCGCTACCCGCGGGGCAGCGGTGTAGGTGTGGCGGTCGAGCGCGATCTGGATGAGCTGCCCTGGGGGCAGGCGCAGCCCCGCCGCGCCTGCGGTGCGCCTGTCGGGCGGCGTATCGCCATCCTCGCCTTCGGCCCGGTGCTTTACGCCGTGTTGCGCGCGGCGGAGGAATTCGACGCCAGCGTGATCAATATGCGCTTTGTCAAACCGCTGGACACCGCTGCCTTGCTGGCCGCAGCGCGCAGCCACGACGCGTTGGTCACGGTCGAGGAAGGGGTCGTGGCAGGCGGCGCAGGCAGCGCCTGCCTGGAGGCCTTGCAAGCCGCGGGGGTGCAGATACCGGTGCTGACGCTGGGCTTGCCCGATGCCTGGATCGAACACGGCGACCCGGCGCAGATCGCCGCCGATCTCGGCCTGGACAGCGCCGGTATCGCCGCGGCGATCCGGCGTCGCTTTGCCACGCTGCTTGCTCCCGGTGCGCTCAAACGCGCGGCCAACGACTGAGCGGCTACGGCGCTCACGACGCTGTTTTCGCCCCCAGACATTGACTCAGGTTGCGGGCCAGGCCACGCAGCAACTGCTCGTAACCCGCCAAGCCCAGCGGGCCTTTGGCACCGAGCGGATCGAGCGTGCCCAGGCGCGCCGAGGTGCCTTCGACCAGGGTGTGCACCAGCCGCGGCTCGAACTGCGGCTCGCTGAACACGCACACCGCGCCGAGCGACCGAATTTTGTCCCGCATCTGGCTCACACGGCGGGCATTGGCCATCGCTTCAGGAGTGACCAGGATCGAGCCGACGGCGTGCAGGCCGTAGGCATGTTCGAAATACTGGTACGCATCGTGAAACACGATGAACGGCTTGTCGCGCACCGGCGCCAGCTCGGCGACGAGTTCGGCGTTGAGTGCATCCAGGCGCTGCACCGCGCGCTGCGCGTTGCTCTGGTACTGCTGCGCGTGCGCCGGATCGACCGCCGCCAGCGTTTGTGCGGCAGCGCGCAGGATGGTTTTGGCATTGTCTGGAGACAGCCAGATATGACCATCGAAAGCACCCTGCAGTGCGGCCGCGCCGCTGGCTACGGCGCGCGGCGCCGGATGCCGCCGCTCCCAGTCCCCGCCGGTGCGCGGCGCCAGCAGGGTGATCCCGGGCAGGGTGGACAGCGTGACCACCCGGGTCGTCTGGGGAAGGGTCTGGACGATGCGCTGCAGCGCCGGTTCCACCTGCGGGCCGATCCAGAACAGCACTTGCGCCTGCTCCGCAGCAGCGCGCTCGGACGGCTTGAAGGCGTAGGTGTGGGGCGAACTGCCGGGCGGGATGAGCACCGTTGGCGAGCCTACTGCGGCCATGACGGCGGCAACGAGGTCGCCAACGGGTTTGATGCTCACGGCCACGCGCTGCGGGGTTTGCGCCTGGGCGGCCAGAGGGGCGAGGACGGCGGTCAGGGCGAGTCGGCGCAGCAAATGACGGCGGGTGACGGGCAGCATGGCAACACTCCGAAGAAAAGTTACAATATAACAATCGAAACCAAAACATTCCAGGTCATGACTTTTCTCGACGCGCCGGGTCGCCAGACAGGTCACGATGGCGCACAGGCGTTACTTCGCCTGGACGGCATCAGTCTGCAGCGCAACGGCGCGCTGCTGCTCGATGCGGTGAGCCTGCAGATTTTTCCGCGCCAGATCGTAACCCTCATCGGCCCCAACGGCGCCGGCAAGACGACACTGGTGCGCGTGTTGCTTCGCCTGCTGCAGCCTGACAGCGGCAGCGTCTGGCAGCGTGACGGACTGGTGATCGGCTACGTGCCGCAGCGCTTTTCCCCTCCGGCCAACCTGCCGCTGGACGTGGACGGATTTTTGCGGTTGGCCGGACGCAGCACGCCGCAGCAGCGGCAGCAAGCGCTGGCTGAAATCGGCGTGGCGCATTTGCGCCATCGGCCGCTGCGTACCTTGTCCGGCGGCGAGATGCAGCGCGTGCTGCTGGCGCGTGCGCTGCTGCGCCGTCCCGCGCTGCTGGTGCTCGACGAGCCGGCGCAAGGCTTGGACGTGCACGGTCAGCAGGAGCTGTACGCGCTGATCCGGCGCCTGCGCGATGACACGGGCTGCGCCGTGTTGATGGTTTCGCACGACTTGCACCTGGTGATGGCGGCGACCGACCAGGTCGTCTGTCTGGAGCGCCATATTTGCTGTGTCGGCAGGCCGCAGGACGTCAGCGCGCATCCCGACTACCTGCGCCTGTTCGGCGCGGACGTTGCCGGCATGGCACCGTACCGGCATGAACACCGCGACCCCATGCACGATGTCCACGGCGACGTCGTGCCACGGGCGCAGCCACGGCACGGGGAGCGGGCATGAACGCGCTGCTGCCCGATTTCGTCTGGCGTGCGCTGCTCGGAGGCGCCGGGGTGGCGCTGCTGGCCGGGCCGCTGGGGTGTTTCGTCGTCTGGCGCCGCATGGCGTATTTCGGCGAGACGCTGACGCATGCGGCGTTCCTCGGTGTCGGTCTCGGGCTGCTGCTGCATCTGAACCCGCTGTGGGGCGTGCTCGGTGTGAGCCTGCTGATCGCCGCGCTGCTGGCGCGCCGCGACCCGGCAGACGGCCTGGCCGAGGATACCCTGCTGGGCCTGCTCGCCCACGCCAGTCTGGCGCTCGGCTTGGTGCTGCTGGCGTTCATGGAGGATGTGCGCGTCGACTTGTTCTCGTATCTTTTCGGCGACATCCTGGCGCTGCGCGGTGCCGACCTGGTCTGGATTGCCTTGCTCGACCTGGCCGGTCTCGCACTGCTGGGCTGGCTGTGGCACGGTCTGCTGGCGCTGACGGTGCACGAGGAACTCGCCGCCGTCGAAGGGCGCAGGGTGCAGGCGCTGCGGCTGGCGTTCATGCTGCTGCTGGCCGTCTTCGTCGCGCTGGCGATGAAGCTGGTGGGTATTTTGCTGACGGTGTCGATGCTCATCATCCCGGCCGCAGCGGCACGGCGGCTGGCGCGCACCCCGGTGCAAATGGCCGTCGGCGCTGCGTGCATCGGTGTGCTGTCGGTGCTGCTCGGACTGCTGGCGTCGATGCACTCGGACCTTCCCTCCGGCCCGGCAATGGTGGTGGCCGCGTCGGTGCTGTTTTTGCTGCTGCGCGTGGTTCCGGCGCGCGGTTGACGCGGATCAATTCCGCAAGTCCGGCATGGATCTGCGTCCTCCCGGATAATGGCGTCACTGTTCCAACAATGCCCCGGGACGGTGGCGCTGCGGCGCGCCGCCACACCCGTCACCTCATGAACAAACCCTTCGAATCCATCCCCGACATTCAGAGCACGCTCGACGAGCGCCACATCGCCATCCAGCGTGTCGGTGTGAAGGGATTGCGTTACCCGCTCAACGTGCGTCTGCGTGACGGCAGCGTGCAGCCGACCATTGCGCAGGTCACCGCCGACGTGGCCCTGCCGGCGGAAAAAAAGGGCACGCACATGTCCCGCTTCGTCGAACTGCTCGAAGCCATGCCCGAGGCGATCGACGGGGCCGCCTGCACCGCGTTGGTGCGACAGATGCTGCCCAAGCTCGGGGCGAACGCCGGACGGCTGGAATTTGCCTTCACGCTGTTTTTGCGCAAAACCGCCCCGGTATCCGGGGTGCAAAGCCTGCTCGACTACGAGGCGGGATGGATCGCCCAGGCGCGGGGAGATCAAGTCCGGCTCACTGCCCGGGTGATGGTGCCGGTGAAGTCACTGTGTCCCTGTTCGAAGGAAATTTCCGACTACGGCGCGCACAACCAGCGCTCGCACATCACCATCACCGCCGAGCTGCTGCAGCCCGTGGCGCTGGAAGAACTCATCCGCATCGCCGAGGAGGAGGCGTCGTGCGAGATCTGGGGCCTGCTCAAACGTCCCGACGAAAAATTCGTCACCGAACACGCCTACGAAAACCCCAAATTCGTCGAAGATCTGGTGCGTGATGTCGCCGCGCGGCTCAACGCCGATCCGCGTATCGGCCATTACGTGGCCGAGGCGGAAAATTTCGAGTCGATCCACAACCACTCGGCCTACGCGCTCATCGAGCGCGTCTGATCGTCGAGCCGCAGCAGGCGGGTTCTGCCTGCCTGCCGGCGGGGGGCCCTCAGTCGCCGGTGCACAGGTCTTTGAGCCGGTACAGCGCGTCCAGCGCCTGCCGCGGGGTCAGGGCGTCGGGGTCCAGTGCCTGCAGTGCCTGGACTGCCGGGTGCGGCGCAGGCGCTGCGGCGGCCGGCGCAGGGTCCGCGGCGGCGAACAAATCGAGCTGTGGCTGCTGCGCGCGGTGCTGCCGCTCCAGCGCGTCCAGGCGCTTGCGCGCGTCGCGGATGACGGCAGCGGGCACGCCGGCGAGCTGTGCCACCTGCACTCCATAGCTGCGGCTGGCCGGGCCTTCGCGCACTTCGTGCAGAAACACGATGCCGTCGGCGGTTTCCGCCGCGCCGACGTGGACGTTGGCGGCGTGCGCATGGTTTTGCACCATCTCGGTCAGCTCGAAATAGTGGGTGGCGAACAAGGTCAGACTACGGTTGCGGTCGTGCAGCTGCGCGGCGATGGCTGCCGCCAGCGCCAGGCCGTCGAACGTCGATGTGCCGCGGCCGACTTCGTCCATCAGCACCAGGCTGTGCGGCGTGGCCTGGCGCAGGATGGCAGCGGTTTCGGCCATTTCGACCATGAAGGTCGACTGACCGCCCGCCAGGTCGTCCGAGGCGCCGATCCGGGTGTAAATCGCATCCAGCGGGCCGATGCGCGCGCGACGGGCAGGCACGAAGCTGCCGACGTAAGCCAGCAGGGCGATCAGCGCGGTCTGCCGCATGTACGTCGATTTGCCGCCCATGTTTGGGCCGGTGAGGATGAGCAGGCGGCGCTGCGCATCCAGCCGGCAGTCGTTGGGGATGAAGCGATCGACCCGGCTTTCGATCACCGGATGACGGCCGGCTTCGATGTCCAGCCCCGGCGTGGGCACCAGCTCGGCGCAGACCCAGCCGAATGTGCTGGCGCGTTCGGCCAGCGCGGCGAGCACGTCGAGCTGTGCCACCGCCTGCGCCGCACGGCGGATCGCCGGCAGTTCGGGTTGCAGCGCGTCGAGCACTTCGTCGAACAGCAGCCTTTCGCGTGCGAGTGCCCGGTCCTGCGCCGACAGCGCCTTGTCCTCGAACGTCTTGAGTTCCGGGGTGATGTAGCGCTCGGCGCCCTTGAGCGTCTGGCGGCGGCGGTAATCGGCAGGCACTTTGTCCGTCTGGCCGTGGGTGACTTCGATGAAAAAGCCATGCACCTTGTTGTATTGCACGCGCAGGTTGCCGATGCCGGTGCGCGCCCGCTCGCGCCGTTCGATGTCCATGAGCACGCTGCCGCAGTCGTGCCCGATGGCGCGCAGGTCGTCGAGTTCGGCGTCGTAGCCGGCGGCGATCACCCCGCCGTCACGCAGGTAGACCGCCGGTTCGCTGGCGATCGCCGCCTGCAGCAGGTCGGCCGCGCGCGGCGGCACATCGAGGTCGGCGTCGATGGCGTCGAACAGATCGCCGCGGTCGAACTGCGCCGCCCGCGCCCGCAGCGCCGGCAGGGCGATCAGGCTGTCGCGCAGCGCCGCCAGCTCGCGCGGCTTGACCTGTTTGAGCGCGACCCGCGCAGCGATGCGCTGCAAGTCGGCGACGCCGCGCAGTTGCGCACGCAGCGCAGTCCACGCCCCGTCGAGCAGGGCTTGCACGGCGGCGTGGCGGGCCCGGGCGACGGCGGGATCGCGCTGCGGCGATTGCAGCCATTCGCGCAGCAGGCGACTGCCGCCGGCCGTCTGGCAGGTGTCCAGGTGCGACAGCAAAGTCGGCCCGTCGTCGCCGCGCAGCGGCTGCACGATTTCCAGATTGCGCCGCGCCACGGCATCCAGCCGCAGCGTGTCGTCGGCGCGCGCCACGTGCAGATCGGCGAGCAGCGGCAGCGTGCCGCCCTGTGTCTGCTGCGCGTAGGTCAGCAGCGCTGCGGCAGCGGCGTGCGCCGCACCGAGGTGTTGCGCGCCGAAACCGTCCAGATGCGCCACTTTCAGCTGCGTGCACAGCAGGCGCAAGCCCAGCGCCGCGTCGAAATGCCAGTCGGGCCGCGATGTTGCGAACGTCAGCGACAGCTGCGCGGGCGGCGGCGTCTGCTGCGGCCACAACACTTCGGCGGGACCGATGCGTGCGAGCCAGTCGGGCAGCGCGGCGGCGTCGCATTGCGCCAGGGTGATCGCGCCACCGGTCAGCGCCATCCATGCCAGGCCGTACACGGCGCGCGCCGAGCGCGGCGGTGACACGGCCAGCAGTACGGCGTCGCGCTTGTCATCGAGCAAGGCCTGGTCGGTCAGCGTGCCCGGGGTGACGACACGCACCACGCGGCGCTCGACCAGGCCCTTGGATTGCGCCGGATCACCGATTTGCTCACAGATCGCGGCGGATTCGCCCAGCCTGACCAGTTTGGCCAGGTAACCGTCGAGGGCCTGCACCGGGATGCCGGCCATGATCACCGGCGCGCCGGCGGACTGTCCGCGACGGGTTAGGGTGATGTCGAGCAGACGCGCGGCTTTTTCCGCGTCGTCGTAGAACAACTCGTAAAAGTCGCCCATACGGCACAGCAGCAGAGCATCGGGATGCTCGGCCTTCATCTGCAGGTATTGCTGCATCAGCGGCGTATGGGCGGAGAAATCAGAGGTCTCGGGCATGGAGCAGGCAGGAATGAGGCCGCTATTTTGCCTGCGGTGAGCGTGCGGCCACAGCCTGAGGACGGCCGGCAGGTCTGCGAACGTCTTGACACGATAAGAAATAAAAAGAAAAATGCGAACCGTTCGCAATTACGAAATGGAGTCGATATGCTGTGCAGGGGAGAGTTGGGGCGGGGGAGTCGCAGGTTCGCGCTGCTGGCCGCGCTGTGGGCCAGCGCCGCGGCGCCGGCGGCGTTCGCCGACGAAAATCTGCTGGGCTACACCATCGGCGCGGAAACGCTGCCGGCGGGTCGGTCCGAAGCGTATTTCTGGCTGACGGATTACGGCGGCAAACGTCGCGGCAGCTATTCGGCGCAGCAGTTTCGTGCCGAGTACGAATACGGCGTGACCAACAGCCTGAGCGCCTCGCTCTACCTCAATGGCTACCGCCACAGCTACGACTGCGGCAGCGTGGGTTGCGCCGGCCCCCTGTCCGAACCCGAGATCACCGGCAGCCGCCACGGCACGCAGTTCAGCGGCGTGTCGGTCGAGCTGAAAAAAATGCTGCTGTCGCCGTACAAGGATGATCTCGGCGTGGCGCTGTACGGCGAACTGACCTACGACACGGTCGACGCCATCACCGGCGACAGGGGCACGGGCTACGAAGTCGAAACCAAATTGATTTTGCAAAAGCCCTACCTGGATGGGCAATTGCAGTGGCTGACCAACCTGGAGTTGGAAGTCGAGTCGTGGCGACCGGATGCCGGCGGTGGAACCGAGGTATCGATTGCACCTCGTCTGCGCACCGGGCTGGCGTATCGCTTCGCGCCGAACTGGTTCATCGGTGCTGAAGGGTGGATCGACGCCGAACTGCGCCGCCCCGCAGGGCAGTCGTGGACGTTCGACCACTGGGACGTGTTCGCCGGGCCGTCGATCCACTATGGCGGCAAGTCGTGGTGGGCGACGCTGACCTGGGCGCAGCAGCTCAGGGGATCGAACGAGGCGGAGGACAACCGCGCCGGCCTACACCTGGCCGACCATTCGCGGCGCGAAATCCGTCTGAAGGTCGGCTACAACTTCTGAGGAGCCCGCAATGACACCCTCATGGCCGGTTTACGCCTTCCTGCCCGTGGCCGCCTTCGTGGCGGCCCCTGTGGGGGCGACACAGTATCTCACCGTCGAGCAGGCGCAGAAGGCGCTGTTTCCGGAAGCCGAGCGCTTCGTTGCCGCACCAGTGCAGCTCACCGCAGCGCAAAAGGCGCAGATCGAGGAACAGTCCGGGCTGAAACAGCGCTGGGACAAGCAGGACGTCTGGCGCGCGGAAAAGGCCGGCAAGCTGCTCGGCTGGGTGGTCGTCGATGACGTGGTGGGCAAGCACGAATTCATCCACTACGCCGCCGGCCTGTTACCCGAAGGCCGGGTGCGGGGAGTGGAGGTGCTGATCTTCCGCGAAACCTATGGCGACCAGATCCGCCAACCCGAATGGCGCCGGACGCTTGCCGGCAAGACGCTGGCCGATCCGTTCAAGCTCGACCAGGACGTGCCCAACATCAGCGGGGCGACGCTGTCGTGCAGAAATGTGACGAACGGCGTCAAGCGCCTGCTCGTACTGCAGCGCGTGGCGCTGCAGTCGGCGCCATGAGCGACAGCCTGCGCTGGGTCGCGCGCTTGCAGCCGCAGCTGGGCACGTGGGTGGAAATCCGCGCCTGCGGCCCGGCGCAGCGCATCGAGCGCGCGGTGCGCTGTGCGTACGGGCACATCGCGCGCGTGCAGCAGCGCATGAGCTTTCATCACCCCGACAGCATGCTCACCCGGCTGAACCTGCACGCGCACCGCCAGCCGCAGCCGGCGGATGCGCTGACCTGGGCGGTTTTGCGCAAGGCGCTGGCGATGTGGCGCGCCAGCGGCGGCGTATTCGACGTCACCGTGGCGGCGCCGCTGGTGCGCCGCGGCGTGCTGCCCGATCATGGTTTTTCCACCCTGCGCGCGCCGATCGGCAGTGACGCGCTGGTTTTGCTGCCACAGCGGCAGGTGGCGCTGCGCCGCCCGGTGCTGCTCACCCTCGACGGTATTGCCAAGGGCGAGGCCGTCGATCGCGCTATCGCCTGCCTGCGCCGCTGGGGAGTGGTTTCCGCCGTGGTCAACGCTGGCGGTGATTTGCGCGCTTTCGGCACCAGGCCCGTGCCGCTGGCGGTGCGCGCCAGCGACGGCGTGGTCCACGCCGCGGGCAGCTTGCAAAACGCTGCGGTGGCCAGCTCGATGCAGGGTCAGAGCGGGGAGCAGCAACGTCGCTTCCCCGGCCGGCTGCTCCACCCGGCGCAGCCCGCCCGGCCCGATGGCGCGACGCAGGTCTGGACGGTGATGGCCGCGCAATGCTGGCGGGCCGATGCGTTGACCAAAGTCGCGGCGTTGGCTGAAGCGCCGCAGCGCGCGGCGCTGGTGGCGCGGCTTGGGGGGCGCCTGCTGCAGGTGGAAGCTTGGGACGGAGGGCAGGCGGCGTGAAAACCTATCCGCGCGGCTTTGGACTGTTGCTGCATACCGTGCTGCTGGCTTTGCTCGCCAGCGGGCTGCTGCTCTTTCCCGGGGCGTTGCGCACGCACTGGGAGTGGGACTTGCCGTGGGCCTTGTCCGCAGGCCAGCGGGTTGGGGTCGCGGCACTGCATGCCGCCGCCTTCATGGCGGTGTTGACCGTGCTCGGCGCGCTGTGGACGGTGCACATCCGCGCCGGCTGGGTACGGCGGGAAAACCTGCGCAGCGGGGTCGCGCTGTTGGGATTGTTCGGCCTGCTGGCCATCAGCGGTCTCGGGCTGTACTACGCTGGCAACGAGCACCTGCAGTCGTGGAGCGCTTTGGCGCATCTGCTTGCTGCTGGGCTGCTTCCCGTGGCCTATGTCGCGCACCGGCTGGGCGCGCGCGCAGCCGCGGCCCGGGCGTGGCCGGTCTGGTGCCGGCGCGGTCAGCCTCCGCAGGCGCGGGCGGCCACGACGCGCACGGCACCGCCAGTGTCGCAAACGGTTTCGACCCCGTCGTAGCCCGGGTGCTTGTGCAGCAGTTGCACCATCGCATCGCCCTGGCCCAGGCCGACCTCGATCGCCAGCCAGCCGCCCGGGCGTAGCAGCGGCGGGGCTTCGCGGATCAGCCGCATCAGAATACGCACGCCGAACGGCCCGCCGTCGAACGCCAGATCGGGCTCGAAACCGATGATTTCCGCCGGCATGGTTGCCATGCGGGCGGTGGAAATGTAGGGCGGGGCCGAGACGATCAGATCGACCTGCCCGGCCAGTGCCTGCGCCACGGGCTGCATCAGGTCGCCCACATGCCACTGCACCCGCGACGCCAGGCCGGTGTGCGCGGCGTTGTCACGCGCCAGGGCGATCGCTTCGGGCGAAATGTCGGCGCCATGCACCTGCGCGTCGGCGACGTTGTCGGCCAGCGCCAGCGCGAGATTGCCCGAGCCGCAGCACACATCCAGCACCACCGGCGCGTCGCGCCCGGCGAGCTTGTGCAGCGCGACGGTGGCGAGCATTTCGGTTTCGGCGCGCGGAATCAGCGCGGCCGGCGAGGCCAGCAGATCCAGCCCCATGAAGCGCTGGCGGCCGACGAGGTAGGCCAGCGGCTCGCCGGCGGTTCGACGCGCAAGCAGATCATCCAGCCGTTGCAGTGCGGCGGTGTCCAGCGGCGGCAGCGCGGTCTCGCTGGCCGCATGCAGCGACAAGGGCTGTCCGCCGGCGCAATGCCATAGGGTGCGCAGCGCCGCGGCCGGGGTTTCCTCCGGCTTGTCGGGCACGGTCTGCAAAGTGGCGGCCAGTAGCGCCAGGCGTTGCTGGAAGGCGAGCACACCGTCGATGCCCAGCGCGTCACATTCATCGGGTTGCAGGCCGGTCAGCGGCAGGTCGACGGCGTTCATCGGGTGGGCTCCTCGAGGGTGTCGTTGTCAATCGGTTCGACCAGCACCGGCCGCGCATGCAGATAGCGGGCGGTGCGGCGCTTGGCGTCGATATCGGCGAGCACCGCCTCTGCCTGCTGCTCGCTGATGTTCAGCGCGGCAGCCAGTTCGGCGGCGCTGCGGCCATGGTTCTTCGCCCAGAGCGCCAGGTCCGTCTGCTGCCACGGCAGGGCGAAATAGAACTCGTCCTGCCCCTGCGGCAGGCTGTAGGTGTCGGTGGTCGGCACGGCGGTGCACACCGCTTCGGGCAGCCCAAGGTGCCGTGCCAGCGCATACACCTGGGTTTTGTAGAGATGGGCAATGGGCTTGAGGTCAGCCGAGCCGTCGCCGTTTTTGACAAAAAAGCCCTGGTCGTATTCCAGCCGGTTCGGGGTGCCGATGACCGCGTAGTTCAGCCGGTCGGCGTGGAAGTATTCGAGGGTTTTGCGCAGCCGCTGCTTGTGGTTGGTCGCGGCGACGATCTGCAGGTACTGCCGCAGCGGCAGCCGCACCTGGTGCAGCGCACCGTCGGGGGACTGGGCGACGAGCTGGAAGTGGTTGATGCCGCCTTGCAGCCCACCGCTGATCGCGAGTTTGATTTTCCACTCGAGGGTGTAGTCCGGCAGCAGCGCGCGCACCGCGTCGTCGCGCCAGCGGTAGCAGCCGATGGCCTCCAGCGCCGGGGCGAGGTCTTCGACGGCGTACTCGATGCCCAGCTGCTGCGCGACCTGCGCGCCCAGGCTGCGGCTGGCGAGGCTGGAATCGCGCTCGGGCATCAGCAGCCCGAACACCCGCTTGGCCCCCAGCGCCTGCACCGCCAGCGCGGCGCACACCGAGCTGTCCACCCCGCCGGACAACCCGAGCACCACCCCGCGTTTGTTGAAGGAGCGAAGGGTGGCGACGATGAACCCGGCGATGCGCGCGGTTTCGGCCGCGCAGTCCAGCGCAAGCACCTCGGGGCCGAGCGGCGGGGCAGAGGAAGGCATGGGGTTCTCGGCGACGGAGGTCGATGGGCCGATCAGGCCGCCGCGGTGGCCCGCTTGCGCTGCACGAAGTCGGCGATCGCGGCGACGCTGTCGAGGTTCTCGGGCACCATTTCCGCGTCCTCGACCTTCACGCCCCAGGTCTCTTCGAGGAACAGGATGAGTTCGAGCACCCCGGTGGAGTCGAGAATGTGCAGATCGAGCAGCGAGTCGGTGTCGGCGTAGGCGGTGTCGCGCGCGCCGAGCAGGAAGTTGTCGTCGATGTACTGGCGAATGGTCTGGCGAATGTCGCTCATTCAGGGTCTCCTGCGGGCCGTCAGCGCAGCCCGGTTTTCTTGATCTTGCCGGTGTCGGTGCGCGGCAGCGCATCGACGAATTCGACGGTTTTGGGCGCCATGAAGTTTTCGATGTGCGCCAGGCAATGCTTGATGACGTCGCGTTCGCTCAGGCTGCTGCCGGGCTGCCGTACGATAAACGCCTTGACCGCTTGGCCGAGCAGTTTGTCGTCCACGCCGATGACCGCGGCTTCGAGCACGCCGTCGATGCCGTAGATCACGTTCTCGACCTCGCGCGGGCTGACTTTTTCGCCACGGGTCTTGATGATGTCGTCCTTGCGCGCGACGAAATACAGCCAGCCTTCGGCGTCGGTGCGGAACAGATCGCCGGAATACAGCACCATCTCGCCGGGCATCGGCCCCGGGCGCAGGCGTTCTGCGGTCTGCGCGGGTTTGCGCCAGTAGCCGCGCATCACATGGCTGCCGCGGATCACCAGCTCGCCGGTCGCCCCGTTGGGCAGACGGTTGCCGGCCTCATCGACCAGCCAGACCTCTTCGTTGGGCATGCCGCGGCCGACGCTGGTCGGGCGGATGTCGAGCTGCTCGGGCGGCAGATAGGTCACGCGCTTGCATTCGGTCAGGCCATACATCGAATACAGCGTGGCCTGCGGAAACAGCGCACGGATCTGCCGGATCTGGCTTTCGGGCAAGGCAGCCGCGGTGTTGGTGATCAGCCGCAGCGCCGACAGGTCGTGCTCGCGCAGGGTCTTGATCTGGGTGAGCAGGGTGAACATGGTCGGCACCCCGGGGAACACGGTGGCGCGCTCGCTGACCATGCGCTCCAGTACTTTCACCGGGAAGGTGAACGAGCGCTCCAGCTGCACCGTCGCCCCCAGGCTGAACGCCATGAGGATCTGGTACAGCCCATAGTCGAACGCCAGCGGCAGCGCGCAGACGATGACATCTCTCTCGCGCAGCCCGAGGTAACTGCGCACCGAGCGCAGCGCGGTGAGCATATTGAGGTGGGTGAGCATCACCCCCTTGGCGTCGCCGGTGGAGCCTGAGGTGTAGATGATCGCTGCCAGGTCCTGGTCGATCAGCACCGGCGGATCGCTGCCGGGCGCGCCGCTGGCCGCAGGCGGTGGGAACGGGCGTTCGCGCGGGTCGGGGGTGCCGGGGTCGGGCCGGCCCTGGGCGTAGGCGGTGCACATCCAGCAGGTGCGCACACTGGGGCTGGCGGAGAGCGCTGCGCGCGCCGTCTCAGCCAGCTCCTGCTGGGTGAGCAGGGCGCAGGCCTCGGCGTCGTTGAGGATGTAGGCGAGCTTGTCCGCCTTGGTCAGGGTGTTGACCGGCATGAACACCGCGCCGACCTTGAGCACCGCGTAGATCGCCGCGACCATTTCGACGCAGTTGTCGAGAAACAGCGCCACCCGCTCGCCGCGCTGCACCCCCGCCTCGCGCAGCGCTGCGGCGATGCCCTCGACCCGCGCGGCGATGTCGCCATAGCTCGTGGCCACGCCTTCGCGGCTGATCGCCCGCTTGTGCGGCAGCCGTGCGGCGGTGTGTTCGAAGGTGTGGTGCAGCAGCATGGGGGTCAAAAAAAGCCGATTGCTCCGAGCATACGGGGCAGGGTGGCGGTTTTGACACCCCGCATTCAGGATGGGGGCACGAAATGTGACATTCTGTGCCAGTCGGCAGAGGGGCAAATCCGCCTGCAGACGCCGCTGGCGCGGCAGCTCGAAGCCGCGCGCAGGTTATGCTTGGCGCTTTGATCCGGGACGGTGACATGGGTCTGGGGCTTTACATCATCGGTGATGAAATTCTGTCGGGTAAACGGCAGGACAAGCATTTTTCGCATGTGCTGGGTTTGCTCGCCGCCCGCCGCATGCGGCTCAACTGGGTGCAGTACCTCGGCGACGATCCGGCGCTGCTGGCCGCGGCCTTTGCGGCCAGTTTCGGCCGTGGTGACGTGGCGCTGAGTTGCGGCGGCATCGGCGCGACGCCGGACGACCACACCCGGCAGAGCGCGGCGCAGGCGCTGGGCGTGCCGCTGGAATTGCATCCGCAGGCCAGGGAACTCATTCAGCAGCGCATCCGCGACGCCGGGTTGGGCGATGTAGACACTGCGGCCAACCGGCAGCGGCTGCAGATGGGCATGTTTCCGCAGGGCAGTGCGATCATCCCCAACCCGTACAACCGCATTCCCGGTTTTTCCATCCGTCAGCACTTCTTCGTTCCAGGATTCCCGGTCATGGCCTGGCCGATGCTCGAATGGGTGCTCGACGGGCCTCTGGCGCACCTGCACGGCCTCGGTCACCAGGTCGAGCGCGCGGTGATCGTGCGCAACGCCCTCGAATCCGACCTCACCCCGTTGATGGAAGACATCGAGCGGCGGTTTGCCGGGATCAAGGTGTTCAGCCTTCCCAGCGTCGATCATCCCGTCTGGGGCCGGCATATCGAACTGGGAGTCAAGGGCGATGCCTCGGTGGTCGAGCAGGCATTTGCCTATCTGCGCGAACACCTGCCGCCCGGAGTCTGGGAAGATGCACCAATTTCGACCGATTCGCACCAAACAAGTGCGTGATGGCATGATGCACCAAAAACGTGCGACGACAGAGATTTGTATTTGTCTCCCTGGGCAACTGACCGCCTGTCCGCAGCCGGGGAGGCTGGCGAAGGCTTCGGCTGCCGGCATGCTTTCTGCTAGATTGCATGGACAGCGCGGCGATCGCAGCCGGTGACGCCGGGCGCCGTCTTTTTTGGATGCGGACACGCACACCCGAACGCATTTACAACCTGACAGGAGAGTTTTATGAGCAAATCAGTCGCTGACGTCATGGGCATGGTCAAGGAGCACGACGTCAAGTTTGTCGATTTCCGCTTCACCGACACCCGTGGCAAAGAGCAGCACGTCACCGTGCCGATTTCGGCGTTCAACGAAAGCAAGTTCTCCGAAGGGCATGCGTTCGACGGGTCGTCGATTGCCGGGTGGAAGGGTATCGAAGCCTCCGACATGCTGCTCATGCCCGATCCGAACACCGCCAACATCGACCCGTTCATGGAGGAGACCACGCTGCTGCTGTCCTGCGACGTGCTCGAACCCGCCGACGGCAAGCCGTATGACCGTGACCCGCGCTCCATCGCCAAAAAGGCCGAGGCGTATCTGAAGGCTTCCGGCCTGGGCGACACCGCCTACTTCGGCCCGGAACCCGAGTTTTTCATTTTCGACCAGGTGCGCTGGAACGTGGACATGTCCGGCTGCTTCGTCAAAATCGACTCGGCCGAGGCCGCCTGGGCCACCGGCGACAAGCTCGAAGGGGGCAACCTGGGCCACCGCCCGGCGGTCAAGGGCGGTTATTTCCCCGTGCCGCCGATCGACAGCCTGCAGGACATCCGTTCCGAAATGTGCCTGCTGCTCGAACAGATGGGCGTGCCCGTCGAGGTGCATCACCACGAAGTGGCCAACGCCGGCCAGTGTGAAATCGGCACCAAGTTCTCCACCCTGGTGCAGCGCGCCGACTGGACGCAGATCCTGAAGTACGTGGTGCAGAACGTCGCGCAGGCTTACGGCAAGACCGCGACCTTCATGCCCAAACCCATCGTCGGCGACAACGGCAGCGGCATGCACGTGCACCAATCGGTGTGGAAAGACGGCAAAAACCTGTTCGCCGGCAACGGCTACGCCGGTCTGAGCGATTTCGCCCTGTACTACATCGGCGGCATCATCAAGCATGCGCGTGCGCTCAACGCCATCACCAACCCGGGCACCAACTCCTACAAGCGCCTGGTGCCGGGCTTCGAAGCCCCGGTGATGCTGGCGTACTCGGCGCGTAACCGCTCGGCGTCGATCCGCGTGCCCTTCGTGCAGAGCGACAAGGCCCGTCGCATCGAAGTGCGTTTCCCCGACCCCACGGCCAACCCCTACCTGGCGTTTGCCGCCATGCTCATGGCCGGTCTGGACGGCGTGGAAAACAAAATCCATCCGGGCGAAGCCGCGAGCAAAAACCTCTACGACCTGCCGCCGGAAGAGGAGGCCAAGATCCCGACCGTGTGCTCTAGCCTCGACCAGGCGCTGGACTATCTGGACAAAGACCGTGCCTTCCTCACCAAGGGCGGGGTGTTCAGCGACGATTTCATCAGCGCCTACATCGAGCTGAAGATGGAAGAAGTCACGCGTTTCCGCATGACCACGCACCCGGTCGAGTTCGATATGTACTACTCGCTGTAAGCCATCGGCACAGGAGGCAAAGCGGCCGGCAGGCCGCTTTTTTTTGCCGGTTTGCAACGCGCTGTCAGCCGTTTGGCGGTGTCGTGCGTTGCCGGCTTACACTCCCGCAGGTTTTCACGCTATCGTTAGCCCATGACCCAGATCGTTCGTTTTTCCGGCTGGATGGCGGCACTGGCTGCCGTGACGGCATTGACTGTGCCCGGCATGGCGCAGGCGCAGACCGATCCGCAACGAGTCTACCGTTGCCCCGACAACTCCTACACCAACGATTTGTCGGAGGTGCGGGAAAAAAACTGCAAGCTGATCGACAACGCCAACGTCAGCATTCTGTCCAGCCCGGGCATGCCGCCGAAAGTCATCGGCTCCGGGCCGCGTGAGGGAGGCTCGAAGGCCGCGCCGGGCAATCAGGCGGTGCGCGTCGCTCCGGCCACGCAAAAGGAACGCGACGCCGAGGCGCGACGAATTCTGGAGCAGGAGTTGCAGCAGCAGCAGGCGCGGCTGGAGCAGCTGCTCAAGGAGTACAACAACGGTCACCCCGATTACCTGCCGAGCGAGCGCATCGCCGGCGGCGGCGTCAAGGGCGGCGAGTATGCACAGCGGGTGGCCGAAATGAGAGACCAGATCGCCATGACGCAGGCGAATATCGCGGCATTGCAGCGCGAACTGCAAAAATACCCGCAATGAACCGCGCTACGGCAGCGCACGTGCATCGCTCCAGACGATCCGCTCGTGGCCATCGGGTTGACTGAATGTCCTGCGTTGGACTGGCTGGCGTCGATGGCGGCGCTGGTCGATGCACAGGGCCTGATCCGTTACGCCAACCCGGCGCTGGAAAACGGCCTGGGTGTGTCCCGCCGCATGCTCGCCGCGCAAAGCCTCGGCCACTGGCTGGACTGTCCGGCGGTGTGGCAGGCTGCGCTGCAGCAGGTGCAGCGCGACGAGTTCAGCAATAAGCGCTTCGATTGTCTGCTGCGGCTGCGCGAGCCCATTCCCGTCCAGGTCATCGTCGGCCGCACCGATCATCCCGAAGGCTGGCTGCTGGTCGAACTCGTCGAGGTCAGCCAGCAAACCCGGCTGGAACGCGAGGAGCAGTGGCACAACCAGGCGCAGGCAAACAAAGAACTCATCCGCAACCTGGCGCACGAAATCAAAAACCCGCTGGGGGGCATCCGCGGCGCGGCGCAGCTGCTTCACGCCGAGTTGCCGTCTGCCGAACTGCAGGAGTACACCCAAGTCATCATCGCCGAGGCCGACCGTCTGCAGACCCTGGTCGACCGCCTGCTCGCCCCCCATCGCAAGCCCCACGTCGTGGGTGACGTGAACATCCACGAAATTTGCGAGCACGTGCGCACGCTGCTGCTGGCGGAGTTTCCCCGCGGGCTGGTCGTCGAGCAGGACTATGACGCCAGCCTGCCCGAATTTCGCGGAGACAAAGAGCAGCTCATCCAGGCTGTGCTCAATATCGCGCACAACGCGGCGCAGGCGCTGCAGCAGCGCATCGCGCAGGGAGATGCTCGCATCGTGCTGCGCACCCGGGTGGCGCGGCAAGTGACCATCGCGCGCCAGCGGTACAAACTGGCACTGGTCTTGCATATCGTGGACAACGGCCCCGGAGTGCCGGCGGAACTGAAAGATCGCATTTTTTTCCCGCTGATTTCCGGGCGTGAAGGAGGCAGCGGCCTGGGCCTGACCCTGGCGCAGACCTTCGTGCAGCAACACCAGGGAACCATCGAATGCGACAGCCAGCCCGGACACACCGATTTCCGCATCACCATTCCCCTGCCGTGAACGCGGTGCAGCCGAGGGGCGGGCGATGAAGCCGATCTGGGTGGTCGACGACGACGCCTCGATCCGCTTCGTGCTGGAAAAGGCGCTGCACAAGGCCGGGCTGCAGGTGCGCTGCTTTTCCAACCCGCGTGACGTGCTGGCGGCATTTGCCGAGTCCTGCCCGCAAGTGCTGGTCAGCGACATCCGCATGCCCGGAGGCAACGGCATCGAACTGCTGCAGCATATCCGCCAGTCGCATCCGGCGGTGCCGGTGATCATCATGACGGCGTACTCCGACCTGGACAGCGCGGTCGCCGCTTTGCAGGGCGGGGCGTTCGATTACCTGAGCAAGCCGTTCGACGTCGACAAGGCGGTGGAGCTGATCGGCCGCGCGGTCGACGAAAGCCTGCGCGAGGAGCAGGCCGAGGAACAGCAAAACGGTGCCCCCGAGTTGCTCGGCCAGGCCCCGGCCATGCAGGAGGTGTTTCGTGCCATCGGCCGGCTGGCGCATTCGCAGGTGACCGTGCTCATCACCGGTGAGTCGGGAACCGGCAAGGAACTGGTGGCGCGTGCGCTGCACAAACACAGCCCGCGCGCCGGCGGGCCGTTCGTCGCCATCAACACCGCGGCGATTCCCCGCGACCTGCTCGAAAGCGAGCTGTTCGGCCACGAACGCGGCGCTTTCACCGGGGCGCAGACTATGCGGCGCGGCCGCTTCGAGCAGGCCGAGGGCGGAACGCTGTTTCTCGATGAAATCGGCGACATGCCGCTGGAACTGCAGACCCGCCTGCTGCGCGTGCTCTCCGATGGGCATTACTACCGCGTCGGCGGGCACAGCGCGATTCAATCTCACGTGCGGGTGATCGCGGCGACGCACCAGAACCTGGAACAGCGGGTGGCGCAGGGCCAGTTCCGCGAAGACTTGTTTCATCGACTGAACGTCATCCGCCTGCGGCTGCCGCCGCTGCGTGAGCGCAGTGAAGACATCGCGCCGCTGACACGGCATTTCCTGCTGCGCAGCGCGCAGCAGCTCGCCGTCGAGCCCAAGCGGATTTCGGCCGAAGCCCTGCAGGTGCTGCAGCAGTTTGCCTTTCCCGGCAACGTGCGCCAGCTCGAAAATCTGTGCCAGTGGCTCACGGTGATGGCCCCGGCGCAAACCATCCAGGTCAAAGACCTGCCGCCTGAACTGCGTCCAGAACCAGCCGCACCGGGGCATCCCGTGGCGTCAGCAGCCGAAGTTGCTGCGGCGCGCCCCGGCGGCGAGGTTGCGCCTGCCGGGCCGGCGGCAGCGCCGTTGCCGGCCACTGCGGGTGGCGAGTGGGAGCGCGGCGTCGAACGCGAGGCGCTGGCCTTGATGCGCAGCGGCATGCGTGACGTGATGGAACTGCTCAGCCAGCGCTTTGAGCGCGCGGTGATTGCCGCGGCGCTGGCGCACACTCACGGACGGCGCATCGAGGCGGCGCAAAAACTCGGCATCGGCCGCAACACCATCACCCGCAAGATTCACGAACTCGGAATGGACGATGCCGGCTGAAACGTGGCGATGACTGGCGCGTGGTCGCTGGGGCGCTCGTTTTTGCGCGGGGCTTTGTCGATGGTGCACGACAGCAGTTGCTCGCGCAGCGCGGCGCTGACCAGGATATGGTCGATGCGCAGCCCCTGGTTTTTGCGAAACGCCAGATTGCGATAGTCCCACCACGTCCAGCTTTTCGGCGGCTGCTCGAAGGCGCGGAAGGCATCGGTCAGCCCGAGGGCGAGCAGTTGCCGGAAGTGTTCGCGTTCCTGCGGTGTGCAGTGGATCTGTCCGTCCCAGGCGACGGGGTCGTAGACGTCGCGGTCTTCAGGGGCGATATTGAAGTCGCCGAGCAGCAGCAGCCGCGGAAAGCGTTGCAGCTCGGTGGCAAGCCAGGCCTGCAGCGCGTCGAGCCAGCGCATCTTGTAGCTGAATTTATCGCTGTCGGGTGCCTGGCCGTTTGGAAAGTAGGCGTCGATGATGCGCACGCCCTGCACCGTGGCGGCGAGCACGCGGGCCTGATCGTCGTCGAAACCGGGGATGTTGCGCTGCACGGCGTCCAGCGGCAAGCGGCTGAGCAGGGCCACGCCGTTATAGGTGCGCTGGCCGAAGCTGACACTCTGATAGCCGGCTGCGGCGAGTGCGTCGTGGGGGAATTTGTCGTCACTGAGCTTGGTTTCCTGCAGCGCCAGCACGTCGGGCTGATGGGCCTGCAGCCAATCGAGCACTTGCGGCAGACGCACGGCCAGCGAGTTCACGTTCCAGGTGGCGATTTTCATGGTGGGACAGGCAAAATCTGCATTGTGCCTGCGCAGCAGGCGGGTCGGGTTTACATTCGGACGCAATGTCAGCCGTCCCTGAGTTATAAAGTAACATCATCTGCTCCCATTTCTTCTCCGTCGTGATGTCCATTCGTCGCATCCTGTCTGCCTTGCTGCGCGGTTGTCTGCTGTGGGTCGGCGCCCTGGCCGCGGCAGCGCATGCCGCGCCGGTGCCGGTGGTCGCGGCAGAAAGCACATACGGCGTGATCGCCCAGGCCATCGGCGGTGACCAGGTCACCGTCGACAGCATCATCCGCAACCCCAACGTCGACCCGCACAGCTTCGAGGCCACGCCCGAAGTGGCGCGACAGGTGGCGCGTGCGCGTATCGTCCTGCTCAACGGCCTGGGTTACGACGCCTGGATGCAGCAGCTGCTGGCCGCCAACCCGGCGCCGCAGCGCGTGGTCATCGTGGCCGCGCAGCTCGATCCGTCGCGGATCATGGCAGACAGGAATCCCCATGTGTTTTACGACCCGGTGGTGATGCAGCGGGTGGCGCAGCGTCTGACCGGTGAGCTGCAGCGCCTCGATCCGGCGCATGCCGCACAGTTCGCGCAGCGGCTGGCCGCGTTCGACGCCGGCTTGCGGCGCCTCATCGCGGCACAAGCCGCGCTGGCCATGGCGCATCCGCGGTTGCAGGTCAGCGCCACCGAGCCGGTGGCCGGCTATCTGCTGCGGCAGTTGGGGTGGGTGAGCCTGGGGCAGAAACTGCAATTCGACGTGATGAACGGCACCGAGCCGTCACCCGCCGAGGTCGCCCGGTTCGAGGACGATTTGCGGCAGCACAAAGCCGCATTGCTGTTCTACAACCGCCAGGTCAACGATCCGCTGACCAGCCGTCTGCGCGCCATCGCCCGGCAGGCCGGAGTGGCTGTGGTCGGTGTGGACGAATTCGTTCCGCCGCAGACCAGCTACGTGCAATGGCAACTGCAGACGCTGGACGCCATCGGCCGGGCCTTGCGCAAGGACAGCCGGCATTGAACGCGCTGACTGCAGCAGCATCGCCGGATTGGGCGATCGATGCCGAAGGTCTGCGCTGTCTGCTCGGCGGCCGCACCGTGGTCGATGGCCTGGATCTGCGTATCGCCTCAGGGCAGTTCGTCGGTGTGTTCGGTGCCAATGGCGCGGGCAAGACCACGCTGCTGCGCGCGTTGCTCGGTCTGGTGCCGGTGCAGGCGCAGCGCCTGCGGCTGCTCGGTGCCGAAGGCGTCAGCCGCCGCACGCAGGTGGGCTATGTGGCGCAGCGCGACCCCGTCGGTGCCGACAGTTTTTTGCGCGTGCGCAGTTTCGTCGCCGCGGCGTGGCAGGGTGAGCGCTGGGGTCTGGGCTGGTCGCAGGCGGCGCAGCGCAATCTGGCGGTGGATCGGGCGCTGCGCGCCCTGGAAATCGGCGATCTGGCCGAGCGCGGGATGGACACGCTGTCCGGCGGGCAGCGGCAGCGCGTGCGCATCGCCCAGGCGCTGGTCAATCCGGTGCGCATGCTGCTGCTCGATGAACCGTTGTCCAACCTCGATCCGCAGGCGCAGCAGCGCATTCTGCTCACCGCCCGCAGGCTGTGCAGCGAGCAGGGGATCACCGTGCTGATGACCGCGCACGACATCAACCCCCTGTTGCCGCACATGGATCGCGTGCTCTATCTGGCCGAAGGCCGCGGACGGCTGGGTACGGTGGACGAGGTGGTCAACGGCCCGGCGCTGAGCGCGCTCTACGGCGTGCCGATGGCCGTGGCGCGCGACGCAGGCTATGTGTTCATCCACCCCGCGCACGGCTTCATGGCCGAGGGCGCGGCGCATTGCTGCGACCCCGATCACGCGGCAAGCCACCGGGAGGGGGCATGATCCTCGGTCTGGAATACGGTTTCATGCGGCATGCATTCGTCGCCGGCAGTGCCATTGCCGTGCTCGGCGCTGCCGTGGGCTATTTCATCACCCTGCGCCGTCAGGCGTTTGCCGCGCATGCGCTGTCGCATGTCGGTTTTGCCGGTGCCGCCGGGGCGATTTTGCTCGGCGCCAGCGCCTATCTCGGCCTGTTCACTTTCACCCTGGCCAGCGCGCTGGGGCTGGCGTTGACCGCAGGACGCCTGCGCGAGCGCGACGTGGGCATCGGCATGGTGCTGATGTTCGCCCTGGGGCTGGGCGTGCTGTTTCTCAACCTCTACACGGCAAACGCGCAATCGGCGATGAGCATTCTGTTTGGCAGCATCGTCGGCGTGACCGCGGCGCAGGCAGGGCTGTCGCTCGCCGTGTGCCTGGCTGGTCTGGCCGCGCTGGCGGTGATGTACCGGCCGCTGTGTTTCGCCAGCTTCAACCCCGAAGGTGCACAGGCGCGCGGTGTGAACACGCGGCGGCTGGATCTGCTGTTTCTCCTGCTGGTCGCGGTGACGGTGGCGATTGCCGTGCCGGTCATCGGGGCGCTGCTCATCTTCGCCCTGCTCATCGGCCCGGCGGCCACGGCACAGGCGCTCAGCCGCAGCGTGGGCGGCGGTATGGTGTTATCGATGGTGCTCGGCCTGATCGTCACCTGGAGCGGCCTGGCCGCTGCCTACACCATCGGCTATCCAGCCAGCACGTGGATCGCCACGCTGAGTTTTGCCGCCTACGCGCTGGCCTTGCTCTGGCGCGCCCGACGGCATGCCGTGGTCGCCGAGTGATCCGCCCGCGCCGTTCCGTACTTCCCAACCCTTCCGACGTATGAGCCAAACCCCCGCAAACCACCAGAGCACGCCGGCAGTCCCGATGCGCGTGATGCTGCGCGCCAAGTTGCACCGCGCCACGCTCACCGGCGCCGACCTGCACTACGAAGGCTCTTGCGGCATCGACCAGACCCTGCTCGATGCCTGCGACATCCTCCCCGGCGAACAGATCGAGATCTACAACGTGACCAATGGTGCGCGGCTGAGCACCTACGCCATCGCCGAGCCGCCGGGCAGCGGCCGCATCACCCTGAACGGTTCGGCGGCGCGCCACGCCGCGCTCGGTGACCTGCTCATCATCTGTACTTACGCCCCGATGGACGACGCCACCGCGCGCGCATTTCGCCCGCGGATCGCGTTGCTCGATGCCGGCAACCGCATCGCCAGCATGAAGGAGTGAGACCGGCAGGCCAGCAGCGCCGACGCCGCCTGGCGGGCAGACAGGCGGCGAGCCGGCGGCGTGTCGCCGTGACGGGCGTTCAGGCGAGATGGGCGTCGAGCACGGCGCCCTGGTGCGAACTGCCCACCAGCGCGCCGAATTTCGCCAGCACGCCACGGGTGTAGCGCGGAGCGGGCGGCGTCCACGCCGCGCGCCGCCTGGCCAGCTCCTCGTCACTGACCTGCAGCGTCAGGCTGAGGCTGGGCGCATCGATGGTGATGATGTCGCCTTCCTGCACCAGCGCGATGGTGCCGCCGGCCATGGCTTCGGGGGCGACGTGGCCGACCACCATGCCCCAGGTGCCGCCGGAAAAGCGGCCGTCGGTAATCAGCCCGACCGACTCGCCCAGCCCGGCGCCGATCAGTGCCGACGTCGGCGCCAGCATCTCGGGCATCCCGGGCCCTCCTTTGGGGCCGAGGTAGCGCAGCACCATGATGTCGCCGGCGTTGATCTTGCCGTCGAGAATGGCCTGCAGCGCGCTTTGTTCGTCGTCGAACACACGCGCCGGGCCGGTCATGCTGGTTTTTTTCAGCCCGGTGATCTTGGCCACGCATCCGTTTTCCGCCAGATTGCCCTTGAGGATGGCCAGATGCCCGTGCGGGTACATCGGGTTGTCGATCGGACGGATCACATCCTGGTCGGCACGCGGCCGCGCCGGGACGTCGCGCAGGTTTTCCTCCACGGTCTTGCCGTTGATGGTGATGCAGTCCCCATGCACCAGACCGGCTTCGAGCAGGATTTTCATCACTTGCGGAATGCCACCGGCGCGATGCAGATCGGTGGCTACGTACTTGCCCGACGGCTTCATGTCGCACAACACCGGGGTGCGTTTGCGGATGGCCTCGAAATCGTCGATGGAAAACGGCACCTGCGCGGCATGGGCGATGGCCAGCAGGTGCAGCACGGCGTTGGTCGAACCGCCCGTGGCCATGACCACGGCCACCGCGTTTTCCAGCGCCTTGCGCGTGACGATGTCGCGCGGTTTCAGGTCGGCGCGCACGGCGGCCAGCAGCGCGTGCGCCGAGTCCCGCGCCGACTGCACTTTTTCCTCGTGCACATTGGCCATGGTGCTGGAGTAGGGCAGCGACATGCCCATGGCTTCGATCGCGCTGGACATGGTGTTGGCGGTGTACATGCCACCGCACGAGCCGCTGGTGGGCACCGAGCATTGCTCGATGGCGTCGAAGTCCTCGTCGCTCATGCGCCCGGCGGCGTGCTCGCCGACGGCCTCGAACACCGAGACGATGTTCAGGTCCTTGCCCTTGTAGTGGCCGGGGAGGATGGTGCCGCCATAGATGAAAATCCCCGGCACGTTACAGCGCAGCATGCCGATCATCGCGCCAGGCATGTTTTTGTCGCAGCCGCCGACGGCGATCACGCCGTCCATCCATTGCCCCTGCACGCAGGTTTCGATGCAGTCGGCGATCACCTCGCGCGACACCAACGAATACTTCATCCCCTCGGTGCCCATCGACATGCCGTCGGCGATGGTCGGTGTGCCGAACATTTGCGGATTGCCACCGGCGGCGCGCACGCCCTCGATGGCCGCATCGGTCAGACGCTGCAACCCGGAGTTGCACGGCGTGATGGTGGAGTGCGCATTGGCCACGCCGATCATCGGATTGCGGAAATCCGATTTTTTGTAGCCCATGGCGTAGAACATGGAGCGGTTGGGCGCGCGCGAGTCGCCGACGGTGATGTTTTCTGAACGCAGTGGTTTTTCGGTCATGGCTGGCAAGGAAGGCAAAACGTCAAAATTGCAATTGTCGCGCGAACGCGGCGCAGGCACTTTGCGCAAACCGGGTGGCAGACGTATCCAAAGGTAAATCCTGCCCCCGCGCCGGGCGCAGGGAGCGATTGCACGTGCCGACCCCGTACACTTCACGCCCATGCTAGTTCACCCCGACTTCAACCCCATCGCCCTGCAACTCGGCCCGATCAAGGTGCACTGGTATGGCATCATGTACCTGCTGGGCTTCATCACCTTCTGGCTGCTGGCGCAAAAGCGGCTGAAAGACCAGCCTTACGCGCGCCAGGGCTGGACATCACGCGACATCGAGGACCTGCTGTTTGCCGGCGTGCTCGGGGTGATTCTGGGCGGGCGCACCGGTTACGTGCTGTTTTACCAGCCGGGGTACTACTTTTCGCACCCCGGCCAGATCGTCGCCGTGTGGGACGGCGGCATGTCGTTTCACGGCGGTCTGCTCGGCGTGATGGTCGCGGCCTTCTGGTTCGCGCGCTCACGGCGCTATTCATGGCTGCAGATCATGGATTTCGTCGCTCCGCTGATCCCGCCCGGACTGGCGTTTGGCCGCATCGGCAATTTCATCAACGGCGAACTGTGGGGGCGTCCGGCGCCGGCGTGGTGGCCAGGGGCGATGATCTATCCCGAATCCGGCAGCATGGTGCCGCGGTTTCCGTCCGAACTGTACGAGATGTTTCTCGAAGGCATCGTGCTGTTTGCCGTGCTGTGGTGGCTGTCGCGCAGGGAGCGGCCGCGCGGCTTCATCGCCGGGTGTTTTGCGCTCGGCTACGGCCTGGCACGGTTTACCGCCGAATTTTTCCGCCAGCCTGACGCCTTCCTCGGTTACCTCTGGCTGCATCTGACCATGGGGCAGCTGCTGTCGCTGCCGCTCATCGCCCTGGGCATCGGCATGATCTGGTGGTCGCTGCGCAGGCAAAAACGCTTGCTCGCGCAGGGATTGTCGGCGAGCTGACTGTGTGACGGTTTCACCCCGGCGGCTGCGCCTGCTCCGGGGCGGCGATGTCCAGCCCGAAAGGCTGCGCACGTCGGGCCAGTCGCAACACGGCGCGGTCGCGGCTCAACAGCCAGCGAGCCTGCCGGGCCAGCGCCAGGTCGATGAACATCTGGTCATTGCGGTCGATGCAGCGTAACTGCGCGTGTTGCGGTGCGGCAGTGCAGGGTTCGCCCCAGCGGCTGAACGCTTGCGACAGCTTGTCGGTCGATTGCTGTGCATCGAACCGTCGACTCAGCGCTGGGTACTGCGCCACGCGCAGCGCCTCGGCGAGCATCGCGGCGGTGTACAGCCAGCGGATGCGCTGCGCAACGATGGCCTGTGTCCAGGGCTGCACGCGCGGGTCGCCGAACAGCACCCAGTCGAGCACGATCTGGGTGTCGATGACCACGGCGGCGCGATCGGTGAAAGAGGCCACAGGGTGCAGGTGCGGGGAAGGGTGTCTGCCGAAACCCGCGCGGGTGTTGATCCCTGAACCCTACTGGGACAGGTGGGCGAGGTCACTGTGTTTTGGGGACATCTGCGCGAGACGTCGCGCGCCCACACAAAATTTCCAAGCCCGAGGCACACATTTATCGGTTCAAGAAATGCCGACCCGAACGAGCCCGGCAGACAGCGGCATTCTACCCCTGCCGCAGCCGAGCGGGCAGGACGTTCAGAGCAACTGGCCGTCGGCGCCCAGGGCTTCGTCGAGCCGCTGGCTCAGCCGCGCCAGAACCTGGGCGTCTGCAGCATCCTGCGCTGCGTCGGACGCAGCCTGAGGGGGCGGCGCGCCCAGCGCCTGCCGGGCCTCGATCAAGCTGTGCGCCAGGTTGAGCGCGGCAAGCACGGCGATGCGCTCTCTCGCCCGCACCTTGCCCATGTCGCGGATGGCGCACATTTCATTGTCCACTTCGCGCACCGCGGCCAGCAGCGCGGCCTGCTCGTCTGCAGGGCAGGCCAGGGTGTAGATCTGGCCCATGATGTTCACATCCAACGTCGTGGTGGTCATGCGGAAGTCTCGGGCTTGCCGGGGATGGAGGTCGTCTGCTCCAGCCGCAACAGCAGTTTGTCGATACGCTGCGTGGCGTCGAGCAGGCGCTGCCGCAGCTGGTCGCGCTCGGCTTCGAGCTGCTGCAGGCGCTCGCTGAGCAGGGCATTGGTGCGCTGCAGTTCGGCATGGCGCAGCAGCAGGCGCTCTACGCGCTCCTGCAACTGGGCCACGGCGGCAGAGGGCTGGCGTTCGTCCATGCCCCCATTCTACGGGGCGACGGCGGCACGGCGGCAAACCCGGGTGCAAACGACGTTAACATGCAGGATGTTGGTGCTCGCGCGGCTGTGGCCGCGCAGTTAAACGGGAAACAGGAAGAGCGCTGCCGCCGGCATGTCCTCCAGCCTGTGCTGCCCCCGCAACGGTCAGCGGCCGAAGGCGCATGCCTTCCGTCCGGACACGCGCCCCACTGAACCCAGCAAGGTTTGGGAAGGGGGTCCGGATCGTGCCGCCAGCCCGGATACCGGCCAACGACGAGAGGGCGGAGCCTCGGGCGGAGGCGGCGCATCCCAGCCAGGGTTGCGCAGCCGAACCACGCTGCCCTGAACCGGTGATGCCCGCAGCCAGCCGCAGACCCGCCCTGACCGCGCCCAGCCGTGCGGGGGAACACGGCGGCGCATCCTCATCCGGAACGTTGACCATGTTCGAGCAGTTTGTCGCCCCCGGCGTCGCCGCGGCCGCCTCATGTCCGCGGCGCACAACCTCGCAGACCGTCGCCCAAACAACCGCGTTGCCGCGCAATGCGCTGGCCATTGCGCTGGCATTGCTCGCCGCTGGCGCGCATGCACAATCGACCGTACCCGACACGTCCCTGCCTCCCGTCGTGGTGTCCGCCACCGGCTATGCGCAGCCGCTGTCGCAGGCGCTGCCCAGCGTCAGCGTGATCACCCGCGAGCAGATCGAACAAAGCGGTGCGCAGAACCTCACCACGTTGCTGCAACAGGTCGCCGGGGTGCAGGTCACGAGCAACGGTGGGCCAGGGCAGAGCGGCAATGTCTATCTGCGTGGTTTTGGCGGCCCGGATGTGCTCGTGCTGCTCGACGGCGTGCCGATCAACGCGCAGGACAGCACCGGGGTGGCTTACCTCAACAACTTCACCACCGACCAGATCGAACGGGTGGAAATCATCCGCGGCAACGTCTCGGCGATCTACGGTTCCGGGGCGATCGGCGGCGTGGTGCTGATCACCACCCGCGGGGGCAGCAAGACACCGCAGGCCTCCGTGGGCATGACGGCCGGCAGCCGCGGCACCTACACGACCTCGGCCAACGCCAGCGGAGTGGTCGGCAACACCGCGCTGCAGGCTGGGATCAGCCGCTACACGACGCAGGGCTTCAGCGCCGTCAACCCGGCGCAATGGGCCAACGCCAACCCCAACGCCAATGGCTACCGCAACACCACGCTGAACGGTTCGATCGCGCAAACGCTCGCCCCCGGGCAGACCCTCGGACTACGCGCGTTCCGCAGCGAAGGCCGCGCCAGCTACGACAGCTACGGCGCTTATGCCAGCCCGACCGACACGAACCTCAGTTCGACCACGCAAGAGCTGGTTCAACTCTTCAGCGACAACCGCCTCACCGCCGCCTGGCAGTCTCACCTCAGCGTGTCGCAACAGAGCACGACCAACACCGCGGAGAATTTCAGCGCCTATCCCTACAGCGGCAGCTACCGCACACGCATCCAGCAGCTGTTGTGGCGCAATGTGGTGTGGCTGGGGGCAGGCTGGACAGCCACCGGTGGGGTCGACTGGCAGCAGCAGTCGATTTCATCGATCACCGGGTCGATCGCCAGCAGGCAGCGCAACGCCAGGGCGGTGTTTGCCGGTGTCGATGGCGCGTTTGGCGGTAACGACTTCCAGCTCAACCTGCGGCATGATGCGATCGACGGCTATAGCGGACAAAACAGCGTGTATTTGGGTTATGGCCGTGAGCTGGGCGCGGGTTTCAAGGCGATCGCCAGCTATTCCACCGCGTTCAATGCCGCGCCGCTGGGTTACCTTTACGCGCCGTACTACGGCAACCCCGATCTGCGGCCAGAGAAGGCGCACTCGGCCGAAGCGGGCCTGCAGTGGTCGCAGAGCGGCAATGTGCTGCGTGCCATGCTGTTCCAGACCAAGGCCACCGACCAGTGGCAGTACGACTTCACCACCAGCACCTTCCAGAACATCGCCAGTAGCCGCACGCGGGGGGTCGAGTTCAGCGGCCGTGGCGCGTGGAACGGCTGGGGGTACGATGCCAATCTGACGCTGCAGCAGCCGGTGAATACCAGCCTACCGGGAGATCCCACGTTGCAGCGCCGCGCCCGCAGCATGGCCAACGTCACGCTCAACCGCGAAATTGGCGCGGTGTTGCTCGGCGCGGCAGTGCACTACAGCGGTGCCCGCTGGGACAATGGCCCCAGCGGGCGTGTCACCCTGGGCGGCTATACCACGGTCGATCTGACAGCCAGCGGTGCGATCACCCCGCAGTGGAGTTGGAACGCGCGGCTGCAAAACCTGTTCGACAAAAAGTACCAGACGGTTTACGGCTACAACCGCGAGCCGTTTGGCGTGTTTGTCGGCGTGACCTGGCGGCCGGCGCTGTGACGCACGCCCAGCCCCGCGCGCGATGAAGCTGCAAGTGGCAGCCGCTCGTGTGCTGCGGCCGCGGCTGTGGCGCTGGGGGCTGCCGCTGCTGCTTGCGGCGGTCGTTGCCGTGGCGCTGGCGGTGGGGGAGGGCGGCTGGGATGCGGCGCTGATCTGGCAGTTGCGGCTGCCGCGGGTGCTCGCCGGAGCCGGCGTAGGCGCGCTGCTGGCGCAGGCCGGGCTGGCAATGCAGATCGTGCTGCGCAACCCGCTGGCCGATCCGTATGTGCTGGGTGCATCCGGCGGTGCCGGGTTGGGGGCGATCATCGCCCTACTGCTTGGAGCGGCGCTGTGGGCGGGCAGCGTGCTGGGCGCCGCAGCTGCGCTGCTGCTGCTGTTGCTCCTCGGCCGGCGCCTTCTGGCCAGCCGCGACGATGAAGCCGCGGCCCAACTCATTCTGCTCGGCGCCATGCTCGCCGCGCTCGCCGCGGCACTGTCCACCCTGCTGCTCAGCCTGGTGCCTGACGCGCAACTGCGCGGCGCGATGTTCTGGCTGGTGGGCAATCTTTCCGGAGCGGCGCATGGGGCTTGGCTTTGCGTCCTCGCGGTGTTCTTGAGCCTCTGGCTGGGCTGGCGGCAACGGCGTTACGACCGGCTGATGCTCGGCAGCGACGTTGCCTGGCTGCTCGGCGAGCCGGTGGCGCGCGCGCGGCTCGAACTGGTGCTGCTGGCCGCACTGGGCACGGGGGCGTCGGTCGCGGTCGCCGGGGCGGTGGGCTTCGTCGGACTGGTCGTGCCGCAGGCGTTGCGGCTGCTCGGGCTGCAGCGGCTGCGGGACCTGGCGTGGGCGGTGCCGCTGGCCGGCGCGGCGCTGGTGGTCGCCGCCGACACGCTGGCGCGCGCTGCAGCGATGCCGTATGAGCTTCCGGTCGGTGCGGTTACTGCGCTGGTGGGCGCGCCGGTGTTCATCTGGATGTTGCGGCGTTGAGCATGAAGACGCAGACCGGCTTGCACGTGCAGGCGCTCGACATCGTCGCCGCGTCCCGTTGCGCGCCGCTGGCGCATGCCGTGGATTTCTCGCTGCGTCCGGGTGACCGTCTGGGCGTGATCGGCCGAAACGGCGCGGGTAAATCGACCCTGCTGCGGCAGATCGCGGGCTTGCTGCCGCTGGCTGGAATGGGCGCGTGTGTCGCGCTCGATGGCCAGCCGCTGCACGCACTGCAGGCCGAGCGGCTGGCGCGGCTGCGCGCCTTCATGCCGGCGCAACCGCGGGATCGCTTTTCGCTGCCGGTGGCGGCTTTGCTCGAACTGTCGCAGCCGCGACCCGACACGATGGCGGCGCGCGACGTTTTGCAGCGGGTCGATGCCTGGGAGCTGCGCGACCGCGACGTGCTGGCGCTGTCTGCCGGAGAACGTCAGCGCGTGGCCTTGGCGCAGGCCCTGGCGCAGGACTGCCCGCTGCTGTTGCTCGACGAACCGGTGGCGTTTCAGGATCCGGGACACCAGGCGCTGGTGGGTGCCGTGCTGCGGCAGTTGAACGACCGCATCGTGGTGTTCTGCGGCCACGACGTCAACTGGGTGGCACAGCAGGCCACGCATGTGCTCGGCCTGGGGTTGCACGGGCAGGAACAGGCATGGTTTTTCGCCCCGGGCGATACGGCGTGGCAGGTGCAGCGCCTGCAGCAGGTGTACGGCTGCGGCTGGAGCCAGTTACACGACGCGCACGGACACCGCGCCTGGTTCGCGGCGTAACGTCGTCCTGGCCGTCGCGGGACGCAATCGCCGATACTTACGGCATGACCACGGCGCAGACCCCTTCGCAATCCCCTGCAGACGTGCCCAAGGGCGGGCTGTGGCGCACGCTCAGGGCACGGCTGGGCCGGACGGCCCGGCTGCTGCTGCAGGCATGGCAACGCAGCGGTCCGCAGGCGCTGGCGGCGCTGCTCGCCTTGGCCAGCGGCTGGGCGCAAATCAGCCCGCAGTTCCTGCATCTGCGGCTGGCGGTGCTGGGCATCGTCGAGCACGGGGCCGAAGGTATTTCGCGCCTGGCCGATCTGGCGGCGTTTCCGCATGTGGTGATCGGCGTCGGCTTGGTGCTGATGATTCCCGGTCTGCTGCTGCGCGCGCGTGTGGCCTGGGTGCTGAGCGTGCTGCTTGGCCTGCTTTCCGCCGGGCTGGCGTTCTGGGCGGCGCGACGGCCCGACGGCGTCGTCGCGCTGTCCGCTGGGCTGCTCTTCGTCCTGCTGCTTTATCCCCGGCACTTCAGCCGCAGCAGCCTGGCGGCCAGTTCGCTATTCGCCCTGCTCGGCGTGGGCAGCCTGCTGATTTATGGCGTGCTGGGCAGCCTGTGGTTTGGTGCGGGCTACGCGCCGCCGATCCGCAGCCTGCCCACGGCCTTTTATTACACCATCGAAACCATGTCGACCGTGGGCTATGGTGACATCGTGCCGCGCACGGTGCAGGCGCGCATGTTCACCGTGTCGATGATCGTGCTGGGGATTTCGGTGTTCGCCACCACGCTGTCCGTGGTCATCGGGCCGCTGGTGGGCGGCAGCCTCAAGCGGGCGCTGGAGGGAAAAATGCAAAAGCAGCAACGCAAGAATCATTACGTCATCATCGGGGCGTCGAGCCTGGCCTATGCCATGTGGAAAGAACTCACCAGTCGCGGCGTTGCCGTCACGGTCATCGCTCCGGCCGGCCACACCACGCCGTTTCCCGAGGGCGCAGACGTGATCACCGCAGACGCCACGCGCAATGAAACGCTGGAACTGGCGGGCGTGCCGCATGCCAAGGCGGTGCTCACGCTGCGTGAAGACGATGCCGAAAACGCCTTTGCCGTGCTCGCGGTGAAGGAACTGGCGCCGGGGGTGAAGACCATTGCCGGGGTGAACGATGTGCGGCATGTGAGCAAAATCCGCCGCGTGCAGCCCGATGTGCTGTTTGCGCCGCAGCTGCTGGGCAGCCAGTTGCTGGCGCGCGATCTGTTCGACGAGCCGATCGACAACCAGACCGTGCACCAGCTGCTGTTCCTGCACGACTGAGACAGGGCCAGACCCGCCGCAGAGCGGGGGCAGACAGATTCATTCGGCATGATGTAAATCAATTCCCTTGCGCAGCGCAGCAAGCAGACTGCACGTCACGGAAGCGAAGAGCGGAGGTGCGTGATGAATCCGGTCGAATCCTTGCAGGCGCTGCAGAAAGCCGAGATCGAATCGGTGTTTGCGCTGAGCCAGACGCTGTTGCGCGGCTTCGAGCAGCTCACCCGGCTGCAGCTGCAGATGATGCGCGACGGGCTGCAACAGTCGGCGCAAACCCTGCAGCCGGCAGATGCGGTGCACAGCGTCCCCGCGGTCGACGGCGCTCGCCTGCTCGGCCATTGGCAAACATTTGCGCAAATCCTCGCGGCGACACAGGCCGAAATCAGCCAGACCCTCGGTGCGAATCTGCGCCAGTTGCAAGACCTGGCGCAGGATGGGCAACAGCCCGTAGCAGACGGCACGTTGCCAGGCGCAGCACCGCTGCAGACCTTGCTGCAGTCGGCGATGCAGACGACGACGCAGGCCATGCAAGCCTGGCTGAGCGCGCAGCAACAGGCTGCGGCATCGCTGGCCGAGCGGGCGGGCAGCCCGCGCACCGGCGGCAAAAAAGCGGCCGCCCGCCGCACACGCGACGATTGAACGACGGCGACTTGACACAAAGGAGATCACCATGACTTCGACCCCGATGCATGACCGGTTGCGCGAAATCGAATCGCTGCTGTCCACGCTCGGCAAAAGCCATCCGAATGAAGTGCAGGCCTTCATGAACTTCATGGGCAAGGCCGAATCGGGGCCGGCGTTGTCGTCCAAGCAAAAAGAGCTGATCAACGTGGCGCTGTCGGTCGCTGCGCAGTGCGAATGGTGTATCGCGTTTCACGTCAAGCAGGCCGCGCAGGCCGGCGCCCGGCGTGACGAATTGATCGAAGCCGGCTTTCTTGCCGTGCTCATGCACGGCGGCCCGGCGATGATGTATCTGACCCCGCTGCTGCAGGCGATCGACGAATTCGTCGCCGCGTCCGCCGGGGCCTGAAGGGCACGGTGAGAGCTGGAACGCTTGCATGAAAGACAGAACACCGCCGCTGTCGCCGGAAAAAATGCGCGCGTTCGACGAGTTCATCTGGCGGGCGATGGGCCGGCTCGATGGCGCGCAGTGGCACGATCTGCTCGATGCGCAAACCGAACTCGGCAAGGCCGCGCGGGCGTACTACGAGGAACTCGCCGAGGGCCGGCACTGGAACGAAATGGCCGATTACCTGGCTCCTCTGGGCAGCGACGCGCTGCCCGAGCGGCTGCCCGAGCAGCCGCCGCTGCAACCACCGCTGCAACCTTCTGACCTCGAACCCGGAGACTGAAGATGGCGAAAGCGCCGCACCCCCCAACGCTGCAGACCGGTGAGGACCGGGATTACCGCAAGACCCTGCGCTTGCTGCAGATCGAGCTGGTGAAATTCCAGAAACACCTCATCGCCCAGGGGGACCGCATCCTCATCCTGCTCGAGGGCCGCGACAGCGCGGGCAAGGATGGGGCGATCAAGCGCATCATCGAGCACCTTTCCCCGCGTGACACGCGGGTGGTGGCGCTGAACAAACCGTCCACGCGCGACCAGTCCGAGTGGTATTTCCAGCGCTATGTGCCGCACCTGCCGGCTGCAGAGGAATTCGTCCTGTTCAACCGCAGCTGGTACAACCGCGCCGGGGTCGAATGGGTCATGGGTTTTTGCACCGAAGCGCAGTATGAAGAGTTCATGGAGACGGTGACGGTGTTCGAGCAAATGCTGGTGCGCTCGGGCATCCAGCTGTTCAAGTATTACCTCGACATCGACAAGGCCGAGCAGAAGCGCCGGCTGAAAAACCGTCTGACCGATCCGCTCAAGCAGTGGAAAATGAGCCCGATCGACGCCGCGGCGCAAAAACACTGGAAAGACTACTCGGTGGCGCGCAACGCGATGTTTGCCCGTACCCATACGCCCGTGGCGCCGTGGACCATCGTCCGCGCCAACGACAAAAAACGCGCCAGGATCAACCTGATCATGGATTTGCTTTCCCGGCTCGACTACGAGGACAAAGATCATTCCCTGCTCTGCCCAGACCCGGAGGTGGTGTTCAACTACACCCACGACGCGGTGGCCCAGGGACGTGTGGCGGCCTGACTGTATGTAACCTGTAATCGGGGACGCGCGCATGACTGCAGCCACCGAGGCCCCCACTGGCGATGCGCCGTCTGCAGTCCATCCGGATCATGCACAGATCATCACGCTGCTCGATGGCGCGCCGCTGCATCTGCCGCACTACCTGGCCTGGGGGCTGTCGAGCGGCGGCACGCTGCTCGACGGCCTGTCGGTGTTCATGCTCGGCATGGCGATTCCGCTGCTGGGCGTCGATCTGGGTTTGACACCGCTGCAAACCGGTCTGCTCGGCGCCGCACTGGTGGCCGGGGCGATTGCCGGCGCGGCCGTCGGCGGCCGCATGGCCGACCGGCTGGGACGCAAGAGCGTGTTCCTGCTGGACATGCTGCTGCTGGCGGTAGCCGCCGGTGCCAGCGCGCTGAGCTGGAACGCATGGGGCCTGGTGGCGGCGCAGCTCGCCGTGGGTGTTGCCGTGGGGATGGACTTTCCCGTCAGTGGCAGCTACGTGGCCGAATGCATGCCGCACAACCGGCGCAGCCAGATGATGGTCGCCACCATCGCCTGCCAGTCCATCGGTCTGCTCGTCGCTGCCCTGCTGTGCATGGCGCTGCTGCATCTGGCCGCTGACATCGGCGTATGGCGCTGGTTTTTTGCCAGCGAGGCGGTCGTCGCCGTGCTGTTCCTGCTCGGGCGGCTGAACATGCCAGAAAGCCCGCGCTGGCTCATGGGGCAGGGGCGCAATCTGGAAGCCGTGCACATGCTGGGCCGTTTCGTCCCGGCCGACCGGCGGCTGCTCGACCGCATGGCCGCGCGCCTTGGATCGACGGTGCATTTCGTCGCGCGCGTGCCGCAGAGCGGCAAACCGATCGGCTATGCCACCCTGTTTCATCCGGCGTATGTGCGCAGCACGCTGCTGAGCACGGTGCCGTGGTTCCTGATGGACATCGCCACATATGGCGTGGGGCTGTTCACTGCCGTGCTGCTGGCCGAACTGCACGTCTCGGGCAACGGTCTGCCGCTGGTGTCGCAAGTCGCCGCGCTGGCCCGCGGCACGGGATTGATCGATGTGTTTCTGGTGCTCGGGTTCGTCATCGGCATCTGGACCGTCAGCCGCTTCGGCAGGATCCGCATGCAGCTCATCGGCTTTGCCGGCATGGCGGTCGGCATGGCCCTGCTCTGGCTGAGCGCCGTACAGCCCGGAGGTGCCGCGTCGCACGTGCTGTGGGTGTTCGGTGGTTTTGTCGTGTTCAACCTGTTCATGAACATGGGGCCCAACAGCACGACGTACATTCTGCCGACCGAGCTCTATCCCACGCAGCTGCGTGCCACCGGGGCAGGGTTTGCCGCTGCGGTGGCCAAAGTCGGCGCCACGCTGGGGGTGTTCGCCCTGCCACTGGTCAAGGCAGAGCTGGGAGTGCCCGCGGTGCTGGCGATCACTGCGGGCATCAGTGTGCTGGGTCTGCTGGCGACCTGGGCGTTTGGCATGTACGGGCACGGCCTGACGCTGGAACAGCATCAAACGCAGCTGTTGCCCACCCGTCCGCCCAGATCCGCGGCGGTGGCAAACACGTAATCCCACGTCATGGCAGAAGACAATACACCGTCGGTGGATGCGAAGACGGCGGCGGGGCTGCCGGCGCAGGACCTGCTGCACCTGCTGCGCAGCCAGCCGCAGGGCCTGACGCAGGCGGAGGCCGCTGGGCGGCTGGCGCAAAGCGGCCCCAACAGCCTGCCGGAGCCCCACGCCGGACTGCTGCAGCCCATGGCGCGCTACTTCTGGGGGCCGATTCCGTGGATGATCGAAACCGCGGCGCTGCTGTCGGCCATCGTGCGGCATTGGCCCGATCTGGTCATCATCGTGCTCTTGCTGCTGTTCAACGCAGCCATCGGTTTCTGGCAGGAGCACAAGGCCAACAGCGCCTTGGGCGCGCTCAAACAGCAGCTCGCGCTCCAGTGCCGCGTCAAGCGCGACGGGCAATGGGGCACGCGCGACGCGGCGCAACTCGTCGATGGGGACATCGTGCGCGTGCGCCTGGGCGACATCGTTCCGGCAGACATCAAATTGCTCGATGGTGAGTATCTCAGCGTCGATCAATCCGCGCTGACCGGTGAATCGCTGCCCGTCAGCCGCAAGCCGGGCGACGTGGTGTTTTCCGGCTCGATCGTCCGCCAGGGCGACATGACCGGGGTGGTGTATGCCACCGGTATCCGCACCTACCTCGGACAGACGGCGCAACTGGTGCAAAAAGCCGGGGCCGCGTCGCACTTTCAGCGCGCTGTGCTCAATCTCGGCGACTTCCTCATCGTCATCAGCCTGACACTGGTGGCGGTGCTGCTGCTGGTCGAACTGCAGCGCGGGCAGGCATGGATCGACCTGCTGCAGTTTGCGCTCATTCTCACCGTGGCATCGATTCCGGTGGCGTTGCCCGCAGTGCTGTCGGTGACCATGGCGCTTGGTGCGCTGGCCTTGTCCAGGCAAAAGGCCATCGTGGCCAAACTCGAATCCATTGAGGAACTGGCGGCAGTCGATGTGTTGTGCACGGACAAAACCGGCACGTTGACGCAAAACAGGCTCACCCTGGGCGACACGCTGCCGCTGGCGGCGGCCGATGCCGCGACGCTGACCTTGCACGCGGCTTTGGCCAGCCAGGGTGGCAGCGGCGATGCCATCGACCAGGCGGTCTACGCCGCCGTGCCCGGCCAGGCCTTGCCAGCGGGTTTCACCGCTCTCGGATTCACCCCGTTCGACCCGGTGAGCAAACGCAGCGAAGGCCGGTGGCGCGACGCGCAAGGCGTGCAGCTCGCTGTGACCAAAGGGGCGCCGCAAGTCATTGTCGATTTGTGCGCACCCGATGCGCAAACGCGGCGCAGGGCGCAGGATTGGATCGATGCGCAGGCCGCCCGGGGGCTGCGCACTCTGGCGGTGGCGAGCAGGACGGGCGAAGGCGCATGGAGGCTCGACGGACTGCTGGCGCTGTTCGACCCGCCGCGGGCCGACTCCAGACACACCATCGCCGCGGCCCGCGATCATGGACTGGCGGTGAAAATGATCACCGGCGACAACGTGGCGATCGCTCGTGAAATCAGCGGCCAACTGGGCATCGGCACGCGCATCGTGGCCGCCTCAGACGTGTTTGCCATGGACGCGCAAACCCCCGGGGTGAGCCTGGCCGAGAAGGTGGACGCCGCCGACGGTTTCGCCGAAGTCTTCCCGCAGCACAAATACGGCATCGTCAAAGCCTTGCAGGACGCCGGGCACCGCGTGGCCATGACCGGTGACGGCGTCAACGACGCGCCGGCGCTCAAGCAGGCCGACGTCGGCATTGCCGTGTCGGGCGCAAGCGATGCGGCACGCGCTGCGGCGGCGCTGATCCTGACCGCCCCGGGTTTGTCGACCATCGTCAACGCGGTGGACGAATCGCGGCGGATTTTCGAGCGCATGAACAGTTACGCGATTTACCGCGTCACCGAAACCATCCGCATCATGGTGTTCGTCGTCGCCGCCATGTTGATTGACGACATCTATCCAATCACTGCGGTGATGATCATTTTGCTGGCGTTTTTCAACGACGTGCCGATCATGACCATCGCCTACGACCGCACCGCCGTCGACCCGCAGCCGGTGCGCTGGGACATGCGCCGCATCGTCACCGTATCGATGGTGCTCGGTCTCATCGGTGTGGGCGAAACCTTGGGGCTGCTGTGGTACGCGCACGATGTGCTGGCGCTGGACATCGGCAGCATCCAGACCTTCGTTTTTCTCAAGCTTGCCGTGTCCGGCCATCTGACCCTGTTCGTCGCACGCAGCAAACAGGCTTTTTGGCAAAAGCCCTGGCCGGCGCCGGCGCTGCTGTGGTCTGCCGTGGTCACCAAGCTGCTGGCGACACTGTTCGTGTTGTTTCCGTTTGGCCTGATCGCCCCCATCGGCTGGAAAGCGGTGGTTGCCATCTGGGCGTATTGCGTGTTCTGGGCATTCGTCGAAGACCGGGCGAAACTTGCGGTCTACCGTCGCCTGCAGCATGACACGCCGCGGCACCGGGATTTTGTGCAGTTGCTCAAGCAGCGCACGTTCAACCCCAGATGAAGGGCAGCACGTTGGGCAGTTCGGGGCATTGCCAGGTTTTCACTGAAACAAGGAGGTTCGTCATGGTGCATCGTCATGCCGTCGTCTGGGTCGATCATTCGCAGGCCCGCGTGCTGTTCATCGATCCGGAAGACATCGAGAGGTCCATCATCCTGCCCAAGGAGCACCCCCATCTGCATGTCATGAGCGGCCAGATCGGCAGCGGCAGGGCAGCCGAAGATCAGCACTACTACCACGCCGTGGCGCGCGCGCTGTCAGGCGTTGCCGAGGTGCTGATCACCGGTCCGGGGCAGGCCAAGCTCATGCTGTTCAAACACCTGCAGCAGCACGACCCTGCGGTCGCGCAACATGTGCTGGGCATCGAGTCGGCCGACCATCCGACAGACGCGCAACTCGTCGCTCATGCACGGCATTACTTCAGGGCCAAAGACCAAATGCTCGGCGTTTGATCGATCCGGTCGTCTCACCGCTCTTCACTTTCAAGGCGTTTCCCATCATGTCCACTTACAAAAAAATTCTGGTTCCTCTGGACGCCAGCCGCACGGCGCAATTCGCTGCGGCGCAGGCCACGACACTGGCGCAAGACCAAGCCGCGGCGATCCGTTTCATCACCGTGATCGAGTCCAACGGGCTGCTTGCCGCGACCCCGGAGCTGCTCGGCGTGATCGGCAGCGATGCGCGCCTGCTGCTCGATACATGGGTCAACAAGGCGCAAGCCCCCGGCATGGACGTCAGTTCCGCGGTGGTCGAAACCTCTCAGGCACACCCCCGCGTGGCCGATGCCATTCTGTCCGAGGCGCGGCGCTGGGGCGCCGACCTCATCGTCATCGGCAGCCACGGCCGCAGCGGCGTGCGCCGCATGATCTTGGGCAGTGTGGCCGAAAGCGTGGCGCAGGGCAGCACCATCCCGGTGCTCATCGTCCACCCCAACGACCACGCCACCTGAGCCATTGTCCGTGGCAGACGATGCACGACCCTCGCCGGTCTCCGTCCGGATGAGTGGGGGAAGACATGCGCCGGTGCCGGAAATCGTTAGCATAGGAGGCTACAGAACCGACACATCTCCATGAAACGCCAACCCATCCCGCCGCAGTTCCGCTCGCATCATCCGCACCCCTGCGATGGCCGTCTGCCTCCGGGCCTGCCCGCCGAGCTGCAGCAGCAGGTGACCGAGCTGGCGGCGAGCACGGTGGAACTGAACCGGGGTGAAACACTGGCACACAGCGGCACGGCGTTCGATCACCTCTACCTCGTGCTCAGCGGGGCGTTCAAGGCGGTCAAACTCGGCGCCGACGGCGCGTCGCAGATCGTCTGCTTTTACGAGCCACGTGAACTCATGGGGCTGAGCGGCTTTTCCCACCGCGTTTACACCACCGATTTGGTCGCGCTCGCGCCGTCGGTGGTTTGCGAGTTCCCGGTGCAGGCGATCGAATCGGCGGTCAGCCACAACCGGCCCTTGCTCGACGGCCTGCTGGCTGCGGTGTCCGAAAGCCTGGAGCGGGCCGAACTCGACCAATTCATCCTCGGCAGTTTGACAGCGCCGCAAAAAATGGCCTGCTTTCTGCTGCACATGCAGGCCAGGCGCCGGCGTTGCGGCGACGACACGCATCACTTCGAACTGCCGATGACCCGGGAGGAACTCGGTAGCTACCTTGGCCTGACCATGGAGACGATCAGCCGCCTGTTGTCGCACTTGCAGGCCGAAGGCGTGGCGCAGATCGACAAACGGCAGGTCCACATCTTGCGCGACGATTTGCTGCACGTCTGGCGAGAAGGCGGGGTGGACCTGCCGATGCCCAGGCGAAAAAAACCGCAGCAGCTCAAATTTGCCTGATCGGCGTCACAGCAGGGCAAGCCAGGCGTCTGGCCTGCGGGCAGAGCGGGGCGTCGCCTGCCGGCGGCAAGTCCTGCCCACCGTGTTTTTGCCTGGCCGAACGTGCCAACGCCCGCGCGGGGCGGGCGTTGAGGGTAGGGAGCCAGCAGCAGATCGCTGCCGCCGCGATCACTCGGTGATCTTCGCCTTGGCGCGCAATTCGTTTTGATATTTGGTGATTTCTTCTCGCTGCAATTCGGCCTGGATTTGCGGCTTGAGTTGATCCAGAGTCGGCGGCTTGGCCGGGCGGGTGGCGTCGAGTTTGATGACGTGCCAGCCAAACTGGCTCTGTACCGGCGTCTGGGTGTATTCGCCCGGCTTGAGCGCCTCCAGCGCCTTGGCAAACGGCGCGACGTAGTTGGCCGGGGACGACCAACCCAGATCGCCGCCATTGGCTGCGCTGCCGGTGTCTTTGGAGTATTTTTTCGCCAGTTCGGAGAACTTGGCACCTTTTTTCAGTTGCGCAATGATGTCCTGCGCTTCTTTTTCGCTCGGCACCAGAATGTGCTGGGCCTTGTATTCAGTCGTGCCAAACGATTTGACGAACTCGTCGTACTTGGCCTTGATCTGTGCCTCGGTGACCGGATGTTTCTTTAAGTAAGCCGCCAGCGTTGCATTGGCCAGAATGTTCAAACGGTTGACGACAATCTCATCCTCAACTTGTGGAGTTTTGTCTAGACCCTGGCGAGCGGCTTCCTGGGACAGGATTTCCAAATCAATTAGGCGGTTTTTGACAGCATCTTTGATCTGTGGGGTCACAGGCTGTCCTTGCTGTTTGGCCACATTGCTCGCAATGGAATCGACCAGCGACTGCGGAATCGGTTTGCCATTGACCGTGGCGACGTTTTGCGCCCAGACAGGGGCGGTGCAGGCGCAGGTCACGAGCGCTGCGGCCAGAATGCGGGGGAGTGTCGGCATGAAATCTTCCAGAAAAGGGGGAACACACTGCGGAAGCGTCTATCGGTCCGGCTCGCTGGCAGACGACAGGCGTTCTCCGGGAGCTTGGCAATCGAGCACCAGGGCGTGAATCTCCTGGCGCAGCATTGAAGCCAGCGCATCATACACGAGGCGGTGACGCGCCAGCCGCGGCAGACCGGCAAACCGGGCGCTGACGATGCGCACCCGAAAATGGCTGCCCAGCGGGTCGAACCCGCCGTGGCCGGCGTGCGACGCAGAATCGTCGATCACCGTCAGGGTTTCGGGCTGCAGCGCGTGTTGCAGACACGCCCGAATCCGCTCGGCGCGCGAGCCTGGGTTGGTGCGGGTCAAGCGTTTTCGTCCAGTCGCAGGTGCCGGGCCAGCAGCAGGGACTGACCGACGACGAACGCCAGCGTCAGCCCGAGACTGCCGAACAGCTTGAAATCGACCCACAGATTGGTCGACACGCTGTAGGCGATGGCGATGTTGAGAAGGCCCATCAGGCTGAAAAACGCCACCCACGACCAGTTCACCCGGTGCCAGATGGCATCGGGCAATTGCATTTGCTTGCCCATGAGCGCGCGCATGAGGTTTTTGCCCTGCAGCAATTGCGCCCCGGCAAGAATGGCGGCGAACAGCCAGTACAGCACTGTGGGTTTCCACTTGATGAAGGTGTCGTTGTGGAACAGCAGGGTCGCGCCGCCGAACACCACCACCACGGCCAGGCTCAACCAGAGCATGGGTTCGACTTTGCGGTATTTGATCCAGACCCAGCCGATTTGCGCGAACGTGGCGGCAATGGTCACTGCCGTCGCGGCGTAAATGCCGGAGAGCTTGAAGGTGATGAAAAACAGAATGATGGGGAAAAAATCGAAGAGCAGCTTCAAGGCAGTGGTCCGAAACGACGAATTCGGCAAAAATGGGACAGCGCCGCTTGATGGGGCAGGGCAGGCAAACGCTGCCGACATAGAGTCGGCAACCGCGGCCGGGTTCGCCGGCAGCGTCAAATTTAACATTGCTGCGGCAGAAGGCGCTGCTGGCGCAGAACGCAAGCGATACGCTTAAAATTCTGCCCCGGCAGCCCGTAGCTCATCTGGATAGAGCACAAACCTTCTAAGTTTGGGGTAACTGGTTCGAGTCCAGTCGGGCTGGCCATCCACGATGTCCGGTCTGCCCTGCAGCGGTGCTGCGCGCCGCCTGCTATTCAGGCGACGCGCCCGCCCGGCGCGCAAAACGCGGTCTCAAGCGAAGTTCTTTTCGGCAAACTCCCAATTCACCAGCTTGTCGAGGAAGGTGGTGACGAAGTCCGGGCGGCGGTTGCGGAAGTCGATGTAGTACGCGTGTTCCCAGACGTCGATGGTCAACAGCGCCTTGTCCGCAGTGGTCAGCGGGGTCTGACCGTTGGAGGTGTTGACAATGTCCACCGTGCCGTCAGGCTTTTTCACCAGCCAGGTCCAACCTGAGCCGAAGTTGCCGACGGCTGATTTGTGGAACGCCTCTTTGAACGCGGCGTAACTGCCCCATTTGGCGTCGATGGCCGCAGCCAGCGCGCCCTTGGGTTGGCCGCCGCCGCCGGGCTTGAGGCACAGCCAGAAAAACGAGTGATTCCACACCTGCGCGGCGTTGTTGAAAATGCCCCCGGCTGGCGCTTTGCGAATGATGTCCTCCAGCGGCAGATCCTCGAATTCGGTGCCTTTGATCAGCGTGTTGGTGTTGTTCACGTAAGCCGCATGGTGCTTGCCGTGGTGGTATTCGAGGGTTTCACGCGACATGTGCGGTTCGAGTGCGTCGGCGGCAAAGGGCAGGGCAGGCAGTTGGTGTTGCATGAGCGTCTCCGGTGAGAGGAAAAAGCGAATGCAGGGCATTCTAGGCAGAGCCTTGCCGCCGTGCAGCGCCACGGTGTCCGCGGCCTGCGGCGGCACGCCGGCCTTACTCCGTGGCGCTCGAACTCCAGAACGCCTGGCGCACATATGGCAGGCTGGAAAGCTGCTGGGTGATGCGGTCGAGCTCGCCGGGTTCGACCGAATTGGCCAGCAGACGCACCTCGATTTCCACATCCTGCGCGCCAAACGGATGCACATCCATGTCCTGGTGGGGGTAGTGCGCCAGTTCGAGCAGATTTTCCAGCATCGCCCGCGCGTCTTTCTGAAATTCGCGCTGTGCGATCAGCACGACGTTGACGGTGAGCTCGACCCCGGAGGTGTCGACCGGCTGGCGGCTGATGAAATTGACCACAGGCCGCAGCAGGGTATTGGCGGCGAGGACGAACGCCGCGGCCAGGCCGGCCTCGGGCAGCAGACCGGCACCGCAGCACGCGCCCACGGCCGCCGATCCCCACAGTGTCGCTGCGGTGTTCAGCCCGCGCACATTGCCTTCCTCACGCATGATGACCCCGGCGCCAAGAAAGCCGATGCCCGACACCACGTAGGCCAGCACGTGGACGGCGCCGGCGGCCTGCTCGATCCGCCCGGCCAGTCCGACGAACACCGCGGCGCCGAGCGCCACCAGCACATTGGTGCGCAGCCCGGCGGTACGCTGGCGGTATTGCCGCTCGACACCGATCAGCCCACCGAGCACGAAAGCGGCCAGCCAGTGCACGCCCATCGCGGCCAAGCCGTGGTCTTCCGGCGTCATGTCATCCCTTTGCGGCAAATGCTGCCGGGTGCGACGTGGAGGCGTCAGAACTCGAGGTGAAGCCGCACGCCCAGCACGGTGGCCGGCGGGTTGCTGCCGCCGGGATGCCACAGACGCTGCAGATCGGGCTGGATGTATACCCCGGATGCGGCTTTGTACGCATAGTTCAGTTCCACCACCGTTTCGGGGTGCGGCTGCGTCGCCAGATTGGCGCGCGCCAGCCCGAGGCTGAAGTTGTCGTCCGGACGCGAGGCGAACGGACGCTCGACACGCAGCCCGGCGCCGAGATAGTACGGCACGGGGTTGACCACGCCATTGCTAGCGGCGAGCTGGACGAATACGCCGAGCCGCGGGCCGCTGCGCAAATCCCAGCGGTGCTCGCCGATGGCGTAGGTACCGCCGGTGGAGGGGCCGAGCTGCGGGTTGTTCTGCCGCAGATGCCACACGCCGAGTTTGACCACGTCCTGCGCCTGGCCATCGGCCAGCGCTCCGCTGCGTCGCGCCAGCTCCAGCAGGGCCAGCGCGCCGCTGCGCCAGATGCCGCTGAACCGCGGCGGGTTGGCCTGCCACACCCCGGCCTGCACGGCGTAGCCGTGACCCAGATCCGCACCGGCCATGGCGCCCACCCCCGGCGTGGGGAAGGTGGCGATGTCGGCGTTGGCCGTGAGTGTGGGAACCGGCCCGAACGACGCGTTTTGCAACTGGCTGGCCAGGCCGACGCTGGCGAAGTAGTAATTCACGTCCATGATCCCGGCGCGGACAAAGGCCTTGCCGACATCCTGACGGTAGGTGAACTGGTACAGCCGCAGGAAATTGCCCGCCCAGTCGTTGCTCGTCGTCTGTACGGCGCCGGTTTGCGCCGGCAGGTTCCCCGTGCTGCGCAAACCCATCACGCTGAATTCGAACAGGCCACCTGACCACAGCCCGGCTTTGGCCGTGTCGAACTCGCCGCCGAGCTGTAGCAAAGAATCGGCGGCGGAACCCCGGCGCAGCCCACCGGCCAACGGCGTGATGATTTCGCTGTCCCAATGGCCGGAGAATGACAACCCGTTTTCGAACGTCTTGAACGGGGGCAGCACCGGGGCGTTGAACGGCGCGACCTGGAATTCACCGGGGTTGTCTGCCGCGCTGGCAACCGCCGCATCGGGCAGGGTCTGCGCCGAAGCCGGCCAGCCCCCAGGCCCAGGGCCCCGGCCAGCACGGCGGAAAAAATCGCGGAATGTCGGCGTTGCAGCATGATGAAAGGTGCATTGTGGCGGCGCAAGGATGACGCGCACATGACGACGCAAAAGCGCCTCCGTCCCGGCGAGGAACCGGGAGTAAATAATAATGATTCGCAAATGCGGGCCAGCAGGCCGGCTGAACGGGCTCAGCCGGCCACCCGGCCGCTGGTGAATGCCCAGGCGACGATGACCGTCAAAACGACGATGTACAGGCGCAGCCCCCAAAACAGGGCGTGCTGCCAGGGCTTGAGGTGGGTGGCGCGATGCACCTCGGGCAGAGGCTGCAGCCAGCCTTCCTGCTGTGCAATCTGTGCCAGGCGGGCCGATTCGGCCTCGGTCGCATGCCGGCGTTCAGCGGGGGTATGGTGTTGCATGGCCGGTTCTCCAGGACGGTCAGTTGCCGAAGGCGTGAGGAAACAGCGTGGCGATGCCGTACAGCACGTTGCACACGATCAGGCCGGTCATCACCGCCCAGCTCAGCGCGTTGCGCAGCGGGGTATTGACATACTCGCCCATCAACTCGCGGTCGTTGAGCAGCAGCAGGAGGAACAGCAGCGCCGATGGCATGAACACGGTGGCGATGACCTGCACCGACAGGTTGAGGAAACCCAGCGGCACGTGCGGCAGCAGCACCACCGCGGCGGCCAGCGTGGTGCCGGCCAGCGCAGGGGCGTAGAACCAGACAGCCTGGCGCGGCGGCGCGTTGATCGACCGCGGAATGTCGAAGGCCTCGCCGATGGCCCAGGCGGAACTCGCGGTGATGACGATCGAGGCGATCAGCCCGGCCTCCATCAGGCCCAGGGCGAACAGCGCCATCGGCACGTCGCCGAGTTTGGCATCGATGCTTTTGAGCACGGCGTCGAATTCCAGGTTGCTGGCGTCGGGTGCACCATGCAGCGTTTGCGCCGCCAGAATGATCAGCGCCATGGCCACGAGCATCATGCCAACGATGCCTAGCTTGAGTTCGCGACGGCTGGCGACGATGTCCTTGGGCAGCACGCCTTTGTCGACGACGCACGATTGCTGGAAAAACAGCTGCCACGGAGCGATGGTCGTGCCGATATTTGCCGACAGCAGCACCAAGAACGTCACGGAAAGGAAACCCCCGGGCACGACCCAGCCGTGTCCGCCGAAAGCTGCGGCCACGGCGTGCCAGTCAGGATGCGCCATGAACGCCAGCGGCACGAACACCAGGTTGAACGCAGCCACGGCCAGCGCCACCCGCTCCCAGGTGTAATAGCGCAGCGCAATCAGCGTGAAGGCAATGAACGCCAGCGCCGCCGGCACGGTGATCCACGCGGCAATGCCCAGCACCTCGCCGCCAATGCGGATGCCGACGAACTCGGTCATCAGGGTCAGGACGTTGGCCGCGACCAGATCGATCAGCGAGAACCAGCCCCAGAACGGGCCGTAACGCTTCCAGATCAGCTCGGCATGGCCGCGGCGGGTGACGGCGCCCAGCCGGATGGTCATTTCCTGCACCAGATAGGCGATGAAACCCAGCAGAATCATCATCGGCAGAAAAATCCCCAGGCCGTAGGCGGCACCGGTTTGCGCATAGGTGAGGACGCCGCCGGCATCGTTGTCGCCGAGCATCACCAGCACGCCGGGCCCGATCAGCGCCAGGCCGAGCGCCAGACGGTTCCACAGCCCGCGGCGGCTGCGCAGTTCGTGCAGCATCAGCCGGTCGCGCAGGCGGTGTTCCAGCCCGGCCAGGTCGGGGTTGGCCGGGGCCAGGACGTGTTCTTGCGGGGCGCTCATTCCACTCCCCCCTGGCGGTGCGGTGCAGACAGCGAAACACCGAGCGCGGCGGCGTGTAGCCGCGGCCAGCCACTGGCTGGCGCCTGCGGGCTGCGCGGCGCTGGCCGCGATGCAGACGGGTTGGGCAGGGCGCCGAGCTGGCGCAGCCACAAGCCGCGGTGTGTCACGCGGAAAAGATCCTGGATCTGCATACCTTCCTCCTTCCGTCTGCGGCGCGGGCAGACGGCAAACTCACCGGGACGAACCCGATGTGACTGCGGCATGGATGCCCACACCGCAGCGGTTGACAACAAGAAGAGGGGGGATGCTGCGCCCCGCTTGCGCCAATCCGCGGCATGGGTTGCGCGGAAGGGCTGCGTTGCACGCGGGGCGTCGCGTCACCACCGGCCGGTAGCGGCCGGGCGACGCAGGAATTGTCGACAGGCCGCCTTCAGGCGTTCACTTCACGAATCGATCGACAACTACCAGAACTGTCCATTGAGTCACACTGCGCCGCAGTCGGCGCAATTCACCAAAGCACAAAATCATAATCGCAGTTTGCGCGCTGCAACAAGGGGTATGGCAGCGTGCGCGGCAGAAAAATGCAATCAGATGTCACCGTGATGCCTGGGCCGCGCGGCGCACGGGGACTGCGGCTCATCCAGCGGATGGCGCAGCGTGGAAATCTGCGCGATCTGCAACTGCCTGGCCTGGCTGGCGTCGGCCAGCTGCACCACCTGTCCGCTGTGCAGCGCGGCCAGATGCAGGGCGCGACCGCTGGCGTCCAGACCGAGCAGGTAGCCGCGCGCCAGGGTGGCGCGCGGGCTGAGCAGCTGCAGGTGCGCGGCGGCCCGGTCCAGGCGCAACTGCAGGCGTTCGAGCTGGCGGTGCACGACGTCGGGCAGGCGTTGGCGCAGCAGCGTCAGCGCCTGCGCCTGGGCGGATAGGCGCTGCTGCGTGGCATGACGCAGCCGTTGCTCCAGGGCCTCCAGGCGCGTTCCCTGCCGAGCGGGCAGGGTGGTGAGTGCGCGCTGCAGCGTCCAGCCCAGCTCGGTCAGGCGGCGCTGCGGCGCCGCCAGCAGGGCGGCGGCCTGCGGCCAGCGCAGCGCCAGCCGGTCGCAACGCTGTTGTTCGCGTTGCAGCTGGCGTTGCATGGCGTGGCGCAGCCGGCGCGTGAGCTGGTCGAGCTGCGCACCGAGCTGGGCCTGCGCGGCCACGCCGAGTTCGGCCGCTGCCGTCGGTGTGGGCGCGCGCAGGTCGGCGGCGAAATCGGCCAGCGTGAAGTCGGTTTCATGGCCCACGCCGCTGACCACCGGCAGGGTGCAGGCGGCAATGGCGCGAACCAGGGTTTCGTCGTTGAACGCCCACAGATCGTCCAGACTGCCGCCGCCGCGCACGAGCAGCAGCAGATCGACCTCCTGGCGCGACTGCGCCGTGCGCAGGGCGGCGGTCAACTCGGCAGGCGCCTGCGGCCCCTGCACACTGGCCGGGTAAACGACGACCGGCACGTGCGGGCTGCGGCGGCGCAGGGCCGTGAGCACATCGCGCAGCGCCGCGGCCTGCAGCGAGGTGATGATGCCCACGGCACGCGGCAGCACCGGCAACGGGCGTTTGCGTGCGGCGTCGAACACGCCTTCGGCCTGCAATTTGGCTTTGAGCCGCATGAAGGCTTCGAGCAAGGCGCCAGCGCCATCGTGCTGCACACTGTCCACCAGCAGCTGCAGATCGCCGCGCGGTTCGTAAATCGTCACCGTGGCGCGCAGCCGCACGCGCAAGCCGTCGCGCAGCACCAGCCCGGCGGCGGCTGCACGCTGGCGAAACAGCACGCAGCGTAGTTGTGCCGTGCCGTTTTCGTCCTTGAGGTTGAAGTAGGTGTGACCGCTGGCGGCGCGGACCACGGCGGAGAGCTCGCCGCGCACGGTGACGGTGTTGAAGCGCGACTGCAAAGCGTCAGCGAACGCCTGGACCAGGTCGCCGACCGTCCACACGCTGGCATCTGCGGAGGCGAATTTCATGGCAGATTTTCCAGGCGGGAGCGGGCTGCGGCAGCAGGATGTGCACAGCACAGGCAGGGCAGGGCGCTGGCGGCGTGCAGCGGAAAAACCGCTGGGGCTATTGTGCAAGTCATTGATTTCAAATCAAAAAATGTTGATTAAAAAAGCGTCACATTAAGCCGAAGGCTTGATTTTGCGGCATTTGGCCCGGCGATCCAGCGTTTGCCCACAGAGTTGTCCACAGAATGTTGGGATAACTGCGGCCGGTGGAGCCGACGGGAGCAGGGCTACGGTTTCTGCGTGAGCGGGCGGGATGAGGGCCCGAGGGCGTTTGCCGCTTGGCGTGCGGCGTGGCCGGGCATAATGCGCGGTTGCATGGGGAGAGTCAACGTCCGGCGTGGCCGGAATGGACGAGAGGGACGATTGCATGTTTCACATGGTGCAGGCCGCAGGCTGGCCGATCTGGCCGTTGATTTTGTGCTCGATCGTGGCGCTGGCGGTGATTTTCGAGCGGCTGTCTGCGCTGCGACGCGCACGCATCCTGCCGCCCAAATTGCTCGACGAAGCGCTGACCGTCTCGGCACGGCAGTTGCCGACGGAGGACGTGATCGACAAACTCGAACGCAATTCGCCGTTGGGGGCGGTGCTGGCCAGCGGGTTCCGCTCGGTATTGCGTCCGCACGCCAGCGCCGAGGGGCTGCAAGAAGATCTGGAAAACGCCGGGCGGCACCAGGTGTACCGGTTGCAGAAATACCTCAACGCGCTGGCCACGGTGGCGTCGGCTGCGCCACTGCTCGGCCTGCTGGGCACCGTCGTGGGGATGATCGAAATTTTTGGCTCGCAGACTGCCGCGGGAACGGACCCTGCGGTGCTCGCCCACGGCATTTCGGTGGCGCTTTACAACACGGCGTTTGGCCTGATCGTGGCCGTGCCGTCGCTGATTTTCTACCGTTATTTCCGCAGCCGGGTGGACGACTACACCGTCGATCTGGAGCAGGCCGCACGCCGGCTGGCAACCCATTTGCAAATGTATCTGCCGCGCGATTGAGCCGCTGTCCGCCATGAACTTCAAGCGCCAGACGACGGAAGACCCCGAGGTCAACCTCATTCCGCTGATCGACGTGTTGCTGGTCATCCTGATTTTTTTGATGATCAGCACCACGTATTCCAAATTCACCGAGCTCAAAATCACCCTGCCGACCGCCGACGCGGAAAAACTCCAGAGCAACCCGCAGGAAATCGTCGTCGCCGTCAGCAGCGGCGGGGAGTACGCGGTGAACAGGCACATCCTGCCGCAGCGCAGCGTTGCGGCGCTGACGCAGGCGCTGCTCGACGCGGCCAAGGGCAAGCCGGACAGCATGGTGATCATCAGCGCGGACGCGCAGGCCACGCAGCAGTCCGTGGTCAACGTCATGGAAGCCGCGCGGGCCGCGGGTTTGAGCCGGCTGACCTTCGCCACGCAAAAATCGCCGGCCGGGGGATGAGCGCGTCGGCGGCAGACACCGGCTGGCCGCGCTGCTGGCAGCAGCGCACGGCGCTGAGCGGGGTGCTGTGGCCGCTATCACGGCTGTTTGCCGCAGTCAGCGCGCTGCGCCGCGCCGGCTACCGTCACGGGCTGCTGCGGGCAACCCGGGTCGGCGTGCCCGTCGTCGTGGTGGGCAACTTGACCGTCGGCGGGGCGGGAAAAACTCCGGTGATCGCCGCGCTGGCAACGGCGCTGCGGCAGGCCGGCTGGCAGCCTGGGGTGATTTCCCGCGGTTACGGTGGCCGTGGCGGCAGGCGCGGCTCGCTGCCGGTTCACGCGGACAGCGACCCCGTGCAGTGTGGAGACGAGCCCGTGCTGCTGGCGCGGCTGACCGGCTGCCCGGTGCAGGTCGGGCGCGACCGCGCGCAGGCGGCGCGCGATTTGCTCTCCGCGCATGCGGCGGTCGATGTGCTGCTCAGCGACGACGGACTGCAGCATCTGGCGCTGGCGCGCGACGTCGAACTGGTCGTGGTCGACGCGCGACGCTGGGGCAACGGCCTGCTGCTGCCCGCCGGGCCGTTGCGTGAACCGGTCTCGCGCCAGCGCGACGCCACTCTGGGGCCTGCTGCGGTGCTGGCCGAGATTGCCGGCGGCGGCAGGCATTTCGCCATAGACCGCCACCTCGGTGACATCACCCACCTGACCAGCGGCGAGCGGCTCAACCCTGAGGAGTTTGCCGCGCGGTATGCCGGGCAGTCGCTGGGCGCGCTGGCCGGCATCGGCCATCCGGGGCAGTTTTTTGCCATGCTGCGCGCGGCCGGGTTGGCGGTGCAGGGTGCCGCCGTCGGCGACCACCAAGCGCTACGTGAGGCCGATTTTTCCCGCTTCCCGCCCGCCTGCCCGGTGCTGGTGACGGAAAAAGACGCCATAAAATCGGCGCATCTGCCGCCGGCGCTGCGCCAGCGCATGTGGGTGGCGGGCTTGCGGCTGAATCTTCCTGCCGACCTGCTGCCCTGGCTGGAACACAAATTGGAGAATGCGCGTGGACTCCCGACTTCTTGACCTACTCGTCTGCCCGATTTGCAAAGGATCGCTGCAGTACGACCGCGACGCGCAGGAGCTCATCTGCCCGCGCGACAAGCTCGCCTATCCGGTGCGCGATGGCATTCCGCTGATGCTGGTCGACCTGGCGCGGGACCTGACAGCTGCCGAGCCGCCGGTAGCCGGTCCCCGTGCCGATACGGGCGTGGCGGCGTGAGCACTGCTGCGCCGCCGTTTTGGGTGTTGATTCCGGCGCGGCTGGCGTCGAGCCGGCTGCCGCACAAACCGCTGGCTGACATCGGCGGAGCGCCGATGGTCGTGCGCGTGGCCCAACGCCTGGGGCGCAGTGGGGCGCAGGCCGTGGTCGTCGCCTGCGACGACGCGTCCATCGTCCAGGCCTGCGCGGCGCACGGTGTGCAGGCGGTGCTGACCCGTGCCGATCACGCCAGCGGCACCGACCGGTTGGCCGAGGCTGCGGCGCTGCTGGGTGTGCCCGATGACGCCATCGTCGTCAATGTGCAGGGTGACGAGCCGCTGATCGAGCCGTCGCTGGCTGCCGCCTGCGCCGCACTGCTGCACGCCACGCCGCACGCCGACATGGCGACCTGCGCGCACCGCATCGACGATGCCGCGGAGATTTTCAGCCCGCACGTGGTCAAGGTGGTGCTCGATGCCCGCAGCCTGGCGCTGTACTTTTCGCGTGCGCCGATTCCCTGGCAGCGTGACGCCTATGTGCTGACCGACCGCGGCTGGCAGCTGCAGGGCGATGGCGCGCAGCCGGTGTACCGGCACATCGGCGTGTACGCCTACCGCCATGCGTTTCTGCGCCGCTACGCCGCCTTGCCGCCCGCGCCGCTGGAACACAGCGAGGCGCTGGAACAATTGCGCGCGCTGTGGCACGGCCATCGCATCGCCGTTCACCTCACGCCGCACGCCCCAGGGCCGGGGGTGGATACTCCGGCGGACCTGCAGCGCGTGCGCGCCGTGTGGGCGCGGCAGCAGGCGGACGCACCCTGATGCGCTGTGCATGCGGTCTGCGCAGACACGTCCGGGGCGGCGCTGGTCAGCGTCGCGGCAGACCGGTCTGCTATTCTGAAATGCTGCAGATCGACAACTGAGAGAATTCCATGCGATTGATTCTTTTGGGAGCGCCGGGGGCGGGCAAGGGAACGCAGGCCGCGTTCATCTCCGAGCGTTTTGGCATTCCGCAAATTTCCACTGGCGACATGCTGCGCGCGGCGGTCAAAGCCGGAACGCCGCTGGGCCAGCAGGCGCAGAAAATCATGGAAGCGGGGCAGCTCGTGCCCGACGACATCATGCTCGGCGTGGTGCGCCAGCGTCTGGACGCTGCTGACTGTGCCCGCGGCTTTTTGCTCGACGGCTTCCCGCGCACCATCGCGCAGGCCGAGGGGCTGGAGCGTGCCGGCGTGGGCATCGACGTGGTGCTCGAATTCGACGTGCCCGACGCCGACATCATCGAGCGCCTGAGCGGCCGGCGCGTGCACCCGGCATCGGGCCGCACCTACCACATCAAGTTCAATCCGCCGAAAACTCCGGGGGTGGACGACGTCACTGGCGAGCCGCTGGTGCAGCGCGCCGACGACCAGGAAGACACCATCCGCAAGCGCCTGCAGGTGTACCACGCGCAAACCCTGCCGCTGGTGAAGTATTACGCCGAGCGCATGGCGCGACACGAACCGGGCGCGCCGCGGCTGGTCACCATCTCCGGTGTCGGCCCGGTCGCCGAAGTGCAGCAGCGTATTTTTGCCGCGCTGCAAGGCTGAACCCGTAGGCAGGAGATCGCGATGCAACTGACCGGTCACAGCGCAGTCATCAGCGGCGGAGCCTCCGGGCTGGGTGCGGCCACGGCAGCGCGGCTGGCCGGGCGCGGCATGCGGGTGGTCATCGCCGACGTACAGGATCAGGCCGGTGCGGCGTTGGCTCGGGAACTCGGCGGGCGTTTCGTGCACTGTGACGTCACGGTCGAGGCGGAGGTGCAGGCTGCGGTCGACGCGGCGCAGGAACTGGCGTCGCTGCGCGTGGCGGTGAGCTGCGCCGGCATCGCCCCGGCGGCGCGCACCCTCGGACGGCAGGGGCCGCACGCGCTCGATCTGTTCCGCCGGGTGATCGACATCAATCTGGTGGGCAGCTTCAACCTGGCGCGACTGGCCGCGGCGGTGATGGCGCAGCAACCCGCTCTGGACGACGGCGAGCGCGGTGTCCTCGTCAACACCGCCTCGGTGGCGGCGTTCGAAGGGCAGATCGGCCAGGTGGCGTATGCCGCGTCCAAAGCCGGGATCGTCGGCATGACGTTGCCGCTGGCGCGCGATCTGGCGCGCGACGGCATCCGCGTCATGACCATCGCCCCGGGGATTTTCGAAACCCCCATGCTGCTGGGCATGCCGGCGGACGTGCAGGCGGCGCTGGGGCAGATGGTGCCGTTTCCCCAGCGCCTGGGCAAACCGCAGGAATTCGCCGCCCTGGTCGAAGCCATTGTCGACAACCGCATGCTCAACGGCGAAGTCATCCGGCTCGACGGCGCCATCCGCCTGCAGCCAAAATGACACCGCGCCGGGCGTGCCGCCATGCCGGCATGCCTTGGGGTGTTTTGCACCATGCAGCAGCGCATTCCCCCCGGTTTCATCCAGGAACTGCTGGCCCGCGCAGACATCGTCGAAGTCGTCGGCCAGCACGTCCAGCTGAAAAAATCCGGCAGCAATTACAAGGGCCTATGCCCGTTCCACGGGGAGAAGACGCCCTCGTTCACCGTCAGCGCGAGCAAGCAGTTCTATCACTGCTTCGGCTGCGGCGCGCATGGCACGGCCATCGGCTTTCTCATGGAATACGCCGGTCTGGGTTTTGTCGACGCGGTCAAAGACCTCGCTGCGCGCTACGGCCTGACCGTGCCACAGGCGGATCTCGACCCGCAACAGCAGCGCCAGTTGCAGCGCAGCCGTAGCCTGCAGGCAACCCTGCTCGACGTGCTGCGCACGGCTGACGACTTTTACCAGCACCGGCTGCGGCATAGCGACAAGGCAAAAAACTATCTCATCGCCCGCGGGGTGCAGGGACAGGTGGCCAAGCGCTTCGGATTGGGTTACGCCCCCGACGATTGGCAGGCGCTGGCGGGGGCGTTTGCCAATTACAACGCCGATGCGCTGGTGCAGGCGGGGCTGGTGATCGCGCGCGATGCACAGGGCGAGCCGATCGAGCCGCAGGCCGAATCCTTTGCTGCGGCGCAGCGCCGTTACGACCGCCTGCGCGACCGCATCACCTTTCCCATCCGCAATCTGCGCGGGGAGGTCATCGGCTTCGGTGGCCGGGTGATCGGCCAAGGCGAGCCGAAGTATCTGAACTCGCCCGAAACCGAAGTCTTCCACAAAGGCGAGGAACTGTACGGACTGTTCGAGGCGCGCGGTGCCATCGCCCGCGCCGGGTATGCGTTGGTGGTCGAGGGCTATCTCGACGTCGTTGCGCTGGCGCAATTCGGCATCGAGCAAGTGGTGGCCACTCTGGGCACCGCCTGCACTGCGCAGCAGTTGCAAAAACTGTTTCGTCACACCGGGCAGGTGATTTTCAGCTTCGACGGCGACGACGCCGGTCGCCGTGCCGCACGCCGCGCGATGGAAAATGCCCTGGCGTTGCTCACCGACACGCGGGTGGTCAAGTTTTTGTTTCTGCCGCCCGAGCACGACCCCGACTCCTATATCCGCGAGCGGGGGGTGGACGCTTTCGAGCGCGAAATCGCACGTGCGCAGCCGTTGTCGGAATTTTTGTTCGCCAGTCTGTTCGACGGTATCGCGCTGGGCAGCGCCGAGGGGCGGGCGCAGGCCATCCATCAAGCCGCTGCGCTGCTGGCGCAAATCCACGCTCCAGCGTTGCGCGGGCAGTTGCTGACCGACCTCGCCCGCCGTCTGGACATGCCGCTGGCCGACTTGCGTGAGGTGCTGCACGCGGCCAGCCCGCGTCAGGCCCCGGTAGAGCGGCACACTCCGTCAGGCGCACCACCGGGATTGGCCCCCGATGCGCCACGCCGTGGCGCGCGCGCACCGCTGCGCGCATTTGCCGCGCCCACCGACGCCTTGCGCCAGGCCCTGCCGCTGCTGCTGGCGCATCCGGCGTTGTGGTGGGACATCAGCCCGGCACAACACGCGCTGCTGGCGCAAGAGTCCGGAGCGCTGCAGCCGCTGGTGCACACCGTGGAAGCCGTGCTGGAAGATCAGCCGGACTGCTCGGCGGCGGCGCTGTGGGAGGCGTTGCGCGCCGCCGGCCATGCTCCCGAACAGGTCTTGGCGCAGTCGCCCGATCCGCTGGAAATCGAGCCGGAGGTGGCACGGCATGATCTGCTGGCCTTGCTGCTGCGCCTGGAGCGCCACAGCGTGCTGCGGCGGCAGGATGCGCTGGTTGCCGCCGGACTGGTCAGCGACGCCGACCGGGCCGAGTATCGCAGCCTGGCGGCGCGGTTGCGGGAAATCGACCTGGCGCAGCGCGCTTCCGGTGCCGCGTGAGCACATGGGGCCAGGGGCGGCTGCTTCCAGCTCGCGGGCTTTTCAGTAAAATCCACTGTTTGGCGAAAATCGCGGCGAACCCGGCGTTCCCATTGGGGTCGAACGCAAAGGGTGGGGTATTGGCGGGCGCGATGGAAAGGCGACCGGCAGGCAAATGGGGCAGCAGCAGCGGGGGCGAGAGCGGGCACAGCGGCGAGCGACGCCCAGAGCAGTCGCTGCGCGGTGTGGCCCATGCGCGAACCGCGGCGCCGCACAGATGATGGCGCAATGGTGTGCCGGTGTCCCCGATTCTGCTGATGGTTCTCCCATTTGAAATTCCCCCCGCCACCCACATACTGCAATCGAATCGCTTCATCTTTTTCTTGCCGAACTCTCGGTCGGTTGAGGTCCATCATGACAAAAGCCCCTTCCAAAACCCCGGCTTCCGAAAACGGATCCGCCACGCGTAAAACGTCTTCTGCCGCCAAGGCCGGCGCGAACGCGGCCAAGCCGCGCGACGTCGCTGCGGCCGAGGTCACGGCGGCTGACACCACGCCAGCGACCAGGCGCGGCGCAGGCAGTGCGGCGCAGGCCACGGCGCAGCCCGCGCCCAAGCGCGGTCGCCCGGCCAAATCGGCCCCGCCTG
>JAJZAQ010000055.1 GCA_021799355.1 Pseudomonadota bacterium
AACACAAACTGCCAGCCCTTCAGGTGGACCGCCACCGCCGACTCCATCCTCGAGAAGCTGCATCGACTTTGTTCACGTATCAGCGGGACAGGACACTAGTTGTGAAGCGTCAAGACGTTGTTTCCTGATCCTGCACCCTCCGCCCGCTCCAGCATGTCATGCGCCAGATCGCAGTACAGGTCGATGTCCTTCAGCAGTTCCGGCAGGACATCCGGCCGCTCCCCGTCCCGCATCTTGCGCAGCAGGAACAGATAAGCCCGGATCAACGTCATCTGCTCCTGCACCTCGGCGACGTCCTCGTCGTTCTCCAGCCCCTGCGCCTGCAGTCGCTGCAGCCGCCGCCACACCGACAGCAGGCGCCTGGCCGCCTGCGTGGTCTGCACGTCCCGCACGCGCGCAGCGCGCGCCTGCGCGCGCCGGCGCCAGCGCCACACAAAGTCCCACATCGACTCACCCCACCGGCACGAAGCCCATCGGCACCCGGCTGTCCGGCGCCTGTGCGGCCGGCAGATCCTCCGCGGTGACCTCTTGGGCCTGCCGCAGCAAAGCCCGTCCGAGCGCCAGGCGGATCCACTGCGACTGCTGGCGCGGCGTCACCCGCGACAGACGCTCGACCACCTCCTCGCGCACCGACCAGTCCAGACCGAACTCGCGCATCTGTTCGCTCAGCAACCCCTGCGCGATCGTCCGTGCCTGCTCGCGCGACGGCGCGGCAATCTCCTGCACCGCAAAGCGAGAGCGCAGCGGCGCATCCAGCGCCTGCGCCTCATTGGCCGTGGCGATCCACACCACGAAGCGCGCATCCAGCGGCAGCGCCAGACTCGCATCCTCGAAGTGTCCCGCCGTCGACGGCTCGAGCAACCCGTGCAGCGGAGCCAGCGGGTCGTATTGCGCGTGGCGCGGTGCCTTGTCGATTTCATCGAGCAGCACGATGGGGCTCAAGTGGTCGCCCAGCGCCAGCGCCTCGAAGATCAACCCCGTTTGCGTATTGCTCCAGAAGGCAGCGGATCCGGTCAGCTGCGCCGCGCTTTGCGCCCCGTCCATCGCCAGCCGGTACAGCGGCAAGCCCAGCGCCTGCGCCAGCGCCTGCGCGAAGTACGACTTGCCCACCCCGGGAGGCCCCACCAGCAGCAGCGGCAGCATCTGCAACGGCCGGCGCGCATGCCGCGCCAGCGCCACCTCGGCCAGCACCTGCTCCACCACCCCCGAGAAGTGCGGCAGCCGCCGCTGCAGCGCCTGCAACTGCGGCACCACGTCGGCGGGCAGATCGATGCACCGCTGCGGCCCGCGCTGGCGCAGCCGCTCGATCAGCTGTTTGTTGCGCCGCTCCTGATCGCGGCTGGACAGCGTGGCCAGCCCCTCGGCCAGACGATCCAGATCGGCCGCATCGAACACCGGCCAGGTGTGCACCGGCCCGGGCACACCCCCCTGGGCAAACAGCGGCAATTGAGCAGACAGAGAGGCAACAGCAGACATGAGCGGACAGCGCAGCAGGTGAACGCAGAAGGCCGAGGACCTCCCGGCCCAGATCGACCCCAGATCGACCGATCCCGGCAGCTCCTCACCGCAAAAAACCCTGCGGCCACGCCGGAACGTGCGAATTATGTAAACCTGCCAGCTTCTCGGAACGGCGTCAAGTCCCCTCGGCCCCCGGTGCGCTGCCGTCCTCCACCACCGCACGGGCCTCCACCTGCAGCCGCCGCAGCAGCCGCTCCAAGACCTCCTGCCGATCCACACCCCAAAGCAGAGCCAGCGCGTCCAGCCGCGCCAGCGCCTCTTTGGACAGAAATACATTCAGCTCGGTCTTCTGGCCCTGGGCCAGACGCTGGCGGCGGCGCTGCTGCGCCAGCCGCAACTGCTCGCGCCGGCGCGCCAGCCGCTCATCCAGCGCATCGGAAGGGGTCGGATCGTCCATCGGCCACATTCTGCAATAGCCTGGTCGACAGAGTCGATGAGATGTATTACCATCATCGCGTCATCATTCCTTTCCATCATTCTTCCTACCGGAGGTCGTCATGCCCTACACCAGCGATCCCCAGACCGTGCGCCTGACGCCGCTGGCCTTGCGGCTGGAAGAACTCTGGCAGGCCGAGACCCGGCGGCGGCGTGTCGATGTCATTGCGCTGGCGCAGTGGTGGGTGGATCAGTTGCCCCCGTCGCGCTGGGCGAAGTCCCCCACCGAACCGGTGGGGCACAGGCGGCAGCGCTGGCGGCAGCTGGCGCGGCATGTGCACCTGCTGGCGTATGTGCGTCAGCCGAAGGTGATCGACGCCGTGGCGTTCGAGCTGGGCATCGAAGGCGATGCCATTCCCGAGCCGCAGATCACCTACGGGCCCGACGGTCGGCTGCAGAACGTGGCCTGGTGCCACAGGGACTTTAGCCGGTCGCTGGCCCCGTACGGCTTCGAGTCCTGGCAGATGCCGCTGGCCGCCGTGGGTTATGTGCGCCCGGCATGGCGGCTGGCTCCCCTGCACGGCCAGCCCGATGCCGACCCGCGGGAGGCGGCGGGGACGTGGTGGGGGTGAGGCGATGTCTGCGATGTCCTCCATGTCCTCTGATAAGGAACGGGGCACTGGGCATGACTCGGCCCCGATGACGGACACCGCTGCGGCGTATGCGGCGCGCTTTGCGCAGCTGCGTACGCGCTTCGTGCGCGCGCACCCGTGGGACTGGGACGGATTCATCGACTGGCTGCTCGCGCAGCGACCGGCTCTGCGGGCGGCGAGCTGGCGGCAGTACCGTGCGGCGGTGAAGGCGGCGTTGGAACAGGCGCAAGAGCTGCCCGATCCCCAGCGGCAGCATCTGACCGCCGCGCTGGACACCCCCGCTCCTGCTCGTCCCCGTCTGCCGCTGCGCACCTCGGCGCGCAAGGCGCGAGCGTTGCGTCTGGCCGATCTGGATCGTCTGGTCGATCGGCTGCTGGTCTCGCCGGGGCGGTGGGATGGGCTGAGCGCGCGCTGGCTGTGGTGGGGCCTGTTGACGGGCCTGCGCCCCATCGAGTGGCGCGATGCCCGCTTGCAGCAGGCCGGTTCGGATGGTTGCCTGCGCGTGCGCAACGCCAAGCACAGCCAGGGGCGCGCGCATGGGGAATGGCGCACCGTGCATCTGACCCTGCAGCCGGAGGAAACCTCCGCGCTGGTGCAGTTCATCGCCGAGGTACAGGCGGACTTCCCCGCGGCGTTCACCGGCTGCCGGATGGCGCTGTACCGCGCCGCCTCACGGCTGTGGCCGCGGCGGCAGCAGCGGCCGAGTCTGTACACCGGGCGGCACCAGTTCTCCGCCAATGCGAAAGCCGCCGGTCTGTCGCCCGTGCAGATCGCAGCGCTCATGGGCCATGCGGTCACGGCCACCCACCAGGTGCATTACGGCAAGCGCCGCAGCGGCCATCGCGATCTGCTGTACGCGCAGCCCGATGCGCAGGACGTGGCGCGGGTGCGCGTTTCGCCGCCGGGTGCATGGGCAGCGAGGCGGCTGTCGGCTGAAACCAGCCCGCCCGAGGCGGGAGCCGTGGCTCCCGGTCTGGACTGAATCGACGAATGGATGAAAGGAGTTGGCGATGACGGTCGGTATCGACATTGGACGCTCGGGCGTCAAGATCTCTATCCCTGCCGGCCGCCTGCCGGTGTTTCCGGCGCTGGCGTGCCCGGCACGGGTGATCGAGGAACCAGGCGAGGCGCTGCTGGCGGCGCGGCAGACCGTGGAGCACGAGGGGCAGCGCTGGTTCTGGGGGGAGACGGCAGCGATCCACGGCGGGGTGAATCCGGCCCATGATCCGGACTTCGAAGGCAGCGCGCCGTATGCCGTCCTCATGGCCGCTGCGGTGCAGCAGGTCTTGCGCGACCTGGGGGATGCCCCGCTGCAGCTGGGGCTGGGGGTGCCGGCAGAAGCCGGACAGGGGGTGCGCAGGGCGGTGGAGCGCTGTGCGGTGCGGCTGCTGCCGAAGGTGAAGATGCGGGTGGTGGCGCAACCGGCAGCAGTGCTGGCGGCCGCAGCCGCCCACGACCCGCAGCTGCTGCAGCAGACGGTGGCCCTCGTCGATGTGGGGCGCTACAGCACCGATGTGGCGGTGAGTGTGCAGGGCCGACCGGTGGCGGGGTCGCTGTTCAGTCTGCCGGGGGTCCGGATCGCCGTGGACGATCTGCTGGTGCGGGTGAAGGGGCAGCTGGTGGGCACGCCCAGCTTCGAGCAGCTGGAGCAGGCGCTGCAGACGGGGGTGTTGCGCCACCGGCTGTCCGAGCAGTCGGTGGACAGCCCGGCGTACCACGCCAGGCTGCGGTTGCAGGCGGTGGTGGAGGAGGCAATCCGCCGGGTGCAGCTGTTGCGTCCGGATGTGCAGGTGCTGATCCTGGCCGGTGGCGGGGTGGAGCTGCTGGACCGCAAGCGGTTGCCGCCGCACCGCATCGCGCCGGGCGGGCGGTATGCGGTGGCCGACGGGCTGGCGCGGCTGGCTGCAGCGCTGTGAGCCATGCGCCCGCGCAACATCACGGTGGCGGTGTCCGAGCAACTGCATGCGCGCTACGCTGCGCTGGGACTGGCGCAACGGCGGCAGGTGCTGCAGCAGGTGCGTGCAGCGCTCATGCAGGCGCTGGCGCAGGCTTTACCGGACGACGCGCTGCCGGATGGAGAGCGGATGGCAGGGTGCGAGGGCGAGGGCCGGGGTTCGCTCGGGGCGGAAGCGGGGCAAAACCCCACGCCGGTGGCTTCGCCGCTGGCGGCGGTGGAGTTGCCGCCCGGGTGGTGAGGGTGGCTCAGGCGAGCCAGCCGCAGCAAGGCGGATGTGCGCAAGGGCAATGACGAAACCCGGATTGCAGTTTGCAGAATGCAGATTGCAGGTTCTGCTTTCTGCGGCAGGGTCATGCGCGGCGTGGGCGGCGGGGCGGCGGCCTCGGCTCGGGTCGGTCTGCGCAAAGCGTGACTGTGCGTGCAGTAACGGGGGGAAGAGGACAGCGCGGGGCTTGGCGATCGCGGCGGGGTGTCGGCCCCCGAGTGTGGGTCATGCCACGTTTCACATCTTGCCGCGAGGCACACGGGCCGCCGCCGATCAGTGACGCGAAAGTAGTGGGCCGCACCAGCGGCCCGCGTCAACTCGTGATCTCGAATCGCAGGAAATCCGACAACCGCCGGGATTCGTCGATCTCGTCGTGTGGCACCAGAAGGTATTTCCAGGGCTTGCTTCCGACGCTGAGCGCGTACTCCGATGCATGTTGGCACCAGCGCACGGCTGCGGCCGCCTTGGCGCGCACTTCATCGGTTTTCAGATCGTCGCGCTTCTTGGTTTCAGCCATCAGGATGAGCGCATCCGTCTCCACCACGAAGTCCGGCACGTATTCGGGCTGCTCGCTGCCAAGCCGGTAGTAGATCTGGAACTGTCCCTTCGCGGGCTTGAACCACTTGCTGGCGTCGCGCTCCAGAATGACGGCAAAGCGACGCTCACTGTCGGAATCGAACTTCTGCAACGGGTAAAGGCATCTGGCGAACCCGCCAAAGAGCATCTGCCGGATACGGCTGACGTCCTCCACCGTCTCGCGGAAATGTCGTGGTGGTTGTCCGGCCGTCGCGGTGTAGTTGCAGGGCTTGAGTTCCGTAAAGCCGCGGCTGACCTGCACCTCGAACTCGGTCGCCTCCTCGTAGAAGTGCGCCATCATCTGGGCGTGGATTCCCCGGGCGATCAGGCGGCGATCCCGATCCAGCACGCTCAGGGTCTCGGCCTCCGAGAGGTAGCTGCGCAGGTGATTCACCATCTGGCCTGCGAGGTCGTAGAGCAGGTCGGCCTGGGTGAAGTAGTCGATGTCGTCAAAGTCCACGAGCGCGTGGACGATGTAGTCTTCCGGGCGCTGCTCTTTTGCGCCTGTTTCCGTGGCCAGCGTGAACTGCTCGTGGGTGCGCAGCATCTGGCCGACGATCTCCCGCTCTCCCGGCTGCAGGCGAAGCTGGCTGACGTCCAATTTGAACGGGTGAAAGCCGGTCTTGACGTCTCCTTTGGGCACGACGGCAATACGAGGAATGTCGATGGTTTGCTGCACGACCACCTCCGTGGTCTTGGCCACAACGGCAGACAGGTCGAGCGGTGGCACCGCATCGTCCGCACCGGCCAGCACGTTGCCCTGTACCGGGCGCATGCGCTCGGCGACTTCCGCCAGGATTTCCCGCTGTACATCGGGTTTGAGCAGCGCCTGGCTGGTGGGCACGAGATCGCGCCTGACCTCATATCTGCCGATCACCTCCATGACCACGCGCGCTGCTTGCCGCTCGGCTTCAGTGGTGAAGACCGGCGCAGGCGTTGGCGTGACCGCAGCGCCGTTGGCCGCCGCCGAGGCCGGATCAACTGCCGGTGTGGCATCGGTCAGTCCAAGCCGCGCGGCAGCAGTGGGGCCGACCTGCACGCTGACCGTCTTGTCGTCCGCGCTGGGTGCATCGAGGATGACCTGTTTCAAGCGGATGGGCGAATCCCCCCGGTTGGCCTCGTCGATGATCTCCTGAAACTTGTCGTGGGCGACGATGTTGAGCCGATCCACCGCTGCCACACCGGTGCGCTTGCCATAGGGCAGGCGCAGTCCCCGGCCGATGCTTTGCTCGATCAACGTGCGCGCGTTGGCCGCGCGCAGCGGAACGATGGTGTAGAGGTTGGTCACGTCCCAGCCCTCCTTGAGCATGTTGACGTGAATCACGATCTCGGTTGGCTCTTCCACGCTCTCCACCGCCAGCAGGCGCCTGATCATCTCTTCCTCTTCGCTGCCTGAGCGGCTGGAATCGACCTGGATGACCTTGCCCGCGTAACGGCCCTCGTAGAACTGTGCCGACTCGACCAGCGACTTGAGTTGCGCCGCGTGCGTGGTGTCGCGCGCAATGACGAGCATGAAGGGCTTGACCACCTTCACGCCGTTTTCGCGGGCATAGGTCAACAGCTCCACTTTCGTGGTCTCGTGCAGGCGCACGCCGTCTTCCAGCTTGATTTTTTCCACTTCCTCCGGCGTGTGGTCACTGGCTTTGAAGTTGCGCTGGGTGACGACTGCCGGCTCCTTGACGAAACCATCTTCCATCGCCCGCGCCAGCGGGTAGTCCATGACCACGTTCTTGAACGGCACCGGCCCCTTGCTCGATTCGACGAAAGGCGTGGCCGTCAGCTCCAGACCGAACAAGGGCTTGAGGTCGTTGATGGCCCGCACACCGGCGCTGGCGCGGTAGCGGTGCGATTCGTCCATCAGTAGCACGAGGTCGGGCAGGTTCCTCAGGTAGTTGAAGTAGCTCTCGCCCAGCACCTCGCGCATGCGCTTGATGCGGGGTTCCTTGCCACCGCGCACTTCGGAATTGATCTTGGAGATGTTGAAAATGTTGATGCGCACTTCGCCGTACAGCTCGCCGCCGGTGATGTTCTGCTGGTCATAGTTGTCGCCGGTGATGATGCGCGGTGTTTGAATGGCCAACTCCCCGATGCCCTTGAACACGTACTTGGGTGTATTCGGGGTGAAGTCGGTGATCAGCTTGTCGTAGATGGTCAGGTTGGGTGCGAGCACAAAGAAGTTGTTGATGCCGTGCGCCAGATGCAAGTAGGCGATGAACGCGCCCATCAGCCGCGTCTTGCCCACCCCGGTGGCCAGCGCAAAGCACAGCGACGGGAATTCGCGCTCAAAGTCCTCCAGAGTGGGGAACTCGGCCTGCAAGGTGGACAGAATCGCCGCGACATCGCGCTCGTGGCGGAGCATGGCCGGCGCGGCGTCCAGCGCGCGCTTCAGGCGCGCCAGCGACTGTGCCTGCGGCGGCCGCAGCGACAGGCGACCGGTGATGTGGTTCAGGATGCGGCTGCTCATGAGTGATCTCCGTTGGCCGCCTGGCGCAACGCGCGCAGCTTTTCCAGCAAGGGCGGCACTTCATCGCGCACGATGCTCCACACCGTGTCGTCGTCGATGCCCAAGTAGCCGTGAATCAGCCGGTTGCGGGTGGCGACGAGCATGCGCCAGGGGATGTCGGGGTAAGCCGCGCGAACGGCTTCGGGAATGTGGGTGGCGGCCTCGCCGATCAGCTCCAGGTTGCGCAGCGTGGCGTCGTAGTTCAACCCGCTGGCGATGAATGCAGCCTGATCGAGCCCTGCGGTGTAGGCCTGCACCTTCTCGGCAAAGCCGATCATGTCGTCCACATAAAAGCGCCATTCACGCTTGCGCTCAGACATCGACCACCTCCGCCTCGATGAACGGGCGCAGCTCGGCGCGCAAGGCTTTTTCCGTGACCAGATCGACCGGGCTGCCCAGCACATCCTCCAGATAGAACTGCACGCCGAAGTAGCGCGCCGCGCTGGCCGGCCCATCGAAGGCCACCAGCACGTCGACATCGCTGTCGGCGCGCGCCTCGTCTCGCGCCGTGGAGCCGAACAGCGCCAGCCGCGTCACGCCGAAACGCCGCTGCAACTCGGGTTTGGCCTGTGCGAGTTTTTGTGTGGCCAATGCGCGGTTCATGCCTGTTCCTCCCCGAACAGGCCGCCTTGCTCCGGACGGAGTGCCGGCGCTCTTGTGTGGTTGATTTGGGTCGTGCCGCTGGACGCTGCGTCCGTCTCGCCCGCCTGCGCCATCGGCAGGTTCGCCACGTTCAGGCTGTAGTCGTCGTGGCCCCATTCGCAGCGGGCCAGCACCATTTTCGGAATTTTTTTCAGCGTCAGATTCGGCCAGCGCTGCGCCCCCTGCGCCGCCGTCACGCCGTGAAAGGCGGAGCAGCACACCAGCAGGCTACGGTCGGCACCCACTTCGTCGGACAGCGCCTGCAACTGCTCGGCAGACAGGTTCTGCGTGGTGACAAAGATGAAATCCCGCTCGCTCGAATGCCCGTGCTGCCACCAGTGCACCTCAGACGGCGCGTAGGTGAAGCCTTCCAGCTTGGCCAGGGCTTCGGCCAGCATCGCCGCGTTGTACGCGGGGTTGATGATCGGGTTGCCCCAGCGGTCGTTGACGATCAGCGTGGGCGCGAGGCGGTAGTAGCGGAAACCGCCGCCGCCTTTCCAGCCCACGGCCTGGGTGATGCCGCCGGGGTCCTCGCCATCGATGACTTTTTTCAGACGCGGGATGATGTGGGTGTGGCAGTGCTCGCCCAGCTCGACCATGATCCAGCGCCGGCCCATTTTGTGCGCGACAGCGCCGGTGGTGCCGGAACCGGCGAAGGAATCGAGGACGAGGTCGCCGGGGCGGGTAGCGAGAGTTAGAACACGCTGCAGGAGACGTTCTGGTTTTGGAGTATCGAAGAGATCCTCGCCGAACAGTGCCCGCATTTCTTTCTTCGCTTCGTCGTTATGGCCAACCTCTTCGTAGGGCCAGATGGTGGTGCTTGGAATCGTGTCGGCAACTTCCGACAGGAACCGCTTGTACGCCGGACGCGCATCACCATCTACGCCGAACCAGATTCGGTTATCAGCAATCAGCTCAGCGAACTTCTCTTTCGTGTAGCGCCAACTCGTTCCCGGTGGCGGATAAACTTCCCGACCGGAGGGCAACTTAACAGGAAAGATCGCATAATCTCGTGCTTCGTTGCGCAGTACGTCACTTGCCTTCCAAGGCCCACGAGGATCGTTGTCCCGATTTGTGTATCGGCCTGTTTGCTTCTCTGTCTTGGGCAATCTCTCGAGATTAAATCTGGTTAAGTCTTTTGCGACAACAAGCACAAAGTCGTGAGAGTTAGAAAAATACTTAGAGTCCGACTTGGGGGCGTACTTCTTCTGCCAAATAACAGTAGAAACAAAATTCCCCCGCCCAAAGACTTCATCACACAACACCTTGAGGTAATGGCATTCGTTGTCATCGATAGTGATCCACAGCGAGCCATCCTCCGACAACAGCAGCCGGATGATCTCCAGTCGGTCGCGCATCAAGCCTAGCCAAATGGAATGCTCCAGCCCGTCGTCGTAATGGGTGAAGGCGCTGCCGGTGTTGTAGGGCGGGTCGATGAACACGCATTTGACCTTGCCCGTGAATTCCGCCTCCAGCGCCTTCAAGGCCAACAGGTTGTCGCCAAAGATCAGCCGGTTGTCGAAAATGTCGTTTTCGCTTACGCGGTGCTTGGCGTGGTAGGACTTTTCCGGGTCTTCGAGCAGGATGCGCGGTTCCAGCTTGGGGCGCTTGTCTTTGCCGATCCAGGTGAGTTCGAGTTTTTGCTTGCTCATTGAATACTTGTTCCTGTTTGAACCAATGCGTCTAGCCTTTCGAGCCAAGCTGCAAAATGCGGACAGGCTTCGCGCATGGCGTCCAAGCCAATGTCGCAGGCGATCAAAGGTCCGTGGACGGTTTTCTGGTAAGCCGGCATCGCCGCCAGAATACGCTTGGATGGCGCGGTGTCTGGATGGTCATTGATATCTTCCGGCGCTGAGGTGGCTGCGATGTCTTGCAGTTTGCACACGACATGTTTGTCCGCCCATTCCTCAAAGCGCTTCGGCTCAACGAACATCAACGCTTCGAATTCATGCACCTGAATGTACGGAATGAAGTTGCGCTGCCCGATGTCGGCGGCAAGCTCCTTTTCAACCAGTGCTGCCTTGTTTACGCCCGTTTGTTGATGTTGCCATTGGGGGCTCGTTTTGCCCGGAAAATCGCCCGGTAAGGCGTACAGGTCGAACATCGTGGTGACATAGGCATCGCGATCTCGCTTGCATAGCCGTTCGATCTGAGGCCTTACCTTGGCGTAACCCACGATGCCCCCTTTGTGTCCTGGGCTGGTGCCGACAAGGATGGGGGTGAGGTACAAGCCCATGCGCGCATAGTGCGGCGCGAGCAGTTCGCGCACAAAGGTTTCTTCGGTTTGGCCTTCGACCAGAAGATAAACCCGCGTCATCGCGTCGGCCTCCCACCAAGCAGATTTTTCTTCCACAGCTCACCCAGGCTGTAGTCGCTAATCCATTCGCGCAATGCCTCAACCTCCAGCCGCCGCAGGGTAGAGGCCGCCCCGGCTTTGTCTACGATGATGAGGTCTTCAGCGTCGAACTCATTGACCAGTTCGACCGACTGCGTGGAGACAATGAGTTGATGTCGTTGTGAGGCCGCCTTCATCAGTCCGGCCAGTACCGTGATGGCGTAGGGGTGCAAACCCAGCTCCGGCTCATCGATCAGGATGGCGGCAGGCTGAAATTCCTCCGGTTGCAAGAGCAACGTGGCCAAGCAGATGAAACGCAGCGTGCCGTCGGACAGGGCACTTGCGGTAAATGGGATGTCTTGCCCCTGTTCCACCCATTCGAGTTGGATTTTTTCTTGGTTGTCCACCGTGGGGCGGAGGTGAAAATCACCGAAAAACGGCGCGACGAGCTGTACAGTTTTGACGATACGGCGGTAATGCTCCGGATGATGATTTTTCAGACGATAGAGAAAGGCAGCAAGATTGCGCGCGTCTTCACGTAGTCCTTCATTATCGTTGATGCCATGCACCTGTTTGACCAGCGCGCTGGTGCTGGTGTCGTGGAAATGGTAGAGCCGCCAGGAGCGCATGGCGGGGACGACGAAACCGTATATCCTTGTGCGAGATTTTTGTTCGTGCGCATAGGTTTCGAAATGTCCGGTGCGCGGCCGCCAATCCCCATGCTGGTTCCACCATAGCGCTTCACGGGCGAACACCATGCGGTTGTCTTGGGTCGGCTTCAATGCAAACCGGTAGCCGTTGTTGCCGAAGTAAAGCTCCGCACGTAGTTGTTCGGTTTTCTTGCGGCCAAAGTGCAATAGGGCGTCCGGCCCACCCATTTCGCCTACGGTCAGTTGCAGGCGTTCTTCGAGAATGCGCTGGATCAGACGAAAAAAACCGATGAAGTTGGACTTGCCAGCCCCATTTGCACCAATTAGAACGTTGAGTCGCCCCAAGGCGATGTCACATTCGGCAATGGATTTGTAACCATGCAAGACGAGACGGGAAAGCTGATTCGGGTCGCTGACAGGCTTCATGCTTGGGCCTCGGTGTTTGATTTCATCTCAACTCCCACTCGATGGTAAACAGCGTGCGCTCTTGAACCTGCTGCCGAAGCTGCTGCTCCAGCTGGCTGATGAGGTGATCGCGCTCGGCTTCGATTTCATCCTGCCGAATGAACAGTTCTCGTCGCAGCTTGTTGCGCTGGGCCTCCAGCTCCCGCTGCTTTTTCTGCCACGACAGCTTTTCTTCGAGCGTGGGGGCGAGAGCGGCGGTGCGACGCACTTCGGCGATCTCGCCATCGATCTCCTCGATGCGCCGCTCCAGCCCCAGCTTGAGGTCTTCCGCCCAAGCGTCGAGCTTGCGCACTTCCTGGTCAAAGTAGCCGAGGTTGCGCTGGTTGATCGCCCGCAGCACCTGGGCTCGGCGGTTTTCCACGTCGGCTGCCAGCACGGCCAGACGCGCATCCTCGGGCGGGGTTGCCGCGTGCAGGGTGGCCGGCAGGCGCAGCAGCTTTTCCGGGTCCTCTTCGGCCAATGGCACGCCGTCGGCGCTGACGGCAGCGACCAGCAGATGCTGCTCCAGATTGCCCAGGGCCTCGACTTCGAGCAGACGGCAGGTGAGCCAGCCGGTTTTGCCGCGAAAGGGCTCCAGCGAGCTGACCCGGGTGCCGTAGCGGTCGTAGTCGAATACCAGTCTGGCGCATTCGAGCTTTCGGGCTTTGGCCTGTTGCACGATCCAAAGCGCCAAGGGATGTTGCAGGCGGTAAAGATGCGCTTGGCCGGAGCGGCGCGGCAGTTCGTAGCGGCCGAGTTCGATGCCGGACAGTCCGCTGGCCGCGATGCCCGCCGGCAGCCATCGCAGGTTGAAACCGCCGTCATCAAAGTCGGCGCAGCCGTCCAGCGCCGTCCGCGTCAAATCCATGAGCATGCGTTCGAAGCGGTTGCGCGCGCTTGCGCTGGCGTCGGCCTGGATGCGCAGCCGGTCTTGCACCTCCTCGTCGAAGTTTTCCAGCAGAATCTGGCGGGTCTTGACCATCGCCTCGTTGATCTCGCTGGAGAGGTCGCGTTGGAGCTGCTCGAAGCTGGCCTCGATCTCGCTCGGGGTGCGGCAGTTCTGGTAGATGTCGGCGATGCGGCGCTCGAAGTCCACACCGGAGCCAATGGCGCCCAGCACTTCGTCGCTGGCACCGAACACGCCTTCGAACAGATGGAATTTCTGTGCCAGCAGTTCGTACACCCGCGCATCGGCCGCATTGCTGCGATCGACAAAGTTGACGACCACCACGTCGTGCTTTTGGCCGTAGCGGTGGCAGCGCCCGATGCGCTGTTCGATGCGCTGCGGATTCCACGGCAGGTCGTAGTTGATGACCAGTGAGCAGAACTGCAGGTTGATGCCTTCTGCGCCCGCTTCGGTCGCGATCATGACCGTACCGCGTTCCTTGAAATACTCGACCAGCGCTGCACGGGTGTCGGCGGTCTTGGAACCGGTGATGCGGTCGGTTCCCTCATGGCGCTTGAGCCAGTCTCTGTAAATGGCCTGCGCGCGGGCGTCGCTGTTGGTGCCGTTGAACAGCACGATGCCATCGCCGTTGGGCCCGGCATGTTTGGTCTGGCTCAGCAGGTTCAGCAGGTAGTCCTGGGTGCGTCGTGATTCGGTGAAGATGACGGCTTTGCGCGCTACACCGAGCCGCTCCATTTCGGCAAAGGCGCGATCCAGAGCCGTGAGCAGTGCCTGCCCTTTGGCGTTCTCGCGGATGCGTGCGGCCAGATCCTGATAACGGCGCAGCTCATCGATCTCGTTTGCGATGGCTGCGCGCTCTTCCGGGCTGAGGCCGGCTGAGACTGTCGCCAGCGCGTCTTCGCCATCGACCGGTTCCTCGGCCCGACTCTCATCGGCCAGTTCATCCAATGTTTCGAAGTCTTCGTCCAGGGCCTCCGTCAGGTCGGGGGCAGATGATCCGTCCAGTCGACCCTGTAGCCGATCAGCCATCGTGCCGAGCGCGCCGGCGATGGCCTGCGTGCTCGACGCCAGGAGCTTCCACAAAACGAGGGAGATGAGCTGCCGCTGGCTTTGGGGCAGGGCCCGCAGATTCGGACGGCGCAGGTAGTTGGCAACCAGGCGGGCGAGCTCCTGTTCGGCTTCGGAGGGCGTGAACTCCTGCACGATGGCGCGACGCGCGGTGTAGGAGACATAGGGCTGAACCTGGCGCCGCAAGGTGCGCTTGCAGATGCTGGACAGCCGTTCGCGCAAAGCGTCAAAGGAAGGATTGCGACCATTGGCCGTGAACTGCGCGCGGAAGCTGCTCAAACCTCCAAAAACGCGCTCGTCGATAAGGCTGACCAGCCCGTAGAGTTCCAGCAGCGAGTTCTGCAGGGGCGTGGCCGTGAGCAGCACCTTGGCGTGCACATGCGCCATCGCCTCTTTGAGCGTGCGGGCAATCACGTTGCCGGATTTGTACACGTTGCGCAGGCGATGGGCTTCGTCAAGGACGACCAAGTCCCAGGCGATGGCCTGAAGGTCTTTGGCCTTGGCTTTGGCGAATGGGTAAGAGCAGATCACCGGGCCTTGCGCGTGGAGAAAAGGTTGCGCCACGCCCGATTTCTTCAGCGTGTTGTAGTTTTTGGCTTCGAGGATCACCCCTTGCAGGCCGAATTTGTCCAGCAGTTCCTGATGCCACTGTTTGCGCAGGTTCGCTGGGACGATGATGAGAATCTGGCGCTTGCGCTCAGCCCAACGTTGCGCAATGACGAGGCCCGCTTCGATGGTCTTGCCCAAGCCCACCTCGTCGGAAAGGATGACGCCGCGCGAAAGCGGGTTGCGGCAGGCAAAGAGAGCAGCGTCGACCTGATGGGGGTTGAGATCGACCTGCGCGTCGACCAGCGTCGACGCCAGAGATTCCACGGTGTCACCTGCCGCGCGGCGGGTGAGCACCCAGGCGACATACTGGCTTTGATGCGGTGTCAGGAGGGAAGGGGCCATCACGGCAGTTTGCGTTTCGCCTGCCCGATTCGGGCAGCGATCCACTGATCCAACTCGGAGCGCCGGAACCGCCACGTGCCCCCGAGCTTGAACGCGGGTATCTCACCACTCGCCGCCAGCCGGTAGACGGTGCGCTTGCCCGCCTTCAGGTAGGCAGCGACCTCATCCAGAGTGAGAATGTCGCCGTCAGGGTTTGGCATGGCTGTTTGCGGGGAGAGAACGTTGGGGGTTGCAAGGTTTTGCAAATTTTCCCATACAAACGGCCAAGCTGGCCTGTGAAGCGATTCTTTTTCACGGATCAGGTACTAAAGCAGACGGACGTCCGGCGCTGCGGGCACGACGGGGCCAAGCAAGGTCAGTCGAGGCAGAGAAAAGCACACGTGCGTCGTGTGTGCGCGGTTTATGGCGTGTTAACACTAATTGCGATGGAAGTCACCGGATGTGAAACTGCAGGCATGGAGATCACACCCGAGCAATTCAAACGCATCGAACACTGCTTGCCCGTGCAGCGCGGCAACGTCAGCCTGAGCAATCTGCAGGTGGTCAACGCCATGTTGTATGTTGCCGAACACGGCTGCAAGTGGCGCGGACTGCCCAAGCGGTTCGGTAACTGGCACACGATCTACACGCGCATGCGGCGCTGGACCAAGGCGGGTGTGCTGGACAAAATGTTCGAGGAGCTGCAGCGCGAGCAGCTGGTGCGCGTGAAGATCGAGGCGGTTTCGCTGGACTCCACGAGCATCAAGGTGCACCCCGATGGAACCGGTGCTCTAAAAAAAACGGCCCACAGGCCATTGGCAAGTCCCGAGGCGGATGGAACACCAAGATTCATATGGTTGCCGCGGATGCTCGAACGGCCGTGACGTTCTGCCTGTCGCCTGGACAGGCCCACGATGCGCCCGAGGGCAGACGCCTGCTGCAAAGCCTGGGGCCTGCGAGCCGTCCAATTCACTTGCTCATGGATCGCGCCTATGAAGGCAACGAGACTCGCCAGCTTGCCCTTGATCTGGGATTTATCCCGGTCGTGCCTCCGCTGAGGACCCGGATCGAGCCTTGGGAATACGACCGGGCGATGTACAAGCGCCGCAACGAGGTCGAGAGACTGTTTCGGCGCTTGAAGGGTTACCGTCGCATCTTCTCGCGGTTCGAAAAGCTCGATTCGATGTTCCTGGGCTTTCTCAGCTTCGTGCTGGTGGCCGACGGCCTTCGTAATTTGTGTTAACAGGCCCTAG
>JAJZAQ010000100.1 GCA_021799355.1 Pseudomonadota bacterium
CGACCAGCTCACCGAGTCGCCCATGCGGCGCATCTGCCGGGTGATGGTGTCACCCGACTGCTGCTTCCATTCCCACACCTTGGCGACGAAATTTTCCCGCCCCAGATCGTGCCGGCTGATGCCCTGGGCCTGCAACTGGCGCTCGACCACGATTTGCGTGGCGATGCCGGCGTGATCAGTGCCGGGAATCCATAGTGTGTTGAACCCGCGCATACGGTGATAGCGGGTCAGCGCGTCCATCACCGTCTGGTTGAACGCATGCCCCATGTGCAGCGTGCCGGTGACGTTGGGCGGTGGCAGTTGCACGCAAAACGCGGGTTTTGCGGGGTCGAGCGTCGGTTCGGCAATGCCGAGCTGCTCCCAGCGCTGGCTCCAGCGGGCTTCGATGGCGTGGGGTTCGAACGATTTGGCGATTTCAGTCATGGGCGTGGTCGGCGCGGCGAAGGCACGGCGTTTGCTCGGTGGAGCAAAAGCTGGCAATTTTAAGGGCGCCAGCCGCTGCCTCCGGGCGGCAGACGACGCGTGGCACAGGCTTAAACTAGGCCATAAACGTCTCTGGTTCCTATGCGACACGTCGTTCATTCCGACACAGCCTCCCGCCGCGTGTTGCTCGCTGCGGCGGGGCTTGCCCTGTTGCTCGCGCTGGGCGGCTGCGCATCCCTGCTGCCGCGCGGCGCGGCGCAGACGAGCAAACCGTGGACCGATTTCAGCCAGGCGCACGCCGCGTTCGAGCGGATCGAGCCGTACGTCACGACGACGGCGCAGCTCAAGGCCGACGGCATCGACCCGCTGACCACGCCCAACGTCATCATCCTGAATTACGCCGACATCGTCCGCCGGCTCGTCCCGCCGTCGGGCAGCGACGTCCCGCTGGATCGCGGCATCCGCGATTGTCTGCTTGCGCAGGCCGCGTGCCGCGGCTATGAAATCGAACAGCGCCACATCGACCGCAAGCGTGTGGGCAATTTCTGGCTGGACTTCCTCGACTTCCGGCGCGAAACCGTGACGACCGGCTGGCGCTTCAACATGCTGCTGCTCGTGGTCGACGACCGCGTGGTCTATAAGCTGTGGGGCGGTCAGCCGGAAATCTCCGAAACCGAAGTCACGCGCAATCCGCTGGGGCCGCTGCAAGGCATCGGCCAGTCGCTGCGGCCGCAATTCTGACCAGGCGCGGCGGCGCGCCGGCGCCGGATGGCGCGTTCCGCGGCGTCGCCTAGAATGCGCACCACGGCGCAGGTCGCGCGCGTTGGCGGTTCCCTCACCCGCCTGCAAACAAAAAGGTGTTCCATGTCGTCTTCCCAGCCTTCGGCCGCGGCACGTCCGCGGCACATCGTCGGCGCGCTGGCCGCGCTGCACATCGTCATCATTATTTCGAGCAACTATCTGGTGCAATTGCCGTTCGTGCTGTTCGGTCTGCACACCACCTGGGGGGCATTCAGCTTTCCGCTGATTTACGTCGCCACCGATCTGACCGCGCGCATCCTTGGACCGGCGGTGGCCCGGCGTGTGGTGGCGCGGGTGATGCTTCCGGCGCTGCTGGCCTCGTACGTCGTGTCGGTGCTGTTCCACGACGGCGTATTCAGCGGCTGGGGAGCGCTGCGGCAGTTCGACGTATTCGTCTTCCGCATCGCGTTGGGCAGCTTCATCGCCTATGCCGTCGGCCAGGTGCTCGACATCACCGTGTTTTCCCGCCTGCGCCAGAGCCTGCTCGGCAGCCGCCGCTGGTGGCTGGCACCCGCAGTGGCGACCTTGGTGGGCAATCTCGTCGATACCGTGTTGTTTTTTTCCATCGCGTTTTACGCCAGCAGCAACCCGTTCATGGCGGCACACTGGCCGGAGATCGCGGCGGTGGACTACGCCACCAAGCTGATCGTCAGTCTGTTCGGTGTCGTGCCGCTGTACGGCGTGCTGCTCGGCGCATTGCTGCGCTGGCTGCCGCGCGCGCAGCCGCGGGTGGCGGCGGCGTAACCGGCTGCGGCGCGGGCGCGGCATCACTGCAGCATGAAGGTTTCGTACTCCAGCTTGCGAAACAGCCGCTGCAGCAGCAGCATGCCCAGCATCAGGGTGACGAGCAGGGTGACGGCAAAGCCGTAGCCGAAGAATGCCGGCCCGAGGTGGATCGACAGCAGGCTGAGCGCAAAGTTGAGCACGGTCAGCGTGGCGGTGAGCACGACGACGTCGCGGCGGCGGTCGAGGTAATAAAACACGTTGAGCACCGCCAGCAGCATGACCTGAAAGCTCGCCGCCACCGCCTGCACCAGAAACAGCGGGATGTACAGGCTGCTGATGCCGATCCAGGCAAACAGCTGGGGCACGAAGGTATAGACCGCCAGCAGGGTCAGCGCCTGCACCTTGAGAATCTGGTAGAGCCCTTCGCGCACCACGGCCTGCATGCCGTCGTGGTAGCGGGCAATGTCCTGCAGCGCGCCGCCTTCGCGCACCGCGGTGTAGAACTTGTCGTACCACTCGACGAAATCGGTTTCGAACTTGACCAGAAAAATGCCCATGCCGGGCAGGACGCACAGATAGGCGAGGAACACCGGCAGGTCGTAAATGGTCGATGCGCGCAGCGGGCCGATCACCGGGTTGGACGTGCCGGCGGTGAACCAGAACGTCAGCTTGTCGGCCCACACCCCGAGGTTGTAAAGCGTGCCGCCGGCCAGCAGCGCGACGTACATCTGCCGCCGGCCAAAGCAGGCCAGGCTGATCGGCCGTGACAGCGGAAAATTGCGCAGCACCAGCCACAGCATCAGCACCCACATGGTGAAGATCGGAA
>JAJZAQ010000013.1 GCA_021799355.1 Pseudomonadota bacterium
CCTCGGTGCCGTTGCTGAAAAAATACGAAAAGACCAAGGACATGGAGTTCAAGGAAATCTACGGCAAGGATCACGCCGAGAGCTTCCTGCTGATGGCCGACGGCCGCGCCGCGGCGTTCGTGATGGACGACATCCTGCTGGCCGGGCAGATCGCCAACTCCAAGGACCCGGGCGCGTACAAGATCCTCCCCGGCTCGCTGCGCAGCGAGCCCTACAGCATGATGCTGCGCAAGGACGACCCGCAGTTCAAGGCGCTGGTGGACAAGACCATCGACGGGGTGATGAAGTCCGGCGAGATCAACGCCATTTACAAAAAGTGGTTCCTCAGCCCGATTCCGCCCAAAGGCATCAACCTGAACTTTCCGGAAAACGCGGCGACGCGGGAAGCGTTCGCCCACCCCAACGACAAAGGCGTGGAATAAAGGCGTGGAATAAGCGTCATCCGTGTGTTCGGCAGCGCGCAAGGCGCGACGCGCAAAGAGCCGACAGCGTTGTCGGCTTTTTTCCATTGGGCCGGTTTGACGGGGCAGGGCGATGCTGGGTCTGGGCATTTTTTTTGAGGACACGCCAGACGGCGACACCACCTGGGGCATGTCACTGCTGTCCGGGCTGGAGATCACGCTGGTGCTGGTGCTGGGCGCCTGGCTGATCGCCGTGGCGCTGGGCTCGGTGCTCGGCGTGGTGCGCACCACGCGCAGCCGGCTGTGGGTGACGCTGGGCAACGGCTATGTCGAACTGTTCCGCAACATCCCGCTGCTGGTGCAGTTTTTTCTCTGGTATTTCGTTCTGCCCAGCGTGGTGCCGCCGGTCAAACGCTTTGCCAACGCCGTCGATCCGGCCACATTCCAGTTGCTCACCGCGGTGGTGTGTCTGGGGCTGTTCACCGCGGCGCGCATCGCCGAGCAGGTCAAGTCGGGCATCCAGTCGCTGCCGCGCGGGCAGATGATGGCCGGTCTGGCGCTGGGGCTCACACCGGCGCAGACCTTCCGCTACGTGCTGCTGCCGATGGCCTACCGCATCATCATCCCGCCGCTGACCTCCGAGTCGATGAACCTGGTGAAAAACTCCGCGGTCGCCTATTCCATCGGGCTGACCGAGCTGTTTTTCCGCACCCGCGAAATGGGTGAGATGACCTTCCGCTACTTCGCCGCGTTCGGCGCAGCCACGGTGCTGTACGTCGCCGTGGCGTTTTCCATCAACCGCATCATGGCCTGGGTCGAGCGTGCCACGGCGGTGCCGGGTTATCTCGGCGGAGCCAGGTGATGGGCGGATTCGATCTCGGCGCCATCGTTGCCGTCCTGCCGTTTTTGCTCAAGGGACTGGCGTACACCGTGCAGCTCACCGTGGTCGCGGCCATCGGCGGCACCCTGCTGGGCATCGTGCTGGCGCTGGCGCGGCTGTCGTCGATCAAGCCGCTGTCGCTGCTGGCTGCGGGCTACATCAACCTGATGCGCTCCATCCCGCTGCTGCTGGTGATTTTCTGGTTCTACTTTCTGGCGCCGGTGATGCTGCAGTGGCTCAGCGGCGCGGAGTACCCGCCCAAGATCGGCGCCGAGCGCTCGGCCTATTTCACCTTCATCCTGTTCGAGGCGGCGTACTTTGCCGAAATCGTGCGCGCCGGCATTCAGAGCATCCCCAAGGGGCAGCTCGGCGCGGCCTACGCGCTGGGACTGACCTACCCGCAGACGATGCGGCTGGTCGTCCTGCCGCAGGCGCTGCGCAACATGCTGCCGGTGCTGCTGACCCAGACCATCGTGCTGTTTCAGGACGTGTCGCTGGTGGCGCTGCTCAACGTCACCGACTTCGTCGGCGCGGCGATGAAAATCGCCCAGCGCGACAGCCGGGTGGTGGAGATGTACACCCTGGTCGCCGTGGTGTATTTCGTGCTGAGCTTCACCCTGTCGCAGGGCGTCAAGCGGCTGCACCGGCGCATCGCCATCGTGCGCTGAACGGCACGCGTTGAACTTCGTAGAGAACCCCCATGAACGACCGATCCGACGGCGCGCCGATGATCGACATCCGCAACGTCAGCAAGTGGTATGGCGACTTTCGCGTGCTCACCGATTGCACCACGCAGGTGCGACGCGGCGAGGTCGTCGTGGTGTGCGGGCCGTCGGGGTCGGGCAAGTCCACGCTGATCAAGTGTGTCAACGCGCTGGAGCCGATCCAGCAGGGCGGCATCGTGGTCGACGGGATTTCGGTCGCCGACCCCAAGACCAATCTGCCCAAGCTGCGCGCGCGCGTGGGCATGGTGTTCCAGCACTTCGAGTTGTTCCCGCACCTCACCGTGACCGACAACCTGACGCTGGCGCAGGTCAAGGTGCTCGGCCGCAGCAAGGCCGAGGCGCGCGACAAGGGGCTGCTCTACCTCGACCGCGTCGGCCTGTCCAAGCAGCGCGACAAATATCCGGGGCAGCTCTCGGGCGGGCAGCAGCAGCGGGTGGCGATCGCCCGCGCGCTGGCGATGGACCCGGTGGCGATGCTGTTCGACGAGCCGACTTCGGCGCTCGACCCGGAGATGGTCGGCGAGGTGCTCGACGTGATGGTCCAGCTCGCCGAGGAGGGCATGACCATGATGGTCGTGACCCACGAAATGGGTTTCGCCCGCCGCGTGTCGCACCGCGTGGTATTCATGGACGCCGGGGCGATCGTCGAAGACTGCCCGACCGCCGAGTTCTTTGCCGAGGGCGGGCAGCGCAGCGAGCGCGCGGCGCAGTTTCTTGCCAAAATCCTCCACCACTGAACGTCAGGCTAGCATGCCGGTGTTGACCCGACAGACGCAGCCATGACCGCACGACTCCTCACCCTCACCCGCCCCGACGACCTGCATCTGCACCTGCGCGACGGCGCCGCGCTGCGCGACGCGCTGCCGTGGACCGTGCGGCAGTTCGCTCGCGCCATCGTCATGCCCAACCTCAAGCCGCCGGTGGTGCAGGTGCAGCAGGCCGTCGACTATCGCAACCGCATTCTCGCGGCGCTGCCCGCCGGCGCCGACTTCACCCCGCTGATGACGCTCTACCTCACCGATGCGACTTCGCCGCAGCTGGTGCAGCAGGCGCGCGACAGCGGCATCATCCACGCCTTCAAACTCTACCCCGCCGGGGCGACGACCAACTCCGACAGCGGGGTGACCGAACTCAAGCGCATCTACCCCGCGCTCGACGCCATGCAGCGCCTGGGCATGCCGCTGCTGATCCACGGAGAGGTGACGGACCCCGAGGTGGACGTGTTCGACCGCGAGGCCGTGTTCATCGACCGCCACCTCGTCGCCCTGCGCCGCGCCTTTCCCGCGCTGAAAATCGTGCTCGAACACATCACCACGGCGCACGCCGCCGACTTCGTCCGTGCCTGCGGCGAACGGGACGACCGCGGCGCGCCGCTGCAGGCCGCAACCCTCACTGCGCACCATCTGTTGCACAACCGCAACGCGATGTTCAGCGGCGGCCTGCGTCCGCATTACTACTGCCTGCCGGTGCTCAAGCGCGAGCGGCACCGGCAGGCGCTGCTCGACGCCGCCACCAGCGGTGACGACCGGTTTTTCCTCGGCACCGATTCCGCGCCGCACGCCCGCGGCGCCAAGGAAAGCGCCTGCGGCTGCGCCGGCTGCTTCACCGCAGTCAACGCCCTCGAACTCTACGCCACCGCGTTCGAGCAGCGCGACGCGCTGCACCGGCTGGACGACTTTGCCAGCCGGTTCGGCGCGGCGTTCTACGGTCTGCCACGCAACGTCGGCTCGGTCACCCTGGAGCGCGCCGATTGGCAAGTGCCGGCCAGCCTGCCTTACGCCGAGACCGACATCGTGCCGCTGCAGGCCGGCGACATACTGCCGTGGCGGCTGAGCAGCGCGCCGGGGCAGCGCGCCGACACGTAGCAAACAAGGGTTTGAGACGGACTGTGCCGGCTGTGCAGGATGACTTGTCTCATCCGTACAACGGGACGAATGACCGACTCAGGTCGAGGCTGACGGTGTGGTGAAAACGGCAGTCATGCGGTTGCCTGCCGTTTGGGCCGCCCGCCCTTGGCTCCATTTGCCCGCGCCGCCTCAGCCTTTGCAGCGCTTTTCACCCGGCCGCCCGCTGCGCCGATGCTTGCCATCCACCGTTTGGTTCCCAAAATGCCCTTGATCAGATTGGGCACATACAAGTCGGCGTTCAGCCGCGGCCAATGCAAGCCCAGACCGGACGCCTCGATTTCGATGACCTGCAAATCCGCTTCGTCGGCGCCAGTCAATCCCTGTGCCTGGTCGACGGGAAATTCAAAAGCGCAGCCGTTATTGAGTTCGACATGGATGCGCCCGTCCCGATAATGCGCCGCCACTGCAAGCGGACCGCGGGACAACAGATTCCGCCCGCGCTGTGTCGCCCGGTCGAATGCCTCTAGGGTCAGCGCCAGAGGTTGGGATTCAATGGTCATGCAGTTCTCCCCAGGCTTGGCAGAGGTGTGCCAGATGGCGCGCAAGGTGCGCGGCAATGGACTGTGCCTGTCTATAAGTCAACCCGACTTGATCCATCAAGCGGACTTCGCCCAAATCGCACAGCAACTCGAAACGCGCATGGGTTTCGGCGCCGATGACATGCACATGCGGCGGACGATGATCGTTGGGATACATGACGATTCGCCATCCGCGGTAGGGCGGAAGCACGTTGGGCATGGGAGAATGATAACCCATGCATGCTTGGGTTTATGTCTGCTTTTTTTCGTCCTGCGCGGCGCCGTAGTCAAGAGTCCGCGCATAATCGAGCCTGCGAAGCCGGGCGGGCAGCCGCGGTGCGTGCGCGCATCGAGGAAAGTCCGGACTCCACAGGGCAGGATGACGGTTAACGGCCGTGCACGGTGACGTGACGAACAGGGCCACAGAGACGAGTAAACGCCGGGCGACCGGCGTGGACGTGAAACGCGGCAACCTCCATCCGGAGCAACACCAAATAGGCAGACGCGCCGGCGGCAGCGCCGGCACAGCGTGGCCCGCGCGAGTCTGCGGGTAGGTGGCATCAGCCGTGCAGTAATGCCCGGCGCAGAGGAATGGCTGCCACGGCCGGGGTTTGCCCCGGCTGCACAGAATCCGGCTTACAGCCCGACTTCGCACTCCCTCCGTTTTGCCCATCTGCCGTGACCGCGGCGCAGCAAACAGGCTGCGGCCACGGCCTGCGCGCGCCCGTCGTGCGCTTTCTCGAAACGGCTTTCATTTCTGTATCTAACCCTTTCATTTTCAAGGAAAACACTGCGCAGACCTGCGTTTATACACAGTACCTAAGTCCTTGTTTTGTAAAAGAATTTTCAGGGTTGTCCGCTTGACCGCGGCCGCCGCCATCCCCTAAAGTGGCGTTCAGTGCAAAAAAGTGGGAAATTGTGCAGCGCTATGCGCAGTTTGACCGCTTCCACTCCGGCACGGCAACTGCGGGCGAACCCATGTTCATTGGCATCTCGGCACTCACTCTGGACGGCAAAGGCCGGATGACCGTGCCTGCCCGCCATCGTGACCTGCTGCTGGCGCGCTCGCAGGGCAAGCTGACGCTGACCAAAAGCCCCGACGGCTGCCTGCTGATGTTTGCCGACGACGAGTGGACGACGTTCCGCGACAAGGTGTTGCAGCTGCCGATGTCGGCGCAGGGCTGGAAGCGCATCTACCTTGGCCACGCCACCGAAACCGAGATGGACGCCACCGGCCGGGTGCTGATCTCTCCCGAACTGCGGCTGGCCGCCGGGCTGGAGCGCGATGTCGATCTCATCGGCATGGGACGGCATTTCGAGATTTGGGATCGCGCCAAGCACCAGGCGCAGGAAGCCGCGGTGATCGAGGCGGGAATGCCCGAAGCCGTGCGCGACATCGTGCTGTGACCGTGTATGCGCCCGACGGCCTCCCTTCCCGGCGCCCAGGCGGCGCACCGCACCGTGTTGCTGCACGAAGCGGTCGATCACCTGCTGACCGATCCGAACGGCATCTACCTCGATGCCACGTTTGGCCGCGGCGGGCACAGCCGCGAAATCCTGCGCCGCCTCGGGCCGCAGGGGCGGCTGATCGCCATCGACCGCGATCCGCAGGCGGTGCAGGCGGCGCAGCAGATCGCCGATCCGCGGTTCGTCATCGCCCACGCGGCGTTTGCCGACTTCGCCGCGGTGTTGCGTGCGCAGGGGGTGAGTGCGGTCGACGGCCTGCTGTTCGACCTCGGGGTGTCGTCACCGCAGCTCGACCAGCCCGAGCGCGGCATGAGTTTTCGCGCCGACGGCCCGCTGGACATGCGCATGGACACCAGCAGCGGGCGCACCGCGGCTGAATTTCTGGCCACGGCGACGGTTGAGCAAATCGCCACCGTGTTGAAGGAGTATGGAAATGAACGGGCGGCTGTCCAGATTGCAAAGAAGATTGTGGCTCGCCGCGACGCCGGAACGCCCATTACCCGCAGTAGCGAGCTCGCTGCCGTGGCGGCCAGCGCGGTCAGGAGCCGCGAGCCGGGGCAGGACCCGGCCACCCGCACGTTTCAAGCTCTTCGGATTCACGTCAATTCCGAGCTTGAGCAGATCGAGGCGGCGCTGAGCCAGGTGCTGCAGGTGCTCAAGCCCGGGGGACGGCTGGTGGTCATCAGCTTTCATTCGCTGGAGGACGCGCGGGTCAAGCGCTTCATCCAGGCGCACTCGCGCGCTCCGGCGACCGACCGCCGCCAGCCGTTCGTGCCGGGGCTGTCGGCAGTGTTCACGCCGCAACTGCGCGACATCGCCCGGCTGCGCCCCGGCGCAGCCGAAGTCGGCGCCAATCCGCGGGCGCGGTCGGCCATTTTGCGCGTGGCGCAACGGGTGTGACGCGATGATGACCCGCATCAACCTGCTGCTGCTGTTCGTCGTCGTGCTGTGCGCCATGTCCGTGGTGCGCGCGCAGTACCAGGCGCGACGGGTGTTCGCCGCGCTCGACGTGGCGCAGCAGCGCGGCGAGCAGCTGCAGCTGGACAAAGACCGGCTGCAGGTCGAATACCGCGCGATGAGCGCACCCGGGCGCATCGAAAAACTCGCCCGCACCGAGCTCGACATGCGCCCGATCACCGCCGCGCGCACCATTTTCGTGCCGGAAGGGCAGTCCACACTGCCGCCGCTGCCGGCCATGCCGCCAACCGTTCCCGCGAAAAAAGGAGGGCGGCGATGAAAAACCCGGTGTTTCGCGCCGCGGTCGCGCCGGCGGCCTACGGCAAAAAAAGCCCGCTGCTGCACGTCAAGCTGCCGCCGGGGCGTGCCTGGCTGGTGAAATGGCTGCTCTACGCCGTGTTCGCCGCGCTGGCGCTGCGCGCATTCTGGGTACAGGTGTGGACGACGCAGTTCTACCAGAACCAGGGTGAGCTGCGCTTCGTGCGCACCATCGAGCTGCCGGCCATGCGCGGGCGCATTCTCGACCGCAACGGCAACATCCTGGCGTCGAGCATTCCGGCCAAGACCATCTGGGCCGACCCGACGCAGGTCGAACCCGACGACGACAAAGTGCGCCAGCTGGCCGCGCTGCTCGGCCTGGACGCCGCCGACCTGCAGCGCCGGCTTGACTCCAACCGCCAGTTCGTCTACCTCAAGCGGCAGGTCGACGTCGATGTGGCACGGCAGGTCAAGGCGCTGGGCATCAAGGGCATTTACGAGTCGCCGAGCTACAAGCGCTATTACCCCGAAGGCTCGGCGGCGGCGCAGCTCATCGGCTTCATCAACATCGAAGGGCAGGGGCAGGACGGTCTGGAACTGGCGCTGCAGTCGCGGCTGGCCGGGCATCCGGGGGTGCGCAAGGTGGTCAAGGACCGGCTGGGCAACGTCATCGAGGACGTGTCGGGCGGCGTGCCGCCGGTCGACGGTCAGGACGTGCGGCTGTCGATCGACAGCAAGATCCAGTACCTCACCTACCAGGCGCTGAAACAGGCGGTCGAGGACAACAAGGCGAAAAACGGCAGCGCCGTGGTGGTCGATGCCAAAACCGGGGAAATCCTGGCGATGGCCAACTACCCCAGCTTCGACCCCAACAGCCGCAAGCGCATGACCGAGTCGGACATCCGCAATTACGCCGTCACCGACGCGTTCGAGCCCGGCTCGGTGCTCAAACCCATCACCCTGAGCGCGGCGCTGCAGGCCGGCATCATCACGCCGACGACGGTGTTCCACACCGCGCCGGGCTGCCAGCAGTTTTTTGGCGCGAACATCTGCGACGACAGCAACAACGGCGACATCGAGCTGCCGCAGGTCATCCAGTATTCGAGCAACGTCGCCACCTCGCAGGTGGTGAGCAAAATGCCGGCGCAGGTGCAGTGGGACATGTACACCGCGGTGGGCTTCGGGCAGAAGCCGCAAATCGAGTTCCCCGGCGCCACCAGCGGGCTGATGCGTCCGATGAAGCGCTGGCGGCCGATCGACCGCATCACCATGGGCTTCGGCTACGGTCTGGGGATTTCCACCCTGCAACTGGCGCATGCCTACCTGATTTTTGCCGACCGCGGTCGCATCCTGCCGCTGACGCTGTTCCGCCACGACCAGGCTGCCGAAGGCGTGCAGGTGATTTCGCCCACCGTGGCGCGGGAAATGCGCGGCATGCTGGCGCTGGTCACACAGCCCGGCGGCACGGCGCCGGCTGCGGCGGTACCCGGTTATTCCACCGGCGGCAAGACCGGCACGGCGTGGATCGCCAAAGACGGCCGCTATGACAAAAGACTGTTCCGCGCGCAGTTCGTCGGCCTGGCGCCGATCGACCATCCCGTGCTGGTGATGGCGGTGTCGATCGACCAGCCCAGCGCGGGCAAACATTTCGGCGGGCAGGTCGCCGCGCCGGTGTTCGGCGCCGTGGTGCCGCAGGCGCTGCGCATCCTCGGCGTGCGGCCCGATCTGCCGGTCAAACCCGATCTGGTGCCGACGCAGACGGCGCAGGCGCTGCAGTTGCCCGCAGGCCGGCGCGCCAGGGGGGGCGCATGAGCGCGGCGCACCATACCGTCCCCGCCGTGTTGCACGCGCTGCGCCAGCTCGGCGTGGCCGCGCAGGCGCCGTGGAGCAGCGACAGCCGCGAGGTGCAGCCCGGCAGCGTGTTCGTCGCCTGGCCGGGGGCGGCGCGCGATCCGCGGCAGTTCGTGCCGCAGGCGCTGGCCGCGGGGGCGGGCGCCGTGCTGATCGAGGCCGCCGGCGCACAGCATTTCGGCTTCACCGATGCCCGCGTCGTGTCCGTGCACGGCCTCAAGGCGCTGGCCGGCCCGCTGGCGGCGCAGTGGTACGACCATCCGTCGCACAGCGTGCGGTTGCTGGCCGTCACCGGCACCAACGGCAAGACCTCGTGTGCGTTGTGGACGGCGCAGGCACTGCAGGCGGCCGGCCAGCCCTGCGGCGTCATCGGCACGCTCGGCGCCGGCTGGCCCGACGCGCTGCAGCCCACCGGCTTCACCACCCCCGACCCCGTGCGGCTGCAAACCGTGCTCGCCGCGCTGCGCGCGCAGGGCGCGCGCTGGTGCGCGATCGAGGCGTCGAGCATCGGCCTGGTCGAACACCGGCTGGACGGTTGCGCCATCCACGCCGCAGCGTTCACCAACCTGACACAAGACCATCTGGATTTCCACGGCGACATGGCCGCCTACGCGCAGGCCAAGCGCCAGCTCTTCCTCTGGCCCGGGCTGTGCCACGCCGTGCTCGACATCGACGACGCCTACGCCGCGCAGACGCTGCTGCCCACGTGTCAGGCAGGCGGGCTGGCGGTGCAGACCACCTCGCTGCGCGGCGTGGCCGACTGGCAGGCGCGCGACGCCGCCGTGACGACCGGCGGGCAGCGCTTCGTTCTCGTCCACCACGGCGCTGCCTACCCGTTGGAACTGCCGGTGCTCGGCGCGTTCAATCTGAGCAATCTGCTGGTCGTCGCCGCGCTGCTGCACACCACCGGGCTGGACGACGCGGCCATCGTCAGCGCGTTGCGCAGCCTGCGGCCGGTGCCGGGGCGGATGCAATTGCTCGGCGGCCACGGCGCCCCGCTGGCGGTGATCGACTATGCCCACACCCCCGATGCGCTGGACAAGGCGCTGCGCGCGCTGCGCCCGGTGACGCAGGCGCGCGGCGGCCGGTTGTGGTGCCTGTTCGGCGCCGGCGGCGACCGCGACCGCGGCAAGCGCCCGTTGATGGCGCAGGCCGCCGAACGCCATGCCGACCGGGTCGTGCTCACCAGCGACAACCCGCGCAGCGAAGCACCGGGGGCGATTTTGCAAGACCTGCTCGCCGGGCTGGAGCAGCCGGCGCAGGCCCTGCTGATCGAAGACCGGGCACAGGCCATCGCCCACACCGTGGCACACGCCGCCGCTGCCGACGTCGTGCTGCTCGCCGGCAAGGGGCACGAAACCACGCAGGAAGTCGCCGGACGCAGGTTTGCCTTCAGCGATGCGTTCCACGCCCGCATGGCGCTGGCCGCGCGCGGCGCCGGGCTGCTCACCCTGGCCGAGGCGCGCGAGTGGATCGGCCCCGGCGCGCGGCTGGCCGGCGACCCCGATACCGCGGTGCTTGCGGTGCAGACCGACAGCCGTCAGCTCACGCCGGGTGCGCTGTTCGTCGCGCTGCGCGGCGAACGCTTCGACGCGCACGACTTTCTGCCGCAGGCGCGGCAGCAGGGTGCGGTGGCAGCGCTGGCCGAACGCGGCATCGCCGCCGCGGGGCTGCCAGGCATCGAAGTGGCCGACAGCCGCAAGGCACTGGGGTTGGTGGCGCGCGGCTGGCGGCGGCAGCAAAGCCTGCCGCTGATCGCCGTCACCGGCAGCAACGGCAAGACCACGGTGACGCAAATGCTCGCTGCCATCCTCGCGGCCTGGGTCGGCAGCGACGCGCGGCTGGCGACGCAGGGCAATTTCAACAACGACGTCGGCCTGCCGCTGACGCTGCTGCGGCTGCGGCCGCAGCACCAGGCCGCCGTGGTCGAGCTCGGCATGAACCACCCCGGAGAAATCGCCTGGCTGGCCAGCGTGGCCGAGCCGACGGTGGCCGTGGTCAACAACGCGCAGCGCGAGCACCAGGAATTTCTCCACGGTGTCGACGCCGTGGCGCGCGAAAACGGCGCGGTGATCGCCGCGCTGCCCGCTGGCGGCGTGGCCGTGTTTCCTGCTGACGCCGACCATGCCGCGCTGTGGGCGGGCATGGCGGCGACGCGCCGCTGCCTGCGGTTTGCCCTGCGCGAGCCGGAGCAAGCCGCCGTCGCCGCCGAAGTCAGCGGAGTGGCGTTTTACCGCCAGGGCCAGTTGCGCGTGCAGTTGCACACCCCGGCCGGGCACGCCGAAGTCGGACTGCAGCTGCTGGGCCGGCACAACGCGCGCAACGCGCTGGCCGCCACCGCCGCGGCGCTGGCCGCGGGTGTGCCGCTGGCGGCGATTTGCGACGGCCTGCAGGCGTTCGCCCCGGTGGCCGGGCGGCTGGTGCCGCAGCGGCTGATCCTGCCCGGCGGGCAGGCGCTGCTGCTGATCGACGACAGTTACAACGCCAACCCCGATTCGGTGCGCGCGGCGATCGACGTGCTCGCCGAGCTGCCCGGGCGCAGCCTGCTGCTGCTGGGCGACATGGGCGAAGTCGGCGACCAGGGGCCGGCGTTTCACGCCGAAGTCGGCGCCTATGCGGCGCAGCGGGCGCTGGCGGCGCTGTGGGCCGTGGGCGAACTCGGCGCGCACGCGGTGACCGCCGCACGCGCCGCGGGCCTGGGCGCGGCGCTGCACGCCGCCGATCTCGGCGGGCTGCCGCTGCAGCCGCAGGCGCTGCGTGGCTTCGACACCGTGCTGGTCAAGGGGTCGCGTTTCATGCGCATGGAGCGTGCGGTACAGGCGATTGCCGCGCTGGCCGTCGATGGAGGGCAGCATGCTGCATAGCCTGGCGTTGTGGCTGATGGAACAGTCGCCCGATTTGCGGTTTTTCCGCGTGTTCAACTACATCACTTTCCGCGCGGTGATGAGCACGCTCACGGCCCTGTTCATCGGCCTGCTCGCCGGCCCGGGGGTGATCCGCAAGCTCACGGCGATGAAGGTCGGTCAGGCGGTGCGGCAGGACGGGCCGCAGACCCACCTGATCAAGACCGGCACACCGACCATGGGCGGCGTGCTCATTTTGCTCGCCATCACCATCTCGACCCTGTTGTGGATGGACCTGAGCAACCGCTTCGTCTGGCTGGTGCTGCTGGTCACGCTGGGTTTTGGCGCCATCGGCTGGGCCGACGACTACCGCAAGGTGGTCTACCGCGACCCCAACGGCATGCGCTCGCGGGAAAAATATTTTTGGCAGACGCTCATCGGCGTGGCCGCCGCCTTTTACCTGGCGTTTGCCGTGTCCGGCAAGAGCAACCTGGAGGTGTGGCATCTGTTCGTGCAGTGGCTGCGCAGCGGACTGACCATGCCGCTGCCGCCGGCGTCGGACCTCATCGTGCCGTTTTTCAAGTCGGTGAGCTACCCGCTGGGGGTGACCGGGTTCATCGTGCTGAGCTATCTGGTCATCGTCGGCAGCAGCAACGCGGTCAACCTCACCGACGGCGCCGACGGCCTGGCCATCATGCCGGTGGTCATGGTCGGCAGCTCGCTCGGGGTGTTCGCCTACGTCACCGGCAACGCGGTGTATTCCAAGTACCTGCTGTTTCCCTTCATCCCGGGAACCGGCGAGCTGCTGATTTTCGTTGGCGCCATGGTCGGCGCCGGGCTGGCGTTTCTGTGGTTCAACGCTTACCCGGCGCAGGTGTTCATGGGCGACGTCGGTGCGCTGGCGCTGGGCGGCGCGCTGGGAACGATCGCGGTGATCGTGCGACAGGAAATCGTGCTGGCGATCATGGGCGGTGTGTTCGTCGCCGAAACCGTGTCGGTGATGATCCAGGTGAGTTACTTCAAATACACCAAGAAAAAATACGGCGTGGGGCGGCGCATTTTCAAAATGGCGCCGCTGCACCATCACTTCGAACAGCTCGGGGTGAAAGAGTCGCAGGTCGTGGTGCGCTTCTGGATCGTCACCATGATGCTGTGTCTGGCGGGTCTGGCGAGTCTGAAACTGCGATGAAACTGGCCGCGACCTCCGTACTGGTGCTCGGTCTGGGCGAATCCGGGCTGGCGATGGCGCGCTGGTGTGCGGCGCAGGGCGCGCGCGTGCGTGTGGCCGACAGCCGCGCGCAACCGCCGGGACTGGCCGCGCTGCAGCGTGACGTGCCGCAGGCGCAGGTGCACTGCGGCGCGCTCGACGCCGGTCTGCTCGGCGACGCGCAACTCGTGCTGCGCAGCCCGGGGCTGGCGCCGCATGCGGCCGAATTCGCCGCCATCGTGCAGGCGGCGCAGGCGCGCGGCGTGCCGCTGGCCGGCGAGCTGCACGTGTTCCAGTGGGCGCTGGACGACCTGCGCGCACAGCGCGGCTACGCGCCGAAAGTGCTGGCCATCACCGGCACCAACGGCAAGACCACCGTCACCCGCCTCACCGGGGCGATGCTGCAACGCGCCGGCTGGAGCGTGGCGGTGGCGGGCAATATCTCGCCGGCGATGCTCGACGTGTTGCAGGCCCGGCTGGCGCAGGACGATCTGCCGCAGGCCTGGGTGCTCGAACTCTCCAGTTTCCAGCTCCACGGCATGACCGACCTGCGCGCCGACGCGGCCACCGTGCTCAACATCACCCAGGACCATCTCGACTGGCACGGCGACATGGCGGCGTACACCGCGGACAAGGCAAACATTTTCGGCGACGACGGGGCCGACGGCGTCATGGTGCTCAACCGCGACGACCCGGCGGTGCTCGCCCTGCAGCGTCCAGGCAGGCTGCTGCGGCGCTTCAGCCTGCATGCGCCGCAGCAGCCGGGCGACTGGGGCGTGGTGCGCGAAGGCGGCATCGACTGGCTGGCGCGTGCCGTGGCTGACGCCGCAGCCGACGCGCCGCAGCCGGGCGCGCAGGCACCACGTCGGCGTGGCAAGGCGGCTGCCGTCGCGGCGCCGGTCGAATTCACCGTGCAACGGCTGATGCCCGCAGACGCTTTGCGCATCCAGGGCGCGCACAACGTGGCCAACGCCCTGGCGGCGCTGGCGCTGGGCGATGCCGTGGGCGCGCCGCTGGCGCCGATGCTGCACGCGCTGCGCGACTATCGCGGCGAGCCGCACCGCATGCAGACCGTGGCCGTGATCGACGACGTGCACTGGATCGACGACAGCAAAGGCACCAATGTGGGAGCCACCGCCGCGGCGCTGGCCGGCATGGACCGCCCGGTGGTGTGGATCGCCGGCGGCGAGGGCAAGGGGCAGGATTTTTCGCCGCTGCGGGCGCACGCCGCACGACTGCGCGCTGCGGTGCTCATCGGCCGCGACGCGCAGGCCATTGCCGCGGCGCTGCATGGCACGGTGGCGGTCGAATTCGCACCGACGCTGGAGCAAGCGGTGCAGCGCGCTGCCGCGCTGGCGCAGCCCGGCGACGCCGCGCTGCTGTCGCCGGCGTGCGCCAGCCTGGACATGTTCCGCAACTACGCCCATCGCGCCGAGGTGTTCGTGCAGGCGGTGCGCGAGCTGGCGCTCAGCCGTGGCCAGGTGTGGAGCGAAGGAGGCGGCGATGCTTGAGCGTGTGCTGCCCCTGCGCGGTCGCAAGCGCGGCAAAGCCGATGATCTGCCGGTGCGCGTGGGCCATCTCGGCCCGCGGCAGTCGCGCATGCTGGAGTACGACCAGAACCTGGTCTGGGTGACGCTGCTGCTGCTGGCGTATGGCTTGGTCATGGTGTACTCGGCGACGATTTCGTTCCACGACTCGCCGCGCTATGCGCAGTGGTCGCCGTACCACTATTTCGTGCGCGATGTGTTTTCCATCGCCGCGGCGTTGCTGGCGAGCTGGATCGTGGTGCAGATCCCGATGAGCGAGCTGCAGAAATGGTCGATGCGGCTGTTCTTTTTTTCGCTGCTCGGCCTGGTGGTGGTGTTGCTGCCGCATATCGGCAAAGACGTCAACGGCTCCAAGCGCTGGGTCATGTTCCCGGGCGGGCTGAACTTCCAGCCGTCCGAGCTGGTCAAGCTCACCGCCCTGCTGTACGCCGCGGACTTCATGGTGCGCAAGCAGGAGGTCAAGCAGAGTTTCCTCAAGACCTTCCTGCCGATGATGGTGGTGATGATGCTCGTGGGCGTGCTGCTGCTGGCCGAGCCCGACATGGGAGCGTTTCTGGTCATCGCCTCGATCACCCTGGCGATTCTGTTTCTCGGCGGCGCCAACGGCAAACTGTTCGCCGGGTTCAGCGTGGCGGTGATCGGCGCGTTCGTGTTGATGATCGTGCTGTCGCCGTGGCGGCGCGATCGCATTTTTGCCTATCTCAACCCGTGGAACGAGGCCAACGCGCTGGGCAGCGCGTACCAGCTGTCGCACGCGCTGATCGCCATGGGGCGCGGCGAGTGGTTCGGCGTCGGGCTGGGCGGAAGTATCGAAAAGCTGCACTACCTGCCCGAGGCGCACACCGACTTCCTGCTCGCCATCATCGGCGAAGAGCTCGGCCTGGTCGGTGTCGGCGCGGTGATCCTGGCGTTTTTCTGGATCGTCCACCGCGCCTTCAGCATCGGCCGGCAGGCGCTGGTGCTCGACCGCATATACAGCGCGCTGGTGGCGCAGGGTGTGGGGGTGTGGATCGGCGGGCAGGCGTTCATCAACATCGGCGTCAACCTCGGGCTGCTGCCGACCAAGGGGCTGACGCTGCCGCTGATGAGCTACGGCGGCTCGGCGCTGCTGCTCAACTGCATGGCCATCGCCGTGCTGCTGCGCGTGGATTTCGAAAACCGTGTGCTCATGCGCGGAGGGCATGTATGAACGGCCCCGCAGATCGTCGCGCCGCGCCACCAGCGCCGCAGCCAGCGGCGCCAGTGGCGGTGGTCATGGCCGGGGGCACGGGCGGGCATATTTTCCCCGGGCTGGCGGTGGCGCAGGCGTTGCGCGCCGCCGGCTGGAGTGTGTTCTGGATGGGCGCGCCCGGCAGCATGGAAGCCGAGCTCGTGCCCCAACACGGGTTTGCCATGCTCTGGGTGCGCTTTGGCGGGCTGCGCGGCAAGGGGCTGGCGGCCAAGCTGTTGCTGCCGCTGAATCTGCTGCGCGCGTTCTGGCAGGCGCTGCGCGCGTTGCGCCGGGTGCAGGCCGACGTGGTCGTCAGCATGGGCGGTTACATCGCTTTCCCCGGCGGGCTGATGAGCGTGTGGGCCGGCGCCAGGCTGGTGGTGCACGAGCAGAACGCCGTCGCCGGGCTGGCCAACAAAGTGCTCGCCCGCCTGGCCGACCGGGTGTACACCGCGTTTCCCGGTGCGCTGCCCGGCGGGCAATGGGTGGGCAACCCGGTGCGCGCGCCCATCTGCGCCCTGCCTGCGCCCGAGCTGCGCTACGCCGGGCGTAGCGGGCCGCTGCGCCTGCTGGTCATCGGCGGCAGCCTGGGCGCGGCCGCGCTCAACACCCTGGTGCCGCAGGCGCTGGCGCTGCTGCCCGTGGAGCAGCGACCGCTGGTGCGGCATCAAAGCGGCAGCAGGCATCTGGCCGCGCTGCAGCAGGCGTATGCCAGCGCCGGGGTGCAGGCCGAGTGCGTCGCGTTCATCGACGACATGGCCGCCGCCTACGCGCAGGCCGACCTGCTCATCTGCCGCGCCGGGGCCTCGACCGTCACCGAAGTGGCGTGCGCCGGGGTGGCCGCGGTGTTCGTGCCGTTTCCCTACGCCGTCGACGATCACCAGACGGCCAACGCGCGGTTTCTCGCCGATCGCGGCGCCGCGCTACTCGTTCAACAACGCGACCTCGACGCCGCCGCGCTGGCCGGGCTGCTGCGCGGCCTGGACCGCCAGCGCCTGCTGGCGCTGGCGCAGGCCGCCCGCGCGCTGGCCCGGCCCGACGCGGTGCAGCAGGTGGTCGATGGTTGCACCGCGCTGCTGCCGGGCGGCGCCACATGGCAAGGACAGGGGCGATGAAACACGCCATTCGCAACATTCATTTCGTCGGCATCGGCGGTGCCGGCATGAGCGGCATCGCCGAGGTGCTGCACAACCTGGGCTATGGCATCAGCGGCTCGGATCTGAGCGACAGCGCCACGGTGCAGCGGCTGCGCAGCCTGGGGCTGCGTGTGGCCATCGGCCACGACGCCGCGCATGTGCAGGACGCCGACGCCGTGGTCATTTCCACCGCGGTGCGCGGCGACAACCCGGAGGTGCTGGCCGCACGCGCCCGCCACATCCCGGTGGTGCCGCGGGCGGTGATGCTCGCCGAGCTGATGCGCCTCAAACGCGGCATCGCCATCGCCGGCACGCACGGCAAAACCACGACCACCAGCCTGGTGGCCAGCGTTCTCGCCGAGGGCGGGCTGGACCCGACGTTCGTCATCGGCGGGCGGCTCAACAGCGCCGGCGCCGGTGCCAAGCTGGGGCAGGGGGAATACATCGTCGTCGAGGCCGACGAGTCCGACGCCTCGTTCCTCAACCTGCTGCCGGTGATGGCCGTGGTGACGAACATCGACGCCGACCACATGGACACCTACGGCCACGATCCGGCGCGGCTGCGTCACGCCTTCGTCGATTTTCTCGCCCGCCTGCCGTTTTACGGCACCGCCGTGCTGTGCATCGACGACCCGGCGGTGCGCGGTCTGCTGCCGCTGATTTCCAAGCCGGTGACCAGCTACGGTTTTGCCGAAGACGCGCAGGTGCGCGCCGTCGATGTGCAGGCCGATGGTGCGCAGATGCGCTTTACCGCGCTGCGGCGCAACGGCGTGCACCTGCCGCCGCTGCCGGTGACGCTGAACCTGCCGGGCCGCCACAATGTGCAGAACGCGCTGGCGGCGATTGCCGTGGCCACCGAGCTCAACGTCGATGACGCTGCGATCCAGCGCGCGCTGGCGGCGTTCCGCGGCGTCGGCCGGCGGTTCCAGCGCTATGGCGAGGTCGCGGCGCAGGGCGGTGGCCGTTTCACCCTGATCGACGATTACGGCCACCATCCGGCGGAAATGGCGGCAACGCTGGCTGCCGCCCGCGGCGCCTTCCCCGGCCGCCGGCTGGTGCTGGCGTTCCAGCCGCACCGCTACACCCGCACCCGCGACCTGTTCGAGGACTTCGTCAAAGTGCTCGGCGAGGCCGACGTGGTCCTGCTCACCGAGGTGTACGCCGCAGGCGAGCCGCCGCTGGTGGCTGCCGACGGCCGCAGCCTGGCGCGCGCGCTGCGCGTGGCCGGCAAGGTCGAGCCGGTGTTCGTCGAGGCGGTGGCCGATCTGCCGCGCACCATTGTGGAACTGGCGCGCGACGGTGACGTGGTCATCACCATGGGCGCGGGGTCGATCGGCGGGGTTGCCGCGCAGGTGCTGGCGCAGGCCACGACGGTGGAGGCCACGCCATGAGCGTCTGGCCGGCGATCGACGCGCGCGGCCTGGGCCGTGTGGCCGTGCTCATGGGCGGCGCCTCCGCCGAGCGCGAGGTGTCGCTGATGTCGGGACGGGGCGTGCTCGCCGCGCTGCAGTCGCGCGGCGTCGATGCATTTGCCTTCGATCCGGCGGTGGACGATCTGGCGGCGTTGCGTGCGTCGGGCGCGCAGCGTGCGTTCATCGCGCTGCACGGCCGCTGGGGCGAAGACGGCACGGTGCAGGGCGCGCTGGAATTGCTCGGCATCCCGTACACCGGCCCGGGCGTGCTGGCCTCGGCGCTGGCGATCGACAAAGCCATGACCAAACGGCTGTGGCACTGCGCCGGGCTGCCCACGCCGCAGTGGCGGCAAGCCGCTTCGCTCGCCGAGGCCCATGCCGCGGCGCAGGAGCTGGGTTTTCCGCTGATTTTCAAGGCCACGCACGAAGGCTCCACCCTGGGGCTCAAGCGCGCCGACTCCGCCGGCGAGGTGGCCGCGGCATACGGCGAAGCCGCGCGCTTCGACAGCCAGGTGCTGGTCGAGCAATTCATCGCCGGCGATGAAGTCACCTGCGCGGTGATCGGCGCCGGCGACGCGGCGCGGGCGCTGCCGCTCATCCGCATCGTCGCTCCGGGCGGCAATTACGACTACGAGCACAAATACTTCAGCGACGACACCCGCTACCTCTGCCCCAGCGGGCTGCCGGCGCAGGAGGAGGCGCAGATCCAGCAGCTGGTGTTGCGCAGCTATCGCGCGCTGGGCTGCCGCGGCTGGGCGCGCGCCGACGTCATGATCCGCGCCAGCGACCGCCAGCCGATGCTGCTGGAAATCAACACCTCACCGGGCATGACCGGACACTCGCTGGTGCCGATGGCCGCGCGTGCCGCCGGGCTGGAGTACGCCGACCTGTGCCTGCTCATCCTCAGCCAGGCCGCGCTCGACCAGCCGCACCGCAACCTCGCGCCGGCCCCCGGCAGCAGGGAGCAGCAGCCATGAACGGCGCCTTGCCGCTGGACATCCGGCTGATGCAGGCCACGTCGCGGGCGCTGCTGTGGCTGGTGGCCGCCGGCGCGGTGGTGGCCGCCGGGCACTGGCTGATGCAGCGCAGCTGGTGGGACATCCGCGCCGTGCGACTGCAGGGCGATCTGCAGCGCATCAGCCCGGTGACGGTGCGCGCCGAGGCGCTGCCGCAGCTCAAGGGCAACTTCCTCACCATCAACCTGGCACAAGCGCAGCGGGTATTCGAGCAGCTGCCGTGGGTGCGCAGCGCCGTGGTGCAGCGGCTGTGGCCGATGCAGCTGGCGGTGACGCTGCAGGTGCAGCAGCCGGTGGCGGTGTGGCACGAGCCGGGCAGCGCCACGCAACTGCTCAACCCGCAGGGACAGGCGTTCACCGCCAATCTGGGCGAAGTCCAGGGGTTGGGACTGCCGCAGCTCAGCGGCCCGGCCGGCAGCGGCGCGCAGGTATTGCAGATGTACCAGAGCCTGCAGCCGGTGCTGCACGGCTTCGGCCAGAGTCTGGCCGCGCTGACGCTGGGCAGCGGTGGCAACTGGACGTTGCAGACGCAGACCGGGCTGCGCGTCGATTTGGGAAGCGCGCCGGCAAGCCCGGCGACGCGGCAGCGGCTCAAGCAGTTTTTCGACCTCATGCCGCAGCTGCAAGCGCGTTACGGCCGCACGATCGACAGCGCCGATCTGCGCTACCCCAACGGCTTTGCCGTGCATCTGCAAGGCGTGGATCTGCCCGGAATGAACAAGACCGCGAAACCGCAGCAAGTCGCAGGGAAGGATGGTTGACATGGCCAAGGACTACAAGGATCTGGTGGTGGCGCTGGACATCGGCACGTCCAAGGTGCTGGTGGTGGTGGCGGAAATGCTCGCCGACCGCGACAACCCCGCAGCCGGCTTCAAGATCGTCGGCATGGGGCAGGCGACCACGGCGGGCATGCGCCGCGGCGTGGTCGTCGACATCGAGGCCACGGTGCAGTCGATTCAGGCGGCGCTCAAAGAGGCCGAGCTGATGGCCGACTGCAAGATCACCCATGTGGTCACCGGCATCACCGGCAGCCACATCCGCGGGCAGAACTCGCACGGCATGGTGGCGATCAAGGACCGCGAGGTCACGCAGGCCGACGTCAACCGCGTGATCGAAACCGCCAAGGCGGTGAACATCCCCGCCGACCAGCGGCTGCTGCTGGTCGAGCCGCAGGAATTCATCATCGACGGCCAGGAGGTCAAAGAGCCGGTGGGCATGAGTGGGGTGCGGCTGGAAGTGAACGTGCACATCGTCACCGGGGCGCAGACCGCGGCGGAGAACGTCATCAAATGCGTGCGCCGCTGTGGGCTGGAGGTGGAGCAGCTGGTGCTGCACCCGCTGGCCTCCAGCCACGCCGTGCTCACCGACGACGAAAAGGAACTCGGCGTGGCCGTGGTCGACGTCGGCGCCGGCGTCACCGACATCGCCATCTACACCGGCGGCGCCATCCGCCACACCGCCATCATTCCGGTGGCGGGCGAACTCATCACCAGCGACATCGCCATGGCGCTGCGCACCCCCACGCGCGACGCCGAGGACATCAAGATCGAGCACGGCATCGCCAAGCAGGTGCTGGCCAACCCGGAGGAAACGCTGGAAGTCCCGGGGCTGGGCGACCGCGGGCCGCGCATGCTGTCGCGCCAGGTGCTCGCCAGCGTCATCGAGCCGCGTGCCGAGGAAATTTTCGCCCTGGCGCAGCAGGTCATCCGCGACTCGCGTTACGAGGACGTGCTGTCCTCCGGCGTGGTGTTGTGCGGCGGCTCGGCGCAGATGCCGGGCATGGTCGAGCTGGCCGAGGACATTTTTCTCAAGCCGGTGCGCGTGGGCGTGCCGGGTTACAGCGGGCCGCTGGCCGACATGGTGCGCAACCCGCGCATGGCCACGGTCATGGGCCTGCTCACCGAGGCGCTGCACCAGCGGCAGCGCGGGGCGCGGCTGGCGCAAAAAAGCAGCACGGTCAAAGGCTCTTTCAGCCGGCTGAAAGAGTGGTTCGCAGGGAATTTTTGAGGTTCTGCGCCGCAGCCGCCGGGTGGTCCGGCAGGCGCGGCACAGGCAGTGTCCGGCAGGCATCGGGTACGCCAGCCGGTTTTTCAACGGAGGTGTGACATGCGTTTTGAAATGATCGAGAGCGACGCGCACAGCGCGTTCAACCAGGGGACCAACATCAAGGTGATCGGCGTGGGCGGCGGCGGTGGCAACGCCGTCGAGCACATGATCGCTTCGGGGGTCAAAGGCGTGGAATTCATCTGCGCCAATACCGATGCGCAGGCGCTCAAATCGTCGAGCGCGCACCACTTTCTGCAGCTGGGCAAGACCGGGCTGGGCGCGGGCGGCAAGCCGCAGGTCGGGCGCGAAGCCGCCGATCAGGCCCGGTCACAGATCCGCGACGTGCTCGAAGGCGCGCACATGCTGTTCATCACCGCCGGCATGGGCGGCGGCACCGGCACCGGCGCGGCGCCGGTGATCGCCAAGATCGCTCGCGAAATGGGCATTCTCACCGTCGCCGTGGTCACGCGGCCGTTCGAGTTCGAAGGCTCCAAGCGCATGGCCAACGCCGAGCAGGGGCTGGCCGAGCTGGAAGCCAACGTCGATTCGCTCATCGTCGTGCTCAACGAAAAACTGCTCGAAGTGTATGGCGACGACATCAGCCAGAAAGAGGCGTTTGCCAAGGCCAACGACGTGCTGAAAAACGCCACCGGCGGCATTGCCGAAATCATCAATGTCCCGGGGCTGATCAACGCCGACTTCGAGGACGTCAAGAGCGTGATGGGCGAGCCGGGCAAGGCGATGATGGGCACCGCGGTGGCCAGCGGCCCCGACCGCGCGCGGCTGGCGGCCGAGCAGGCGGTGGTCTGCCCGCTGCTCGACGGCGTCGATCTGTCGGGCGCCAAGGGCGTGCTGGTGAACATCACCGCCGACGATTCGCTGCGCCTGGGCGAGACGCGCGAGGCGATGAACGCCATCCGCGCCTATGCCTCGCCGGACGCCAACATCATCTTCGGCACGGTCAACGACCCGAGCATGGGCGACTCGCTGCGCGTGACGGTGCTGGCCACCGGCCTGAGCGGCAAGGCGCAAAAGGCTGCGCCGGAGCTGACGGTCATCCGCACCGGCACCGACAACGTGCCGCTGGCAGCAGCGGGTTACGCCGCAGCCGCCGCCGATCCGCACCAGATCCCGGCGATCTGGCGCAGTGGCCGCGGCGCGCCGTCGGCGCACGTCAGCGCGCTGATGCAAAGCGGCATGGACGAGATGGAAATTCCCGCCTTTTTGCGCAAGCAGGCCGACTGAGCGGTGCCCGGCGCCCGGCCGCCGGCCCGTTCAGCGCCCGGAGTGACCCGGCTTCGCGCGCAGCGCCCGCGCGGCATCTGCCCCTGCGGCGACAGATCACCTCCCTGTCGCCCGCCGGGCGCAGCTGCCTGCGGGCGCCGGCGGTCGGCACGCGCCTGCAGCGGGCGCGTGTTTTTTCTAGAATGCATTGATCCATGTAATCGAAACCATCTGGTCGATAAAAATCATGCTGGCGCAGCGCACCATCCAATCCGTCAACCGTGCCGTGGGGGTGGGGCTGCACAGCAGCGAACGGGTGGAACTCACGCTGCGGCCGGCGCCGCCGGATACCGGCATCGTCTTCACCCGCACCGATCTGCCCGAGCCGGTGGACATCCGCCTCAGCCCCGAGGCGGTGGTCGATACCCGCATGGCGACCACGCTGGGCCGAGGCGACGTGAAAATCCATACCGTCGAGCACCTGCTATCGGCATGTTCGGGGCTTGGCATCGACAACCTGTACATCGACGTCACCGCCGAGGAAATTCCCATCCTCGACGGTTCGGCGTCGAGCTTCGTCTACCTGCTGCAGTCCGCCGGCATCGCGCTGCAGAACGCGCCCAAACGCTTCATCCGCGTGCGCAAGCCGGTGGAAGTGCGCCTGGGGCAAGGGCGTGACCTGAAGTGGGCGCGGCTGGAGCCTTACGACGGTTTCAAGCTGAGTTTCGACATCGATTTCGACCACCCCGCAGTCGATCAGACGGCGCAGTCCACGGTGTTCGAACTGGGGCGCGACTCCTACGTCAGGGACATCGCGCGCGCGCGCACCTTCGGCTTCGTGCGCGACGTGGAAATGCTGCGCAGCAACGGTCTGGCGCTGGGCGGCAGCATGGAAAACGCCATCGTCATGGACGAATACCGCGTGCTCAACCAGGAAGGGCTGCGCTTCGACGACGAGTTCGTCAAACACAAAACCCTCGACGCCATCGGCGATCTGTACGTGGCCGGCAAACCGCTGATCGGCGCCTACAGCGCGTTCCGCAGCGGCCACGCGGTGAACAACCTGCTGCTGCGCGAACTGTTCGCCGACCAGAGCGCGTATGACATCGTCAGCTTTGCTGACGCCCAGCAGGCGCCCGCAGGCTTTCGCGCCATTCCGACCTTTGCCTTCTGAGCGGAGCGGCCGTGCCGCAGCAGGGTTCAGCGCTGCCGCGCCAGCAGCGCGCGCAGCCTGGCGGCCACGGGCTGCGGACAGGGTGTGGCCGCCACGGCCGGCGGCACGGAGGGCGCCACCACGGCGCGCGGCTGCACGCGGATGCGGATGTCGCGCAGCGCGAAGCCATGCTGCTGCAGATGCTGCAGCAATAGCGGCTTGAACTGACTGAGCTTGGCCGCCACCGCGCTGGAACTGGCCGTCAGGCTCCACACGCCGTCGTGCCAGCGCCCGGGCTGTACCCCGGTGCGCAGCGGCGCGGGCAGCAGCGCGCTGCAGGCATCCCACATCTGCCGCGACAGCAGCGCGGCGTCGCGCAGCGTGGCAATCGGCTGGGTGATCTGCGCCCAGGCCGCCAGCGGTCCGGCGCCGCGTTGCAGCCGCGGCGGTGTGGCGTGTGACGGAGGATGGGGCATGGCGGGTGCAGGCGGAGGCTGACGGCCCGCATTGTGCCACCGTGCCCGGCGGCGAACCGGCCGCATACAATGAAATGTTCTGAACGTCTTTGCGGTTTGCGCTGCAGCAGGCGTTCGCCTCAGACACTTGACACAGCGGGCCGTGGGTCCGCACTCCCATGCCAGTCAAATTCCTCACCTCCTTGTTCGGCAGCCGCAATGAACGCCTGTTGCGCCAGTACCGGCGCATCGTCGAGCGGATCAACGCGCTGGAGCCGCAATTCGAAACACTCAGCGACGAGGAACTGCGCGGCAAGACTGCCGAATTCCGCCAGCAGATCGCCAACGGCCGCAGCCTCGACGACCTGCTGCCCGAAGCCTTCGCCGTGGTGCGCGAAGGCGGCAAGCGCGCGCTCAAGATGCGCCATTTCGACGTGCAGCTCATCGGCGGCATCGCGCTGCACCAGGGCAAGATCGCCGAAATGCGCACCGGCGAGGGCAAGACGCTGGTGGGTACGCTGCCGGTGTACCTCAACGCGCTGTCGGGCAAGGGCGTGCACGTGGTCACGGTCAACGACTACCTGGCGCGGCGCGACGCCGAGTGGATGAGCCGGCTGTACAACTTTCTCGGCCTGACGGTGGGCATCAACCTGCCGAACATGACCAAGGCGGAAAAACAGGCCGCCTATGCCGCCGACGTCACCTACGGCACCAACAACGAATACGGCTTCGACTACCTGCGCGACAACATGGTGTACGAGCCGGGCGAGCGGGTGCAGCGCGGCCTGAACTACGCGCTGATCGACGAGGTGGACTCCATTCTCATCGACGAGGCGCGCACCCCGCTGATCATCTCCGGCCAGGCCGACGACAACACCGAGCTGTACCGCAGGATGAACGCCATCGTGCCGCGGCTGGAGCGGCAGATCGGCGAGGAAGACCCGGTCACCGGCAAGGGCGTGGAAAAACCCGGCGACTTCACCGTGGACGAAAAAGCGCACCAGGTGTTTCTCACCGAGCGCGGGCACGAAAAGGCCGAGGCCATCCTTGCCGAAATGGGGCTGATTCCGCCGGGCACGACGCTGTACGACCCGGCCAACATCCTGCTGATGCACCATGTGTACGCCGCGCTGCGCGCGCATCACCTCTACCACCGCGACCAGCACTACGTGGTGCAGAACGGTGAGGTCATCATCGTCGACGAATTCACCGGCCGCATCATGGCCGGGCGGCGCTGGAGCGACGGCCTGCACCAGGCTGTCGAGGCCAAGGAGGGAGTGGAGATCCAGAGCGAAAACCAGACGCTGGCGTCGATCACCTTCCAGAATTACTTCCGCATGTACGCCAAACTCGGCGGCATGACCGGCACGGCCGATACCGAGGCGTTCGAGTTCCAGGACATCTACAAACTCGAAACCGTGGTCATCCCGACCAACAAGCCCATCCGCCGCAAGGATCTGCAGGACAAGGTCTACAAGACCGCGCAGGAGCGCGACAAGGCGGTGGTCGAGGACATCCGCGACTGTCACCAGCGCGGCCAGCCGGTGCTCGTGGGCACGACGTCGATCGAAAACAGCGAAAAACTCTCCCGCCTGCTGCACGCGCAAAAGCTGCCGCACCAGGTGCTCAACGCCAAGCAGCACGCGCGCGAGGCGGAAATCGTCGCCCAGGCCGGGCGGCCGGGGATGATCACCATCGCCACCAATATGGCCGGCCGCGGCACCGACATCGTGCTCGGCGGCAATGTGGACAAACAGTGCGAAATCATCGAGGCCGATCCGAACCTGTCGGACGAAGAAAAGGCGGCCAGGGTGAAAAAGCTGCGCGACGAGTGGCAGTCGCTGCACGACCAGGTGATCGCCGCCGGCGGGCTGCACATCATCGGCACCGAGCGGCACGAAAGCCGCCGCATCGACAACCAGCTGCGTGGCCGCTCCGGCCGCCAGGGCGACCCCGGGTCGACGCGCTTTTATCTGTCGCTCGACGACCCGCTGATGCGCATTTTCGCCGGCGAGCGCGTCAAGGCGATCATGGAACGGCTGAGAATGCCCGAGGGCGAGGCGATCGAGGCCGGCATGGTCACGCGCTCGATCGAGTCGGCGCAGCGCAAGGTCGAGGCGCGCAACTTCGACATCCGCAAGCAACTGCTCGAATACGACGACGTCGCCAACGAGCAGCGCAAAATCATCTACGCCGAGCGCAACGAACTGCTCGACGCCGCTGACGTCAGCGAGCGCATCACCGCGCTGCGTCAGGGTGCGTTCACCGACCTGGTGCGCACCTACGTGCCCGAGCAGAGCATGGAAGAGCAGTGGGACATCCCGGCGCTGGAAAAAGTGCTGCGCGACGAGTGGCAGATCGACCTGCCGCTCAAACAGTGGCTGGAGTCCGACGACAATATGACCGACGAGGACGTGCTCGAACGCGTGCTGCAGGCCGCCGACGCCGCCTACGAGGCCAAGGTGGCGCTGGTCGGGCGGGAGAATTTCGCCCAGTTCGAGCGTGTCGTGCTGCTGCAGACGCTGGATCAGCAATGGCGCGAGCATCTGTCCGCGCTGGACCATCTGCGCCAGGGCATCCATCTGCGCGGCTATGCGCAAAAACAGCCCAAGCAGGAATACAAGCGCGAGGCCTTCGAGCTGTTCGGCATGATGCTCGACACCGTCAAGACCGAAGTCACCCGCGTGCTCATGACGGTGCAGGTACAAAGCCCCGAGCAGGCCGAACGGGCCGCCGAGACCATGGAGCAGCAGGCGCAGCGCCTGCACATCAACCTGCAGCACGCCGAAGCCGCCCCGGGAATCTCCACCCTGGACACCGCCGATGCCGCGCTGGCGGCGATGGCCGTGGCCAGCGGCGGCGGCGCCGCTGCGGGCGCAGGCGCCTATCCCAAAGTCGGCCGCAACGATCCCTGCCCCTGCGGCAGCGGCAAAAAATACAAGCACTGCCACGGCAAGCTGACCTAGCCTGCTTGCGCCGCGGCGCCTGCGCGGCGGCAGTTGGATTGAACCCTCGAACCCAGGAGTGTTGTCATGGCCGTGAATCTGCCAAGCCCCGACCCGGCGTCGCTGCACGCGGTACAGGGGGTGCTGCTCGGTGTGGCCGAGGCGGGCATTCGCAAGCCCGGGCGCAAAGACCTCACCGTGATCCAGATCGCCCCCGGCGCCAGCGCCGCGGGAGTGTTCACGCAAAACCGCTTTTGCGCTGCGCCGGTGCAGGTCTGCCGGCAGCATTTGCAGCGCACCGGCGGGGCGGACATCCGCGCGCTGGTGGTCAACACCGGCTGCGCCAACGCCGGCACCGGGGCGCAGGGGCTGGCCGATGCGCAGCAGACCTGCATCGAACTCGCCGGGCTGCTCGGTGTCGATCCGGCGCAGGTGCTGCCGTTTTCCACCGGGGTGATCCTCGAACCGCTGCCCATGCCGCGGCTGCTCGCCGGCCTGCCTGCGGCCATCGGCGCGGCGCGCAGCGACGGCTGGGCGCTGGCGGCGCAGGCCATCATGACCACCGACACCGTGCCCAAGGCGGCGAGCCTGCAGGTGGACATCGACGGCGTGCGCATCACGCTCACCGGCATGAGCAAAGGCGCGGGGATGATCCGCCCGAACATGGCCACCATGCTCGGTTTCATCGCCACCGATGCGGCGGTGGCGCCGGCGGTGCTGCAGCACCTCACCCAGGCCGCGGCCGACGCCTCGTTCAACAGCATCACCGTCGACGGCGACACCTCGACCAACGACTCGCTGGTCGTCGTCGCCACCGGCAAGGCGGCGCTGCCGGCGATCACCGACGCGGCCAGCCCCGCGGCGCAGGCGCTGCAGGCGGCGCTGACGCAACTCGCGCAGCAACTGGCGCAGGCCATCGTGCGCGACGGCGAGGGCGCGACCAAGTTCATCACCCTCACCGTCGAGGGCGCGCGCAGCCGGGACGAGGCGCGGCAGGTGGCCTACGCCGTGGCGCATTCACCCCTGGTGAAGACGGCGTTTTTCGCCAGCGACCCCAACCTCGGCCGCATTCTCGCCGCCGTCGGTTACGCCGGGGTGGACGACCTGGACGTGGGCGGTGTCGATCTGTACCTGGACGACGTGCACGTGGCCACGCGCGGCGGCCGCCACCCGGCGTACCGCGAGGAAGACGGACAGCGGGTGATGCGCCAGGCCGAAATCACCGTGCGTATCGTCCTCGGCCGGGGAACCGCGGCGGCGACGGTGTGGACCTGTGACCTGTCGCACGACTACGTTTCGATCAACGCCGATTACCGCTCCTGAGTCCGCGCATGCCTGCTGCCCGCAAACCCCGCACCCCCGCTGCGCAGCCCGCCGCAGCGGCTGCCGCCCCGCTGGACGCCACCGCGCAACTCGCGCTGCTGCTGCAGCGCGCCAACGGCCTGATCGACCGTCTCGAAGCCCTGCTGCCCGCCCCTGCAACACCGCCCGACTGGGATGCCGCGGTGGCCTTTCGCTGGCTCAGTCGCGGCGGGCGCAAACAGCTCGTGCCGGTGCGCCAGCTGTCGCCGATCACTTACGCCGACCTCATCGGCATCGACGAGCAGCGGCGCAAGGTCGAACGCAACACCCGGCAATTCGTCCAGGGCAGGCCGGCGAACAATGTGCTCATCACCGGCGCGCGTGGCACCGGCAAATCATCGCTGGTCAAAGCCAGCCTGAACCAGTTTGCCCGCCAGGGCCTGCGGCTGATCGAGGTCGACAAGGCCGATCTGATCGACCTGCCCGAACTCACCGAGCTGCTGTCCACCCGGCGCGAACGCTTCATCGTGTTTGCCGACGATCTGTCGTTCGAGGAAGGTGAGCCGGGGTACAAGGCGCTCAAATCGGTGCTCGACGGCTCGATCGCCGCCTGCGCCGACAACGTGCTGATCTACGCCACGTCCAACCGCCGCCATCTGCTGCCCGAATACCTGGAAGAAAACCTGAGCTACAAACACCTGGACAATGGCGAAATCCACCCCGGCGAAGTGGTCGAAGAAAAAATTTCGCTGTCCGAGCGGTTCGGCCTGTGGGTGAGTTTCTACCCCTACAGTCAGGACGACTATCTGCGCATCACCGCGCACTGGCTGGCGGCGTTCGGCGTGCCCGACCGCCAGAGGGACAAGGCGTTGCAGCAGGCACTGGTGTGGGCGCTGGAACGCGGATCACGCTCCGGGCGGGTGGCGTGGCAGTTCGCCCGCGACTTTGCCGGACGCGGCGCGAAATGAGCGCGGCGCGGCAGCCGGTGGCGGTGGCCGTGGGGCTGATGCTGCGCCCGGACGGCAGTTTTCTGCTCGCCAGCCGCCCCCCGGGCAAGCCGTATGCCGGGTATTGGGAATTTCCCGGCGGCAAAATCGAACCCGGAGAATCGCTGCTGCACGCCTTGGCGCGCGAGTTCGACGAGGAGCTCGGCGTGACGGTCCGCGCCGCGCACTATTGGCGCAGCCTGCGCGTGGACTATCCGCACGCCCTGGTCGATTTGCAGTTCTGCCGCATCACCGCCTGGGACGGCCAGCCGCGCGGCCGCGAAGGACAGGAGCTGTCCTGGCAGACCCTGCCGGTGCGTGTCGGCCCCATCCTGCCTGGCGCCTTGCCGGTGCTCGACTGGCTGGCGCAGCAGCGCGGCGCAGCCGGCGCCCCGGGTCAATGCGCCGACGGCGGTGACGGTGGCTCGTCGCCGGACGCGGCGTCGTCTGCGTCCAGCGGCGGCGTGGCCGGCACGCGGTAGCTCTCGCTGGCCCAGGCGCCAAGGTCGAGCGATTTGCAGCGCTCGCTGCAGAACGGCCGCCACGGATTGCTCGCGGCGTACACCGTGAGCGTGCCGCACTGCGGGCAGCGCACCTGGCGCGCGGCGGGGGCGGGCGGCGGGGTGTCGGGTTTTACGGGCATAGCGTCAGCTCGAAGGGAATGTCGCGCGCTGACGGCGTCATGTGCCAGTCGACGTCGGGTTGCATGAAGCGCACCGACACCATCAGCCGGTGACCGGTGATTTCCGGCACCACGCCCAGCGCGCCGTCGATGCGCAGGCGCAGCAACTGGTAGCTTTTGCCCGACAACTGCTGCTGGTAGTTGCCGGCGGTGGCCTGGGTCTTGCGCGTGTTGCCGGCGTCGCGCAACAGCCGCAGCAACAGCTCGACCCCGCCGGCCAGCGGGGCGAAGGTCTGCATCCAGCGTGACAGGTCGTCCTGCCGCTGCTGCGCCGGCAGGTGCTGCCAGGCGTAATACGCCGGAAGGTCGAACTCGCAGGTGCCGCCCGGGATGTTGGCGCGGCTGCGCACCGCCATGAGCCATTCGTTGTCCTGCAGGCCCTGGCCGATGCGTCCCTGCTGCTGGCTGATGGCGGTAAACGTGTGTTCGATGTCGTCGAGCACGGCGTCGAGCACGGCCTCGGCCACTGCCGGGTTGCCGCGGTACGCGGCGAAGGTCTGCCGCTGGCGTTCGAGCTCTTTGAGCAGCTCGGACTTGAGGTCCTGGCGCGAAGCCACGTCCATGATTTCGAACAGGGTGACCAGGGCGAAATGATGGTGCTCGGGCAACACGCCCTGGCGCAGCACGGCTTCACGGCGGAACAGATGTTCGAGCCGGAGCAGGGTGCGCACGCGTTCGTGCAGGGGATATTCGTACAAAATCACGGGTGGCTTGGGTGCGTCGCGGCGGCGCACGTCGTGGAAGTCATCCGCCCCGGCCAAGGGAGGCGATGGGCTGCATTGTCCTGCAAGCGCTGCGCGAACTCAATTTTTGCGCATGCGGCAATAGCGCGCGTGCAGCGCATCGACCTGCGTCTGCAGCGCTGCCAGCGTGCCGCTGTTGTCGATGACGTCGTCGGCCACGGCCAGCCGCTGCTCGCGGCTGGCCTGCGCCGCAAGGATGGCGGCGATGGTCTGCTCGTCCAGGCCGGAGCGCGCGCGCACCCGGGCGATCTGCAGCTCGCGCGGGCAATCGACCACGCAAATGCGGTCGAGGTCGGCACGCCATTGTGCCAGGTGTTCGACCAGCAGCGGCACCACCAGCACCACGTACTCGCCTTGCGCCTGGGCCGCCTGCTCGCGCAGCGCCTGGCGGATGCGCGGGTGCAGAATGGCTTCGAGCCGTGCGCGTTCGTCCGGGCGGCTGAACACGCGCTGGCGCATCGCCGCGCGATCCAGCGCCCCGCTGGCGTCGCAGATGCCGGCGCCGAAGGCGTCGATCAGCGCCGGCATCGCCGCGCCGCCGGCGGCGGTCAGCACATGGGCGACATGGTCGGCGTCGACCACCGCCGCGCCGCGCTGTGCCAGCAGGCTGGCGACGAGCGATTTGCCCGAGCCGATGCCGCCCGTCAGCCCGATCCGCAGCCGCGGCATGGCGCTCAGCCTCCCGCCACGGTGGGGAGGATCAGCGCCAGCAGGGTCTGCGGCCCGGCAAGCAGCAGCAACACCCCCGCCGCGGCCAGAAACGGACCGAACGGAATCGGTTTGCCGCGCTGGGTGCGGCCCAGCAGTTGCAGCGTGATGCCAATGACCGCGCCGCAAATGCTCGACAGCAGCACGATGGGCAACAGCGCCGCCAGGCCGAACCAGGCGCCGAGCGCGGCGAGCAGCTTGAAATCGCCAAACCCCATGCCTTCCTTGCCGGTGAGCATCCTGAACCCTTGGTACACCGTCCACAGCGCGGCGTAGCCGACGACCGCGCCCCAGACGGCGCCGGAAAGCTCCGCAGGGTGCAGCGCGGCGTGCCAGATCAGACCAAGCCACAGCAGCGGCAGCGTGATGCTGTCGGGCAACAGCGTGGTGTCGAAATCGATCAGCGCCAGGACGATCAGCGCCCACAGCAGCAACAGGTACGCCGCGGCGTCCCAGTTCACCCCCCAGCGCCACACGACCGCCGCGCTCAGCAGCGCGGTGGCGAGTTCGACCAGGGGATAGCGCGGCGAAATCGACACGCCGCAGGCCGAACAGCGCCCACGCAGCAGGACGTAGCTCAGCACCGGGATGTTCTCCCACCAGGCGATGCGGTGGCCGCAGGCTGGGCAGCGCGAGCCTGGAGCGATGAGATCGAAGCGCTCGGCCTGCGCCGCTGGCGCGTCGGGGTGGAGCGTGGCGTGCGCCTCGGCCTGCCATTGCCGCTCCAGCATCAACGGCAGGCGGTAGACGACGACGTTGAGGAAACTGCCGATCACCAGGCCGAGCAGCCCGGCGGCGGCCAGCCACAACGGCAGCGGCACGGCGCTGAGCGCGGGCATCAGCCGACGACCTTGCCGAGGTTGAAAATCGGCAGGTACATCGCCACCACCAGTCCGCCGATGAGCACGCCGAGGAACACGATGATCATCGGTTCGAGCAGCGCCGAGAGGTTTTTCACCAGTTCATCGACTTCGGCTTCGTAAATGTCCGCAGCCTTGCTCAGCATCGAGTCGAGCGAGCCCGACTCTTCGCCGATTTGCGTGAGCTGGATGACCAGCGGCGGGAATACGCCCTGCGTCTGCATCGATGTCGTCAGGCTGGTCCCGGTGGCGACGTCCTGCTGGATTTTTTCCGTGGCGCGCAGGTAGACGATGTTGCCCGCCGCCCCGCCCACGGCGTCCAGCGCTTCCACCAGCGGCACGCCGGCGCCGAACATGGTCGCCAGGGTGCGTGTCCAGCGTGCCAGCGCGCCCAGCCGCACCAGCTTGCCAAACACCGGCAGGCGCAGCAGCAGCCGGTCCATGGCTTCCTGCATCTTGACCGATTTTTTCCACGACTGAAAGAAAAAATACCCGCCGAGGAAAATGGTGCCGAACAGGATGTACCAGTAGTGGACGAAAAAGTTGGACATCGCCACCACCATCAGCGTCGGCGCCGGCAGGCTGGCGCCGAACTGCGAAAACACCTGGGTGAACACCGGCACGACGAACAGCATGATGATGGACACGACGATGAAGGCCACCACCAGCACGGCTACCGGGTAGGTCAGCGCGCTCTTGATCTTGCTGCGGATCGCCAGCGACTTTTCCTGGTACGTGGCCAGACGGTCGAGCACGAGTTCGAGCATACCGGCGGTTTCCCCGGCTTCCACCAGGTTGCAGTACAGCGCGTCGAAGTATTTGGGATGCTTGCGAAACGCGTTGGACAGGCTGGTGCCGGTTTCCACGTCGCTGCGGATGTCCATGATCAGCCGCGCCATGTTCGGGTTGGGATGGCCGCGACCGACGATATCGAACGACTGCAGCAGCGGCACCCCGGCCTTGATCATCGTCGCCATCTGCCGGGTGAAGGTGGAAATGTCTTTGGCCTTGATCGCCCGGCCACCGCTGAGCCGGCGTTTTTTCACCTTGGTGACCAGGATGCCCTGGCGGCGCAGCGAAGCCGAGACGATGGCCTCGCTGCCTGCGCGCAATTCACCGCGCTGCAGCTTGCCCTGCCGGTCCTTCCCTTCCCATTCGAACAACGCTTCTTTGGCGCTGGCGGTGCGTGCCGCTGCTGTAGCCATGATGCTCTACCCCCGTTTATTCGTTGGTCACGGCGATGATTTCTTCCAGGGAGGTGATGCCCTGTTTCACCTTCAGCAGCCCGGCCTCGCGCAGCGTGCGCACGCCTTCCCTGCGTGCCTGCTCGGCGATGTCCAGTGCCGTGCCGTGGTTGAGAATGATGCGCTGGATTTCGTCGGAAATCGGCATGACCTGGTAGATGCCGACCCGGCCTTTGTACCCCGTGCCGCCGCAGGCGTTGCACTTGCCGGCTTTGTAGGGTTTCCAGCTGCCGTCGAGGTCTTCTTCGCGGAACCCGGCTTCCAGCAGGGTGTCGGCGGGCAGATCGACCGGCGTCTTGCACTGCGTGCACAACTTGCGCGCCAGCCGCTGCGCGGTGATGAGGATGACGCTGGAGGCGATGTTGAACGCCGGCACGCCCATGTTGAGCAGCCGGGTCAGGGTCGTCGGCGCGTCGTTGGTATGCACCGTCGACAGCACGAGGTGGCCGGTTTGCGCCGCCTTGACCGCGATGTCGGCGGTTTCCAGGTCGCGCACCTCACCGACCATGATGATGTCCGGGTCCTGCCGCAAAAAGGCGCGCAGCGCGTTGGCGAACGTCAGCCCGGCCTTTTCGTTGACGTTGACCTGGTTGACGCCGGGCAGGTTGATTTCCGCCGGGTCTTCGGCGGTGGAGATGTTCACCCCGGGCTGGTTGAGAATGTTCAGACAGGTGTAGAGCGACACGGTTTTCCCGCTGCCCGTCGGCCCGGTGACCAGAATCATGCCGTAGGGGCGGTGGATGGCGGTGAGCAGCTTGGCCTTGTCGTCGGGTTCGTACCCCAGTGCGTCGATGCCGAGCTTGGCTGCCGACGAGTCCAGAATCCGCATGACGATTTTTTCGCCGTACAGCGTGGGCAGCGTGCTGACACGGAAATCGATCGACTTTTCCGGGCTGATGCGCAGCTTCATCCGCCCGTCCTGTGGCACACGGCGCTCGGCGATGTCGAGCTTGGAAATCACCTTGATGCGCGAGGCCAGCTTTTCCTTGATCGACACCGGCGGCTGGGCAATTTCGCGCAGCTCGCCGTCGATGCGGAAGCGGATGCGGTAAAAATGCTCGAACGGTTCGAAATGCAGGTCAGAGGCGCGCATATTGATCGCGTCGATGAGCATTTTCTGCAGGAACCGCACCACCGGCGCGTCGTCGACTTCGCTGGCGAGGTCCTTGGCTTCCGCCGGCTCGCTGCCTTCGCCGAGGTCTCCGAGGTCGAAGTCTTCACCGACCAGTGCCGCGATCTGGCTGTTGGCCGACTGGCCGGCCTGGTCGATGATGCGCACCAGCTTGTCGTACTCGACGACGACCAGCTCGATCTGCGCCTGCGACTGGAACTTGATTTTGTCTTCGGCCTCGTGGTCGGCCGGGTCTGCCGTGGCCACCACCAGGCGGTTGCCGCGCTTGAGCAGCGGCAGCACCTTGTACCCCTGGATGATTTTGGCGTCGATCGCCCCGGTGGCCAGCCGCGTGGGGTCGTAGGCGTCGAGGTCGAGCAGCGGCAGCGAGAACGTCTTGCTCACCCAGTGAGCCAGGTCGGCGGCGTTCATCGACCCGCTGCCGAGCAGGGTGGCGATGAAGCTGGTGCGCGTTTCCAGAGCGCGCTGGTGGATCTGTTCCACCAGGGTGCGCGGGAGCAATTCGGCCTGAACCAAGGCGTGCGCCAGACCTGGCAAAGCCTTCGACGGAGTGGAGGCAGACGCGGCGAGCGAAGTGGCGGACATGATGCAGCAAGATTTGAGCAGACAATGATGCGTGCTCCGACCGCTGTTTGTAAATCCTCGCATCCGATCGGCGCGGCGATGTGCTGTGAAAAATCCACAGTCCCACCGGGCGTAACGCGTGGAAATACCGCCCCGTCCGCCTGCGGGGCATGCCGCTGCAGGGCGGCTCAGGCCGGATTCGGTGCCGGTCCGGCCCGCTTGGCCGCGTCGATCACCCGCCGGGCGGCCAGCTCGGTTTCTGCAGAACGCTGCAGCGGCGCCAGGCACAGCCCGGCGACGGCGTAGCGCGCGTTTTCGTACACCTCGGCGGCCGCCGGAAACGCGCGCAACAGGGCGTCGAGCTGCGCATCGGGGGTGACAAGCGCCAACGCTTCGCCCAGCCGCTGGGCGACCAGCCGATACTGGTCGGCGCTGGCGTGCAGCGGGCCGCTGTCCAGCCGCTGCAGCAGCCGCGCCAGGGCGAACAGCGTCGGCCGGTCTGGGGCCTGAGCGCCGGGCGCTGCCGTCGGAGCCTGAGTCGAGTGCATGATCATCCAACCTGCAAACCAAACGTGATGGCAGGTAAATGGATTCACTCGCGTGAATATCAAGCCGGCCCGGATGGGCAAACGGGGTCGCCGGTGTTGGCCGCCAGCGCGGTCTGTTTGCGCGGCAAGCGCGCAGACGAAACAAAACCAAAACGGCCACCCTGCGGTGGCCGTTGCGGCAAACATTCTGGTCGGGGTGAGAGGATTCGAACCTCCGGCCTCTACGTCCCGAACGTAGCGCTCTACCAGGCTAAGCTACACCCCGACGGTTACTGCACTGCTCCACCGCCCCCGCGTGCCTTCACGCCGTGCGGCTCAAAGAGTAAGCGCATAAGTCTAGCAGAGCTTGACGCGCAGGGCTAGGCTCAAGGTGTTGCAATGTGGTTTGGGCGACCTCGATCTCGGCCCGAGCCGCGTCTCTGACGGCCTGCATCGCACCGCATTGCTGCACGATCGTCAGGATGTCGTCCAGTGCGGACACATCGCCGCTGCGGATGGCGTCGGCGATGCGGGCGCGTTGCGTCGCGCTGCTGCGCTGCATGGCGATGATCAACGGCAGCGTGGGTTTGCCCTCGCGCAAATCGTCGCCGATGTTCTTGCCCAGTTCGTCCGCATGTCCGCTGTAGTCGAGCAGGTCGTCGATGAGCTGGAACGCGGTGCCGAAACTGCGACCGGCCAGCGCCATGCGTTCCTGCACGGTGTCGTCGGCGTCGGCGAGCACGGCGCCGATGCGCGCGGCGGCCTCGAACAGCTTGGCGGTCTTGAAGCGGATGACTTGCATGTAGCGCGCTTCGTCCACGTCCGGATCGTGCATATTGAGCAGTTGCAGCACTTCGCCTTCGGCGATCACGTTGGTGGCGTCGGCCAGGATGTGCAAAATGCGCATGCTCTGCACCGACACCATCATCTGGAACGCGCGGGTGTAGAGAAAATCGCCGACGAGCACGCTGGCCGAATTGCCGAACAGGGCGTTGGAGGTTTCACGCCCGCGGCGCATCGACGATTCATCGACCACGTCGTCGTGCAGCAGGGTGGCGGTGTGGATGAGTTCGACCACCGCGGCCATGACGTGCTGCTGCGGGCCGCGGAACCCCAGCGCCTGGGTCACGAGCAGCAGCAGCGCCGGGCGCAGCCGCTTGCCCCCGCCGGCGACGATGTAGCCGCCGATGGTGTTGATCAACGCCACTTCCGACGCCAGATGTGTTTGGATGACTTGGTCCACCGCCGCCATGTCTTGGGCGATGGGGGCGAAAACGGTGTGGATCGACGGTGCTGTCGCCATGGAAGGGGCTTGCGCGATGGGAGCAGGCATGGAAGGCCAGGAATGCCGGAAGAGGGGATTGCGGGTGGATGACGTCAGCTGGCATTCTAAGAATGCGCCATGGCTGCAGGCGCACCAGCGCGGCGCGGCATGGCAAACTGGCGACAGTCGGGTGTGCTTGGCGGCAAACAGCCTGCCGCGTGCTAGAATGAAAAACTTTTTGCGGGGCGGGTTGCTTTGTCGCTTGAGCAGTACGAGAGCGGCACGATCGTCCCTTTTGCGCTGCGCTGCTGCCCGTTGCGGTGGCGGCGATTTCTATGAGGTGAACTGATGTATGCGGTCATAAAAACCGGTGGCAAGCAGTATCGCGTTGCCGCTGGCGAAAAAATCAAGGTAGAACAGATACCGGCAGACGTTGGTCAGGACATCGTGCTCGACGAAGTGCTCGCCGTGGTCAACGGCGATGACGCCAAGTTCGGCACCCCCCTGGTCGACGGCGCAAAGGTGACGGCCAAGGTGCTGGCGCACGGGCGGCACGACAAGGTGCGCATTTTCAAAATGCGCCGCCGCAAGCACTACCAGAAGCATCAGGGGCATCGGCAAAACTACACCGAGCTCCAGATCGAAGCGATTTCGGCCTGAGGAGTTTCAGACATGGCACAGAAAAAAGGCGGCGGCTCCACGCGCAACGGCCGCGACTCGGAAGCCAAACGGCTGGGCGTGAAGGTGTACGGCGGCCAGGGCATTGCTGCCGGTGGCATCATCGTGCGTCAGCGCGGCACCAAATTCCACCCTGGCCCGAACGTGGGCATGGGCAAGGATCACACGCTGTTTGCGCTGGTCGATGGCCGCGTCGAGTTCGAGGTCAAGGGCGCATTCAACCGGCAGACAGTGTCGGTCGTTGCCCATCCGGCCACGGCGAACTGATCGGACGAACGCAGGCGGCGGGCGTGCAGCGCCGCCGCGCGGGGCGCCGTGCCCCGTCAACGCCCCGGCGTGGGGAAGGCAGGTCGGCTCAAGTCCTGCATTTCCTGCCGGGGTTTTGCGTTTTTCAGCGAAACGGAAACAGCCGTGAAATTTGTCGATGAAGTCGTGATCGAGGTGCACGCCGGCAACGGCGGCAACGGCTGTGTGTCGTTTCGCCGGGAAAAATTCATTCCCTTCGGCGGCCCCAACGGCGGCGACGGTGGCCGTGGCGGCCACGTCATCGCCCGGGCCGACGCCAACCTGAACACCCTGGTCGATTTCCGCTTTTCCAAGGTGCACCGTGCGCGCAACGGCGAGCACGGACGCGGCTCGGATCAATACGGCGCGGGCGGACAGGACAAGGTGTTGCGCATGCCCGTGGGCACGCTGATCTATGACGCGCAAACCGGTGAATTGATTGCCGATCTGGTACGCGACGGTCAGGAGGTGATCCTTGCCCACGGCGGCCGCGGCGGGCTGGGCAACCTGCACTTCAAATCCAGCGTGAACCGCGCGCCGCGCGAATCGACTCGCGGCGAGGAGGGCGAGCATCGCACCCTGCGGCTGGAGCTCAAGGTGCTGGCCGACGTCGGCCTGCTGGGCATGCCCAACGCCGGCAAGAGCACGCTGATTTCCGCCGTGTCCAACGCGCGGCCGAAAATCGCCGACTACCCTTTCACCACGCTGTACCCCAATCTCGGCGTGGTGCGCCTGGGTCCGGGGCGCAGCTTTGTCATCGCCGACATTCCCGGGCTGATCGAAGGCGCGGCAGAGGGCCAGGGGCTGGGGCACCAGTTTTTGCGCCACCTGCAGCGCACCCGGCTGCTGCTGCACATCGTCGACATGGCACCGATGGACGACGGGGCCGATCCGGTCAAGGATGTGCGCGCCATCGTTGCCGAGCTGAAAAAATACGACCCGGCGCTGGCGGCCAAGCCGCGCTGGCTGGTGCTCAACAAGCTGGATCTGCTGCCTGCAGAGCAGCGCGACGCCGCGGTCAAATCGCTGCTGCGGCGCCTGCGCTACACCGGCCCGGTGTTTCCCATTTCGGCGCTGGCGCGCGAAGGGCTGGAGCCGCTGCTGCACGCCATTGCCGAGCATCTGGGGCAGAACCAGCCCGTGCCGAGCGTCGAACCCGACCCCCGCTTCCGAGATGAACACAGTGTCTGAATCCTCCGCAGCGGCATCCGTCGTGCAGCAGGCGCGGCGGCTGATCATCAAAGCCGGTTCCAGCCTGGTGACCAACGAGGGCCGCGGTGTCGATCACCATGCGGTTGCCCGCTGGGCGCAGCAGATCGCCGAACTGCGCGCCGCGGGCAAAGACGTGATTCTAGTTTCCAGCGGGGCCATCGCCGAGGGGATGCGTCGTCTGGGCTGGGCGCAACGACCGCGCGAAATGCACCAGTTGCAGGCCGCGGCTGCGGTCGGGCAGATGGGGCTGGCGCAGGCTTACGAAACGGCGTTTCGCGCCCGCGGCCTGGTGGTGGCGCAAGTGCTGCTGACCCACGCCGATCTGGCCGACCGCCAGCGCTATCTCAACGCGCGCACCACCCTGCTGACCCTGCTGGAGCAGGGCGTGGTGCCGGTGATCAACGAAAACGACACCGTCGTCACCGATGAGATCAAGTTCGGCGACAACGACACCCTGGGCGCGCTGGTGACCAATCTGGTCGAAGGCGATGTGCTCATCATCCTCACCGACCAGGCCGGGCTGTACAGCGCCGATCCGCGCAAACAGGCCGACGCCCGCCTGATCGCCCAGGCGCAGGCCGAGGATCCGGCGCTCCTGGCCATGGCCGGCGGCGCCGGCAGCGGCATCGGCACCGGCGGCATGGCGACCAAAGTCACCGCGGCACGGCGGGCGGCGCGCAGCGGGGCGCATACCGTCATCGCCAGCGGTCGCGAGCCCGACGTGTTGCTGCGGCTGGCGCGGGGTGAGCGCATCGGCACCCAGCTGCTCGCCGGGCATGCCAAACTCGCCGCGCGCAAGCAGTGGATGGCCGATCACCTGCAGTTGCGCGGCTGGGTGAAGGTGGACGACGGCGCCGCGCAGCGGCTGCGCGGCCAGGGGGCGAGCCTGCTGCCCGTGGGCGTGATCGAGGTGCACGGTGATTTCGAGCGCGGCGACGTCATTGCCGTGCGCGATGCCAATGGGCAGGAGGTGGCGCGCGGGCTGAGCAACTACGCGGCGTCGCAGGCACGGCGCATCATGCGTCATGCGTCGAGCGACATCGAGGCCATTCTGGGGTTCTGCGAGGAACCCGAACTGATCCACCGCGACAATATGGTGCTGGCCTGACGCCGGTGTGCGCCGCGGCTGGCCGCAATTCAGTAGGGAATCGCGCGCAGCCCCTGACGGATGCGCTGCGCCATGTCGGCCGCCGTGCCGTTGACGGCGCCGTCCTTGCAAAAATCGTCGTCGTACAGCGTGGAATGCACCCGCGCTGCACCGCCTTGCGGGATGCGCTGCCAGCCGGCGTCGTTCACCCGCGTCCAGCGTTGGTCGGCGTCGTTCCAGATGGCATACAGCGTCCACTGCCGGCGCGCGCAGTCGATGCCTTCGTAGCCGACGTTGCGCGGCCCTCCCGGCGTCTGCGCGACCAGGGTATAGCGCACGACCTGTCCGGGGTGCAGCGAAATCGACGCCCGGTCGACAAAAAACTGCAGCGTGCCGCCGGCGGTGATGTGCACATGCAGCAGATCCTGCGGCGCGCCGGGCAGGACGACGGCAGGCTGGGACTGCGCCGACGGGCTGGTGGTGAACACGCCACTGTCGACGCCACCATCGTCTGCGGCGTCAGCCCGCGCCGGCCATGTCGCGCCCAGCGCGAGCAGCAGGGCGGCCAGCGTGGCGATGGACCCGGAGCGCAGACGCCTCATGCCGGGTCTGCCGCAGCCAGCGTGGGGGCTGGCGCGTCGTCGGTGTGTGCTGGCGGTGCCGACCCCTGATGCTCGTGACGGTGGCGCAGATTGCCGCGCAAAAACCGCGTGCGCGGCTCGGGGTGCGGCAGAAAATGCGACAGCTCGGTCAGCGCGAGCTGGTAGACCTCGCGTTTGAATTCGATCACGCTGTCCAGCGGCACCCAGTATTCGTTCCAGCGCCAGGCGTCGAATTCCGGGTGAGTGGTGGCGCGCAGGCAGACGTCGCAGTCGCGGCCGGTCAGGCGCAGAAGGTACCAGATCTGCTTTTGGCCCTTGTAGATGCCACGGCTGTCACGCCGCACGTAATGCGCAGGCACGTCATAGCGCAGCCAGTGCCGCGTGCGCGCAATGATGCGCACGTGGCAGGGTTCCAGGCCGATTTCCTCGTGCAATTCGCGGTACATCGCCTGCTCTGGCGTTTCGCCGGGATTGATCCCGCCCTGCGGAAACTGCCAGGAATGCGCACGCACGCGCTTGCCCCAGAACACCTGGTTTTTGGCGTTGAGCAAAATGATGCCCACGTTGGGACGGTAGCCTTCACGATCCAACATCGCCTGGTCCTCGATCTTTTAGAATTCTGCTGCCGATTATAGGCAGCGCCGCCCCCTGCCGCAGGGTGGGGCAACTCCTTTCCACCACCGGTGCCTCTCCGCCTGCGATTGCGGCGGCGTTCGTGCCGCTTTTTCGCCGGCGACGGGCCGCTTTGCATGAAAATCTCCCAATTTTTTCTTTCCACCCAAAAAGAAGACCCGGCCGACGCCGAGGTGCGCAGCCAGGCGCTGATGCTGCGCGCCGGCATGATCAAAAAACTCGCCGCCGGGCTGTACACCTACATGCCGCTGGGGCTGCGCTCGATCCGCAAGGTCGAGGCCATCGTGCGCGAGGAAATGAACCGCGCCGGCGCGATCGAGCTCTTGATGCCGCTGATCCAGCCGGCCGAGCTGTGGCAGGAAACCGGGCGCTGGGACAAGTTCGGCCCGGAGCTGCTGCGCATCAAAGACCGGCACGAGCGCGACTTTGTCGTGCAGCCGACGTCCGAGGAAGTCATCACCGACATCGCCCGCAGCGAAATCAACAGCTGGCGGCAGCTGCCGGTCAACTTCTACCACATCCAGACCAAGTTCCGTGACGAGCGCCGGCCGCGTTTCGGGGTGATGCGCGCGCGCGAATTCACGATGAAGGACGCTTATTCCTTCGACCGCGATTTCGAAGGGGCGCAGCGCAGTTATCAAACGATGTTTGCGGCGTACCAGCGCATTTTTCAGCGCTTTGGCTTCGAGTTTCGCGCGGTGGCCGCCGACTCGGGGGCGATCGGCGGGTCGCTCAGCCACGAGTTCCACGTCATCGCCGACACCGGCGAAGATCAAATCGTCTACTGCCCGCAGTCGGACTATGCGGCGAACATCGAAAAGGCCGAGGCGCTGCCGCTGATCGCGCAGCGCGCCGCGCCGACCGAGCCGCTGCGCAAGACGCCCACGCCGGGCGCGGCCAAATGCGAGGACGTCGCGCGGTTGCTGGGCTTGCCGCTGCAGCGCACGGTCAAGTCGGTGGTGCTGGCCGTCGACGGCGCCGAAGGCGCGCCGCCGCAAATCGTGCTGCTGCTGGTGCGCGGCGACCACGAAGTCAACGAAGTCAAGGTCGGCAAGCTCCCCGGTCTGGCCGAATCGCGCATGGCCAGCGAAGCGGAAATCCTTGCTGCCTTCGGCACCCCGCCGGGCTATCTGGGGCCGATCGGCACCCGCCAGCCGGTGCGGGTGATCGCCGACCGCACCGTCGCCAACATGAGCGATTTCGTCGTCGGTGCCAACGAGGCAGACTTTCACTACACCGGGGTCAACTGGGGCCGCGACCTGCCCGAGCCCGAAGTGGCCGACATCCGCAACGTGCAAGCTGGCGACCCCAGCCCCGACGGCAAAGGGCAACTGGCGATCTGCCGTGGCATCGAAGTCGGCCATGTGTTCTACCTCGGCACCAAATACTCCGCGGCCATGGGCGCGACTTTCCTCGACGACAAGGGTCAGACCCGGACGATGGAAATGGGCTGCTACGGCATCGGCATCACCCGCATCCTCGGCGCGTGCATCGAGCAGAACCACGATGCCAAAGGCATGATCTGGCCCGATGCCATCGCCCCGTTCACCGTGGTGATTTGTCCGATCGGCTACGACCGCAGCGAAGCGGTGCGCGAGCAGGCTCATGCACTCTACCAGCAGCTGATACAGGCCGGGGTGGACGTGGCGCTGGACGACCGCGGCGAGCGCCCCGGGGTGATGCTGGGCGACTGGGAACTGATCGGCGTGCCACACCGCGTGGTGGTATCCGAGCGTGGACTCAAGGCCGGTACGGTCGAGTACCAGCACCGCCGCGACACCGCGCCCACGGTCGTGCCGCTGGCCGAAGCGGCGGCGCTCGTCCAGGCGCGGCTGAGCTGCTGAGGGCGGCCGGCGCAGGAGGCGAGGGAATGCGCAGCCTGACGCGCCGCCGCTGGTTGCTGCAGGCCGGAGGTGCCAGTGCTGCCGCCGTGCTCGGCTGGAGCCTGCCCGCCACCCCCGCTTGGGCCGGGGCGCAACAGGAAGAACAGCTCAGCGACGCGGTGCGTACCGCGCTGGCGGCGCAGATCGCGCAGGCGCCCCCGCCCAAACCGCATTTTCGCAGCGCGCAGCATTTCGGCCAGTACTGGTTCTGGCTGGCCAACCAGGCGGTGCGGCTGCAGACGCGCATGCCGGTGTTTTCGGTGCGCCGCGATTTTTTGCAGACCCTGTGGTACGAAGCGCACCGCGCCGGGCTGGAGACGGCGCTGGTGCTCGGGCTGATCCAGGTCGAAAGCGGTTTTCAGAAATACGCCATCTCGCCTGCCGGAGCGATGGGGTATATGCAGGTCATGCCGTTCTGGACGCGGCAGATCGGCAACGGCGATGTCTCCAGCCTGTTTCACATGCAGGTCAACCTGCGTTACGGCTGCGTCATTCTGCGCCACTACCTGAACATCGAGAACGGCGACCTGTTTTACGCCCTGGGCCGCTACAACGGCTCGCGTGGGCGCGCCGCCTACCCCGATGCGGTGCTGGCCGCGCGGCGCAACTGGCTGGTGGCCGGCGGCTCGGGCTGAAGCGACGCGGGCAGCGCCGCCAGGCGGCTTCAGCGCGGCATCAGCCCGCCCATGCGCTGCATGAGTTTGAACATCTTGCCGCCCTTCATTTTTTTCATCACGTCGCGCATTTGCTCGTATTGCTTGAGCAGGCGGTTGACGTCCTGCACCTGCACCCCGGCGCCGGCGGCGATGCGGCGCTTGCGCGTGGCCTTGATCAGCTCCGGCTTGTGCCGCTCCTGCGGGGTCATGCTGTGGATGATGCCCTGCATGCGCCGCATGTCGCGCTCGGCGCGGGCCATGTCGGCCTGACCGGCCTTGGCCTGCATCTCCGCCGGGAGCTTGTCGAGCATGCCCTGCAGCCCGCCCATTTTGTTCATCTGCTGCAGCTGCATGAGAAAGTCGTTGAGGTCGAACTGCGCGCCCGACTTCACCTTGGCGGCGAGTTGCTGCGCGGCGTCGATGTCGACCTGGCGCTGCGCCTGCTCGACCAGTGCGAGGATGTCGCCCATGCCGAGGATGCGGTCGGCCATGCGCCGCGGGTCGAACGGCTCCAGGCCGTCGATTTTTTCCGACACCCCGGCGAACTTGATCGGCGCGCCGGTGACCTGCCGCACCGACAGCGCCGCGCCGCCGCGGGCGTCGCCGTCGAGCTTGGTCAGCACGATGCCGGTCAGCGGCAGCGCCTCATGAAAGGCGCGGGCGGTGTTCACCGCGTCCTGCCCCTGCATCGCATCGACGACGAACAGGGTTTCGATCGGGTGCAGCGCGGCGTGCAGCTCGCGGATTTCGCGCATCATCGCCTCGTCCACCGCCAGCCGGCCGGCGGTGTCGACCAGCAGCACGTCGAAGTGGTGGCTGCGCGCGTAATCGACCGCGCGGCGGGCGATGTCCAGCGGCTTGTCTTCCGGCGAGGAGGGAAAGAACTCGGCGCCGGCCTGCTCGGTCACGGTCTGCAACTGCGCGATCGCCGCCGGGCGGTAGACGTCGCACGACACCGTCAGCACTTTTTTCTTCTGCCGCTCGACCAGCAGCCGGGCGAGCTTGGCCGTGGTCGTGGTCTTGCCCGCGCCCTGCAGACCGGCCATCAGGACGATGGCCGGCGGCTGCGTGGCCAGGTTCAGCGGCACCGGCTCGCCGCCCATCACCGCGGCGAGTTCGCGCTGCACCACGCCGACCAGCGCCTGTCCCGGGGTGAGCGAGCCAACCACTTCCTGGCCCAGCGCCTTTTCCTTGACGCGGGCGGTGAACTCGCGCACCACCGGCAGCGCGACGTCGGCTTCGAGCAGCGCCAGCCGCACTTCGCGCAGCATGTCGGCGATGTTCGACTCGGTGATGCGGGCCTCGCCCTTGAGGGTCTTGACCACGCGCGACAGACGCTGGGTGAGGTTGTTGAGCATGAGACGACGGGCCGGAAAGGAGAGGTAAAAGTCGCGGTAGGGTCGCGGCAGCGGCGCGAGGCCCTGCCCGCAGGCGGGCTGGCCTCCTGCGGCGTCACGCGGCGGCAGGGGGCTCGGTTAAACTCGAAACATGTCGATTTTAATGAACGGCCTTGCGTTTGCGCTGTATATGCTGGCTGCGCTGTTGTCGCGGCCCAGCCCGGTGCCGGCGCTGGGCCATGCCGAAGGCGCGGTCACTGGCGCGATGCGCCGCAGCGAGCGCTGGTCGACCGCGGTCATGGCGCTGGCCTGGCTGGCGCAGACGGCCACCTTCGCGCTGATGCTGCACGGCGAGCTGCAGCCGCATTTCGGTTTCGCCCCGGCGCTGTCGGTGACGTTCTGGCTGGTCGTCGCGGTGTATTGGGTGGAGAGTCTGTACTACCCGTTGCAGACCCTGCGCAGCTGGATCTGCCTGCTGGCGGCGGTTTCCATGGCGCTGACCTGGCTGTTTCCCGGCGCGTTCACGCCGCCCGAAGGCGCCGGGCCGACGTTTGCGCTGCACTGGGCGATGGGCATCGCCGCCTACGGTCTGTTTGGCGCCGCCACGCTGCACGGCGTTTTGCTGTGGATGGCCGAGCGTTCGCTGCACCGGCGCAGGGGCACGGTGTCGGGTGTGTCGCGCGGCCTGCCGCTGCTGACGCTGGAAAAGCTCACTTACCGCCTCGCCGGGGTGGGCTTCGTGCTGCTGACGGCTTCGCTGATCTTTGCCGCGACCTTCAGCGAGGAACTGTTTGGCAAGCCGTTCGAGTTCAATCACCAGACGGTGTTCGGCATTGCCGCATGGCTGCTGTTTGCCGTGCTCATGGCCGGCCGGGTGTTCCTCGGCTGGCGCGGCACCAAGGCGCTGGGCTGGCTGTTCACCGGCACGGTGCTGCTGATGCTGACCTACGTCGGTTCGCGCTTCGTGCTGCAGGTGATTTTGCACCGATGAAGTATCTGGTTCTGTTCGCCGTGGTCGTCGTCGGCCTGATGCTGATCAAAAAATCGCAGCAGCCGCGGCCGACGCAGCGCCCCAGGCCGCCGCAGAGCAAGCCGCAGCCGCCGGAGGCGATGCTGCCTTGCGCGCACTGCGGCGTGCATGCCCCCAGCAGCCGTTGCGTCTGGCGCGACGGCAAGCCGTACTGCAGCGAAGAGCATGCCCGTCTGGGGTCGTAAGCCCGCGCCGAGCGCGGCCGACAGCGGGTTTGCGCGGTCGATGTTCGCGCCGGCGACCTCGCCACCCGGCAGCGTGTTCATTCCCTCGTCGCGGCTCGGTCGCGAACGGCTGCGCACGTTTCGCGTGCTCGCCGCGGCGCGGCTGCTCATGGCCTGCATGCTGCTGGGCTGGCTGGTGGTGCTGCCGCTGCTGCAATTGCCTGCCCACGGCAGCGCCGCCCCGTCAGTAGGGCTGGGTTTCTGGCTGGCGCTGGCGTATCTGGTGCAGGCGGCGTGGAGTCTGTGGTGGAGTCTGCGCCATGCCGATGGCCTGGCCTGGCAGGTGCTGGTGGCCATCGCCGCGGACCTGCTGGCGTTCACCGCGTTGCAGTTCACCGCCGGGTATCCGGTGCGCGAGTTTTCGCTGATCTACGCCCTGCCGGTGCTTGCCGCGGGGATTTACGGCACCTTGTCGCTGACCTTGTTCGTCGCCGCGGTGGTCACCCTGATTTTGCTGGGCAATGCGGCGTGGGCGCTGCTGGGCAGCGGGGTGGAGTCCGACCAGCGCCTGGTCAACGCCGCGCTCGTCGGCATCGCCTACTTCGCCGTGGCCGTGCTGACGTGGCAGCTGTCGCAGCGTCTGGCGCGGCAGGAGGCGCGCGCTAGCGCCAGCGAGTCGATGGCGCGGCGGCAGATGGCATTGAACCAGCGGGTGATCGAGGCGCAGCACGACGGCGTGATGGTGGTCGACCGGCAGATGGTGCTGGAGGCGCTCAACCCAGCGGCGCAGCAGTTGCTCGACCTGCCGTGGAGCGACGCGATGACGGCACGCTGGGCGGCGGGGCGCAAGGCGCTGCGCGATCTGCCGGTGGCCAAGGTGGTGCGGCAGGAAATCGAGCGCATGGCCATCGACGGCGAAAAAACGCTGGAGTCGCAAGTGCGCACCCCGGCAGGGCGACGGCTGCTGCTGCGCCTGACCACGCTGGAAGATCTGCCCGGCGGCGTCGGCTACCTCATCGTGCTGCAGGACTTGCGCGAAATCGACGCGCGCATCCAGCAGGAAAAACTCGCCGCGATGGGCCGGCTGGTGGCCAGCGTGGCGCACGAAATCCGCAACCCGCTGGGGGCGATCGCCCAGGCCAACCAATTGGCCGGTGAATTCAGCGGCGATGCGGCGCAGCTGCAGCGTCTGCACCATCTCATCGGGCAAAACGTCGAGCGCATCAACCGCACGGTCGAGGACGTCCTGGAACTCGGCCGCGCTGCGCCGCGCGAGACGTCGTGGTGGGTGTGCGCGCCGCTGCTGCGCGAGCTGCACGCCGAATTCGGCGGCGACACGCCCGGTCGCCTCGGCCTGTTCATCCAGGACGATACGGCGCAGATCCGCTTTGACGCGCTGCATCTGCGCCGCGTGCTCGTCAACCTGCTGAGCAACGCCCGGCGCTACGCCAGCAACCAGCCGCAGGCGATCGAAATCCGCCAGCTCGGCACGCAGCGGGTGCGCGAAATCCATGTCGCCAACGACGGGCCGCTGATCGACCCCGAGCTGCGCGCGCAACTGTTCGAGCCGTTTCGCACCACGAGCACACGCGGCGTCGGCTTGGGACTGTATATTTCCCACGAACTGTGTTTGCGCAACGGCGCGCGTCTGCTGTACCGCACCGAGCAGGAAGGCACGCCGCAGGCGCGCGGCATTTTCGTGGTGCAGCTTGCAGCGGAGCCCGGGGCATGAAACCAGCCGATGTGCGCATTCTGATCGTCGATGACGAACCCGACTTGCGCGAGCTCTACACACTGAGTCTGCTGCACGAGGGCTGGCAGATCGACGTGGCGGAAAACGTCGCCCAGGCGCGTGACCATCTCGCGCGCCAGGAGTATGCGCTGCTGCTCACCGACATGCGCCTGCCCGACGGCGAAGGCCTGGACTTGCTGCGCTGGCTCGAAGCCCGCCCCGACAGGCGGGAAAAATCGATCGTCATCACCGCGTTCGGCAGCGCCGGCAACGCCGTGGCCGCGCTCAAGGCCGGCGCGTTCGATTACCTGAGCAAACCGGTGGATCTGGCTGCGCTGCGGCGCACGGTGCATGCGGCGCTGGCCGCGGCGCAAGCCGGCGAGCAGGCGCCGGCCAGCGGGGCCTTGCAACGCATGGTGGGCGAATCGGCGGTGATGCGCGCGCTCAAGCACACGTTGCAGCGCGTGGCGCGCAGCATGGCGCCGGTGTTGATCCAGGGGGAGTCGGGCACCGGCAAGGAGCTGGCGGCGCGTGCCGTGCACGAGTGCAGCGCCCGTGCCGCCGGGCCGTTCGTGCCGGTCAACTGCAGCGCCATCCCGGAGCATTTGCTCGAAGCCGAGTTTTTCGGCTACCGCAAGGGCGCGTTCACCGGAGCAATGGCCGACCACCCCGGATTCTTCGCTGCGGCGCAGGGCGGCACGCTGTTTCTGGACGAAATCGGCGAGCTGCCGCTGGCGATGCAGGCCAAGCTGCTGCGCGCAGTGCAGGAGCGGCGGGTGCGCCCGGTGGGCGAGACGGCGGAAATCCCCGTCGATGTCCGGCTGGTCAGCGCCACGCATCGCGACCTCGACCAGATGGTGGCGCAGGGCCAGTTCCGGCAGGATCTGTTCTACCGGCTCAACGTCATTGCCGTGACCCTGCCCGCGCTGCGCGAGCGGCTGGAGGATCTGCCGCTGCTGGCCGACGCGCTGCTGGCCAGCATCCGCCGCGACAACGCCCGCCCCGGGCTGCGGCTGAGCGAGGCCGCGCTGGAACATCTGCGCCAGTACCGGTTTTCCGGCAACGTGCGTGAACTGGACAATCTGCTGCACCGTGCCGCCGCGCTGGCCACGCACGACCTGCTGCAGCCGCAGGACCTCGTGCTGCCGGCCAACGGCCGCGCCGCCGGCGACGCGCCACCACCGCCCGGGGCGGCGCCGACCCCGCCGCGCGAAGCGCCTGCGCCCGCCGTCACTGCGGGGCAGACGGCGGCAGCGCAGGCGGAGGTGCTGCCGCCGCTGCCGTCCGATCTCGGTGCGTATCTCGACCAGGTCGAGCGCGACATCCTCTGCGAGGCCTTGCGCCGCACACGCTTCAACCGCACCGCGGCGGCGCAGTTGCTCGGCCTGAATCTGCGCCAGATCCGCTACCGCATGGAACGGCTGGGCATTCGCGATCCGTCAGACCCGGCAGGGCCGGGAGCTTGAACATGCCGCAGGACGCCGCTTCGGGCTGGCTGCCGTTTGCCCGGCATGTGCCCTCGCCCAATTTCGACTCGCGTCCGCTGGGGGTGGACATCGACCTGCTGGTCATCCACTGCATCGCGCTGCCGCCGCGGCAGTACGGCGGCGACGCCATCGAGCGGCTGTTTTGCAACCGCCTCGACCCGCACGCCCACCCGGCGTTTGCCGCGCTCGACGGCCTGCGCGTTTCGGCGCATTTCGTCGTCCAGCGCGACGGTGTGCTCACGCAGTACGTGTCGTGCGCGCAGCGCGCCTGGCATGCCGGGCAGTCGCAGTTTTTCGGCCGCACGCGGTGCAACGATTTCAGCATCGGCATCGAGCTCGAAGGCAGCGACGACACGCCGTTCGAGGACGCGCAGTACGACACCCTGATCGCCCTGGGCGCGCAGCTGCTGCAACGTTACCCGCTGCGCGCCGTCGCCGGGCACAGCGACATCGCCCCGGGGCGCAAAACCGACCCCGGAACCGGTTTCGACTGGAAGCGGCTGAAAAACGGCCTGGCGCTGCCGGCCGGCGCGTTTCCGTTCCAGCGGTTCTGAACGCCGTCCGGGGCAGGCACACCGCCCGGGCCGTCACCGCACCGGTCGCACACCACGGCCTTCCGTGGCGTTTTTTTCTCCCTTGTGGCCCTGCCTGTGAATCACCCTGTGCATAAGCTGTGGGTGAGCTGTTGGTCGATTGCACACTACGAATAGTGGTTGAAATTCTCTTCGACCCTAGATATAGTGTTTCGGCCGTTTGCAATGCCCTTGGCCGGAGCGCTCCCGCAGCGGGTGCGCGTCGTGCTTTGCCGAGGCCTTGCCCGACCCCGCGTTCTCACCGTGCCGCTGCCATTCTGGCCATGCCTGTCGTTTTGCCAGAGGCAGTGGGCGCCACGTTCCAAGGAGTTTGAGATGACATTGACCGCCGTTGCATCGTCCACTGCCGTGCAGCATCCGCCGCAGCCCGAAGGGGCGCCGCAGCCTGCTCCGCTGGGTGATTTTTCCGATTACAAAATCATCCGCCGCAACGGCGCGGTCGCCAGTTTCGAGCCGGGCAAGATTGCCGTGGCCATGACCAAGGCGTTTCTGGCGGTGCAGGGCGGGCAGGGGGCGGTGTCGGCGAGTATGCGCGAAACCGTCAACACGCTGACGGAAAACGTGGTGCGCGCCTTGCTGCGCAGCCGCCCCAGCGGCGGCACCTTCCATATCGAAGACATCCAGGATCAGGTCGAACTGGCGCTGATGCGTAACGGCCAGCACGAGGTGGCGCGTGCCTATGTGCTGTACCGCGAACGCCGGGCGCAGGAACGTGCCAAACAAAAGGCCTCTGCCGAGCAGGCTGCGGCTGCGGTGCTGCACGTGGTCGATGGCGGTGTGCGCAAGCCGCTCGACCAGGCGGCGCTGGTGCGGCTGGTCGAATCGGCCTGCGCCGGGCTGTGTGCCGAAGTCCGGGCCGAGCCCATCGTCGACGAGACGCTGCGCAATCTGTACGACGGGGTGCCGATGACCGAGGTGTACAAAGCTGCGATTCTTGCCGCGCGCACGCTGATCGAGCGCGACCCGGACTACTCCAAGGTCACCGCGCGGCTGCTGCTGCATACCATGCGGCGCGAAACCCTGGGCGAAGACGTGGCGCAGGAGCAGATGGCGCAACGTTACGCCGAGTACTTCCCGCAGTGCATCAAGGAGGGCGTGGCGCTCGAACTGCTCGACGAGCGGCTGGCGCAGTTCGACCTGCAGCGCCTGGGTGCGGCGCTCAAGGCCGAGCGCGATCTGCAGTTCGACTACCTCGGGCTGCAAACCCTGTACGACCGTTACTTCCTCGCCAACCGCGCCGACACGCAGGTGAACAAGGACGGCCGCCGCATCGAGCTGCCGCAGGCGTTTTTCATGCGCGTGGCGATGGGCCTGGCGATCAACGAAATCGACCGCGAGGCGCGCGCCATCGAGTTCTACGAGCTGCTGTCCAGCTTCGATTTCATGAGCAGCACGCCGACGCTGTTCAACTCCGGCACGCGGCGCTCGCAACTGTCGAGCTGCTATCTCACCACCGTGTCCGACGATCTGGACGGCATCTACGAAGCGATCAAGGAAAACGCGCTGCTGTCCAAGTTCGCCGGCGGGCTGGGCAACGACTGGACGCGGGTGCGCGCGCTGGGCAGCCACATCAAGGGCACCAACGGCAAGAGCCAGGGCGTGGTGCCGTTCCTCAAGGTGGTCAACGACACCGCAGTGGCCGTCAACCAGGGCGGCAAGCGCAAGGGAGCGGTGTGCGCCTACCTCGAAACCTGGCATCTGGACATCGAGGAGTTTCTGGAGCTGCGCAAGAACACCGGCGACGACCGCCGCCGCACCCACGACATGAACACCGCCAACTGGATTCCCGACCTGTTCATGAAGCGGGTGATGGAAGGCGGCGAGTGGACGCTGTTCTCGCCCAGCGACGTGCCCGACCTGCACGACAAATACGGCCGCGCGTTCGAGGAGGCGTATACCCGTTACGAAGACAAGGCGCGGCGCGGCGAAATCAAGCTGCACAAGACCGTTCCTGCGGTGCAGCTGTGGCGCAAGATGCTGTCGATGCTGTTCGAAACCGGGCATCCGTGGATCACCTTCAAGGACGCGTGCAATGTGCGCAGCCCGCAGCAGCATGTCGGCGTGGTGCATTCGAGCAATCTGTGCACCGAAATCACCCTCAACACCAGCGAGAGCGAAATCGCCGTGTGCAACCTCGGCTCGGTCAACCTCGCCGCGCACCTGAAGGACGGGCCAGACGGGCAGAAGGTCATCGACCACGACAAGCTGCGCCGCACCGTGCGCACCGCCATGCGCATGCTCGACAACGTCATCGACATCAACTACTACGCGGTGGCCAAGGCGCGCAACGCCAACCTGCGGCATCGTCCGGTCGGTTTGGGCATCATGGGGTTCCAGGACTGTCTGTACCAACTGCGCCTGCCGTATGGTTCGCCGCAGGCGGTGGAGTTTGCCGACCGGTCGATGGAGGCCGTGTGTTACGAGGCCTATTGGGCGTCGAGCGAGCTGGCGCGCGAACGTGGGCGCTACAGCAGCTATGCCGGCTCGCTGTGGGATCAGGGCATCCTGCCGCTGGACAGCCTGAAGCTGCTGGCCGAACAGCGCGGCGGCTATGTCGAGGCCGACACGTCGACCACGCTGGACTGGGACGCGCTGCGCGCGCACATCGCGCAGTACGGCATGCGCAATTCCAACTGCGTGGCCATCGCGCCGACGGCGACCATTTCCAACATCGTCGGAGTGGACGCCAGCATCGAGCCGACCTTCCAGAACCTGTACGTCAAGTCCAATCTGTCGGGCGAGTTCACCGTCATCAACCAGTACCTGGTGCGCGACCTCAAGGCGCGCGGGCTGTGGGACGCGGTGATGGTGGCCGACCTCAAATACTTCGACGGCAGCACCCAGCGCATCGACCGCATCCCCGCCGACCTCAAGGCGTTGTACGCCACGGCGTTCGAAATCGACGCCAGGTGGATCATCGAGGCCGCCGCGCGCCGGCAGAAGTGGATCGACCAGGCGCAGTCGCTCAACATCTACATCGCCAACGCCTCGGGCAAGCTGCTCGACGACACCTACAAACTGGCCTGGGTGCGCGGCCTCAAGACCACGTATTACCTGCGCACCATCGGCGCCACGCATGCGGAGAAGTCCACGGTCAAGGCCGGACAGCTCAACGCCGTGCCGCAAACCGTGAGCGAGGCATCAGCCGCGCAGGCCGTGGTGCAGTCCGGCGACATCCGCTTTTGCGGCATCGACAACCCGGAGTGCGAAGCCTGCCAGTGAGCCGCAGCCACCCACCGCGCCCGTGGCCGCGCGCCGGCAGGCCGCGGTGCGGCTGCAGCGTCCTGCAGCCGCGATGCCACAGCACAACACACGCAGGCACACATCACGTCATTCATGTTGAGCGTTTGCGTTGAACACTTGATAATTCACGAAAGGTCATGACCATGTTGACTTGGGACGATCCACAACCGAACGCGGCAGTCAGGCCGCAAGCCGCCTGGGCGCCGCGCCTGCCGCAACAGCCCGCGCCGGTTTTGTCTGCCGATGGGGCGCTGCCGCCGCAAGGTCAAACCGCCGCCGGTTCCATCGCTGATCGCGGCGCCGTTCCCAGCGCAGACCCCTACAGCCAGCGCGCCATCTCGTCGGCGCGGGTGCGCGCCGAGGACAAGCGCATCATCAACTGCCGTGCCGATGTCAACCAGCTCGTGCCGTTCAAATACAAATGGGCCTGGGACAAGTATCTGGCGTCGTGCGCGAACCACTGGATGCCGCAGGAAATCAACATGTCGCGCGACATCGCGATGTGGAAAGACCCCAACGGCCTGACCGACGACGAGCGGCTCATCGTCAAGCGCAACCTCGGCTTTTTCACCACGGCCGACTCGCTGGCGGCGAACAACATCGTGCTCGGCACCTACCGCCACATCACCAACCCCGAATGCCGGCAGTACCTGCTGCGCCAGGCGTTCGAGGAGGCGATCCACACCCATGCGTACCAGTACATCGTCGAGAGCATCGGTCTCGACGAGGGCGAGATCTTCAACTCCTATCACGAGATTCCGTCCATTCGCGACAAGGACGAGTTTCTCATTCCGTTCATCGACACCCTGACCAACCCGGCCTTCCGCACCTCGGCCTTCGGCGGCAGCGAGCGCAATGACCAGGAACTGCTGCGCTCGATCATCGTCTTCGCCTGCCTGATGGAAGGGCTGTTCTTCTATGTCGGCTTCACGCAGATCCTGTCGATGGGGCGGCAGAACAAAATGACCGGAGCGGCCGAGCAGTACCAGTACATCCTGCGCGACGAGTCGATGCACACCAACTTCGGCATCGATCTGGTCAACCAGATCAAGCTGGAAAATCCGCACTTGTGGACGCCGGAGTTCAAGCGCGAGATCACTGGCCTGTTCCATCAGGCCGTCGATCTGGAGTACCGCTACGCCGAAGACACCATGCCGCGCGGCGTGCTCGGGCTGAACGCCTCGATGTTCAAGGGCTACCTGCGCTTCATCGCCAACCGGCGGGCCGTGCAGATCGGTCTGGACCCCCTGTTCCCCAACGAGCAAAACCCCTTCCCCTGGATGAGCGAGATGATCGACCTGAAGAAGGAGCGCAACTTCTTCGAAACCCGCGTCATCGAGTACCAGTCTGGCGGGGCGCTGTCGTGGGAATGAATCCGTGCGGCCGAACCCGAACCGCTGATCGATCGATCGTCCCGTTTGTCTTGCGAGTGCCACTCTGAGCGTGACCGCCACCCGATCCGATTCGCTGTGCTGCCGACCGGCTGCTGCGTGCCGGGTGGTGGTGGCTCCACTTCGATTCGCCGCGTCCCGGTCGTGCTGCTGCATGCCCCGGGGCCGACGGCTCCCCTTGATCCAAAGTTTCTGGCGCGCCTGTTTGCGCTGCATGTGCGGCGTGTCCGTCAGCACAGTGGCGGTGCGCCTGTTTGCATTCCTTCCTGCAGCGGCGGCGACGCCGGAGGAAGCGAGTCCCCTGCACGGCTCAGCGCTGAGCCGGTGGCAGGCGGTGCCGGCTGAACGCCGTGCCGATGTCCCGTACTGGAAACCGCCGGGAGGCGGGGCCGTGAGGCGCTCGGCCGCGATTTGGCGACCGGCTTCATTTCAAAAGACTTGATCAAGGAGAATCACCATGGCAACTGCAAAGAAGGCTGCACCGGCGAAAAAAGCCGCGGCTCCGGCGAAAAAAGCCGCAGCGGCGAAAAAGGCTGCAGCCCCCGTGAAGAAGGCCGCCCCGGCGAAGAAGGCCGTCGCCGCGAAAAAGGCTGCGCCGGCGAAAAAGGCCGCTGCGGCGAAGAAGGTGGTGGCGGCAAAGAAAGCGGCGCCGGCAAAGAAAGCCGCCGCCCCGGCGAAGAAGGCCGTCGCTGCGAAAAAAACCGTAGCGGCGAAAAAGGCTGCAGCGCCTGTGAAGAAGGCCGCCCCGGCGAAGAAAGCCGCGGCGCCGGCGAAGAAGGCCGTGGCCGCGAAAAAGGCCGCACCGGCGAAGAAGGCGGCGTCCGCCGCAGCGAAAAAAGCGCCGGCAGCGCAAACCAAGCTGAATCCGCAGGCGCCCTGGCCGTTCCCGACCAGCAAGCCCTGAGTGCGTGCGCAGGGCACACCGGTGCAGGGTCACTGCCCGGCGTGCATCTGGCACGGCGCCGGCTGCAGCGTGCCGCGGTGAATGTGGCGGGCTGCAGCGGTCCACCGGCCCGGGCGCAGCGCCCGGGTTTTTTGTCGATTTGCCGCAAATGACTGCATCGGTTCCTTACCCGCCCTGGCTGCACGACGACAAGGACGGCTGCCTGCTCGATGTCAGTGTGGTGCCCAACGCGCGGCAAACCGCGTTCGATGGGGAGCATGGCGGCGCGTTGCGCGTGCGTCTGGGGGCCGTGGCCGTGGACGGCAGGGCCAATGCGGCGTTGACCGACTATCTGGCCCAGTGCTGCGGCGTGCCCCGCCGCGCAGTGCAACTCAAAAGCGGCCTCACCGCGCGGCGCAAGCGGGTGCACATCGACGCCCCGGCCGATGCGGTATGGTTGCGTCTTTCCGCCTGTTTGCAGGCTTCCAGCGCAGTCTGAACATGAGTATCAAATCCGATCTGTGGATTCGCCGTATGGCGCAAAACGCGGCGATGATCGAGCCGTTCGAGCCCAGCCAGGTTCGTGAGGTCGAGGGACGGCGCATCATCAGCTACGGCACGTCGAGCTACGGCTACGACATCCGCTGCGCCGACGAATTCAAGATTTTCACCAACATCAACAGCACCATCGTCGATCCGAAAAACTTCGACGAAAAGTCTTTCGTCGATTTTCGCGGCGATGTGTGCATCATTCCGCCCAACAGCTTCGCGCTGGCGCGCACCGTCGAGTACTTTCGCATTCCGCGCAATGTGCTGACCATCTGCCTGGGCAAGAGCACCTACGCGCGCTGCGGCATCATCGTCAACGTCACGCCGTTCGAGCCCGAATGGGAAGGCTACGTGACCCTGGAGTTTTCCAACACCACGCCGCTGCCGGCGAAGATCTACGCGGGCGAAGGCTGCGCGCAGGTGCTGTTTTTCGAAAGCGACGAGGTGTGCGAGGTCAGCTACAAGGACCGCGGCGGCAAATACCAGGGCCAGCACGGGGTGACGCTGCCGCGCGCCTGAGGGCTACGGCAGGAGGCCGGCACGGTCAGGCGGCGTCGAGCAGGCCGCGCCAGCGCGCCACCTGCGCGCGCACCTGGTTGGGCGCAGTGCCGCCGAGGTGGTCGCGGGCGGCGAGCGACCCGCGCAGTTGCAGCACGTCCAGAGCGTCGTCACCGATCAGCGGGCACAGGCCCTGCAATTCGGCAACCGGCAGGGCCTCCAGCCCGACGCCGCGGTCGACCGCCAGGCGCACCGCGCGCGCGACGACTTCGTGCGCGTCGCGAAACGGCAGACCTTTTTTGACCAGATAGTCGGCCAGATCGGTCGCGGTGGCGTAGCCCTGAAGAGCGGCGCGCTGCATCGCCTCGGGCTTGACGCGGATGCCGCCGACCATGTCGGTGAAAATGCGCAGGGTGTCGAGCACGGTGTCGGCGGTGTCGAACAGCGGCTCCTTGTCTTCCTGGTTGTCTTTGTTGTAGGCCAGCGGCTGCGCTTTCATCAGCATCAGCAGCCCCATCAGGTGACCTGCGACGCGCCCGGTCTTGCCGCGTGCGAGTTCGGGCACGTCCGGGTTTTTTTTCTGCGGCATGATGCTCGAACCGGTGCAGAAGCGGTCGGCCAGGTCGATGAAGCCGAACGCCGGGCTCATCCACAGCACCAGTTCTTCGCTCAAGCGGCTCACATGCAGCATCACCAGCGTCGCCGCGGCGGTGAATTCGATCGCAAAGTCGCGGTCGCTGACCGCGTCGAGCGAATTCTGGCACACGCCGTCGAACCCCAGCAATTGCGCCACGCGCAGGCGGTCGATCGGAAACGTCGTGCCGGCCAGCGCGGCGGCACCCAGCGGCAGGCGGTTGACCCGCGCGCGCGCGTCGCGCAGACGCTCGCCGTCGCGGCCGAACATTTCCACATACGCCAGCAGATGGTGGCCGAAGCTCACCGGCTGCGCTACCTGCAGATGGGTGAACCCGGGCATCACGGTGTCGGCATGCTGCGCGGCGAGATCGACCAGCGCGCGCTGCAAGGCGCGCAGCTGCGCGGCGATCTGGTCGATGGCATCGCGCAGCCACAGCCGGATGTCGGTGGCGACCTGGTCGTTGCGGCTGCGCCCGGTGTGCAGCCGCTTGCCGGCATCGCCGACGAGCTGCACCAGCCGCGCTTCGATGTTGAGGTGCACGTCTTCGAGTTCGAGTTTCCACTCGAAGCGCCCGCTGGCAATGTCTTCGCGGATTTGCGCCATGCCGCGCCCGATCGCGGCCAGATCGTCGCGGCTGATGATGCCCTGCTCGGCGAGCATGGTCGCATGCGCCAGCGAGCCGTCGATGTCGAACAGTGCCAGTCGCTGGTCGAAGCCGACCGAGGCGGTGTAGCGCTGCACCAGCGCGCTGACGGGCTCGGAAAAACGGGCGCTCCAGGCGTCCTTCTTGTGGTCGAATTGATCGTGCATGAAACGGCCTTACAGAGGGCGTGAAGGCCCGGGAAAAGAAAGTGGTGATTTTAGAAGGGGGCGCAGGCGCGGCCTGCGGTGAGACGGACGATGGCAGACTCACCGACGCCAGCTGATACCGCTGTCGTGCGCCTGGACATTTGCGGCGCCGGCAGCCTGGTGCGTGCCGTGGTGCTGCTCAACGCGCTGCTGCTGGTGCTGTGGCTGTTGCGTCTGCCGGCGGCCGACGGCCACGTGCCGATGTTGTTGCTGCTGTCGTGGGCCGAGCCCGCGGTGCTGCTTTGGCTGGCGGTGATGTGCCTGACGCAGCGGCTGTGGCGGCTGCGCGGCACGGCCGTCGTGCTCGGCGTGGCCGCGGCGCTGGGTGCGTTGTCGGCGCTGGGGCTGGACCTGATGGTGCAACCGCTGTACGCGGCGCTGGCGCCGCAGCACGCGACCACGCCCTGGAAGGCGGCGCTGGTGGCGGCCTTGCTCGCCGTGGTGTTCGTGCACTACCTGCAACTGCGCGCGCGGGCTTTCACGCCGGTGGACATGCAGGCGCGGCTGAGCGAACTGCAGTCGCGCATCCGTCCGCATTTTCTGTACAACACCCTCAATGCGGCCAGCGCGCTGGTGCGTGAACAGCCCGAGCGTGCCGAGACCCTGCTCGACGACCTGGCCGAGCTGTTTCGCGCCAGCGTGGGCAAACCCGGCACGCTGGTGAGTCTGCAGCAGGAAATCGACCTGGCGCGACGCTACCTCGACATCGAATCGGTGCGCTTTGGCGCGCGCATGCAGGTGCGCTGGGAGATCGACGACAGCCTGCTGCAAATCCGCATTCCCGCGCTGACGCTGCAACCGCTGGTGGAAAATGCCGTGCGCCATGGCGTGGAGCGCAGCAGCCGGCCGGTGCAGATCGACATCGGAGTGGCGCGGCGTCTGGGGCAGGTCGAAGTCACGGTGCGCAACGACCTGCCCGCACTCGGCGACACGCCGACGCCGCGGCGCAACGGCACCGGCACCGGCACCGCGCTGCGTAACATCCGGCAACGCCTGCACCTGATGTACGACATCGCTGCCGAAGTCGATCAGGGCGAGGTGATGGAGAACGGCCGTGCGCGCTGGCGCGCGCGGCTGCGCTTACCGCTATGAACGTGCTGTTGATCGACGACGAACCGTTGGCGCGCGCGCGGCTGCGCCGGCTGTTGGCCGAGCTGCCGGAAACGGCGCAGGCCACGGTGGACGAGGCCGCAGACGCCGCCGAAGCCTGGACGCTGCTGCGCGCCCAGCGCTTTGACGTCCTGCTGCTCGACATCCAGATGCCCGGGCAGAGCGGCATGGATCTGGCCCGCCGCCTGGCCGCCGACCCAGGGATGCACCACCCGGCGGTCGTGTTCGTCACCGCGCACGAAGAGCACGCGCTCGATGCCTTTGGCGTGGCCGCCGTGGACTATCTGACCAAGCCGGTGCGCCGCGACCGGCTGGCGCAGGCGCTGGGGAAGGCGGCGCTGTGGCTGCGGGCGCAAGGCGCTGCCGACCCGCCGCCCAGAGAGGTGCACACGGTCTACCTCACGGTGTTCGACCACGGCGCGCTCAAACGCATCGCCCTCAGCGACATCCTCTACTGCCGCGCCGAGGCCAAATACACCAGCCTGCATACCGCGCAGCGGCAGTATTGGACCGACACGCCGCTGGTCGATCTGGAGCAGGCCTATCCCGATTACTTCATGCGCGTGCACCGCAGCGTGCTGGTGGCGGCAGCGGCGATTCGCGCGCTCGAACGTCCTGCCGGTTCACCTCCGGTCGACGGCACCGATGCCGACAATGGCGACAACGCCACATGGGCGCTGCACCTGCATGGCGTCGCCGATCCCCTGCCGGTCAGCCGCCGCCGCGTCGCTGCGGTGCAGGCCTGGCTGCGACAGCATTCAGCGCATCCATAGCGCCACGGCGCCGAGCGCCAGGCAGTACACGCCGAACGGACGCAGCGCCTTGAACTCGTGCGCGCTGAACCAGCGCATCAAAAACCACGTGGACAGCCAGGCGAACACCCCGGAGAGCACACCGCAGACGGCGATCAGACCGAGCAGTTCGTGCGGCACACCGGCGTGCAGCAGCTTGGGCACTTCGAGCACGCCGGCGGCGGCGATGATGGGCGTGGCGAGCAAAAAGGAAAACCGTGCCGAATCGGCGTAATTCATCCCCAGCCCCAGGCCGGCGACCAGCGTCGCGCCAGAGCGCGAAAACCCCGGAATCAGCGCCAACGCCTGCGCCAGACCGATAGCGACGGCCCGCGACCACGGCAGGTCGGGCAGCGCGATCAGGCCGCGGCGGTGCTTGAGAAAATCGCCGCCGAGCAGCAGCAGGCCGTTGACCATCAGCGCCGCGGCGGCAAAGCCGTAGCCGCCGAACAGCGCCTTGATTTTGTGCGCCAGCAGCAGCCCCAGCAGCCCCGCCGGAATGGTGCCGACGACGATCAGCCACAGCAGCCGCGATTGCGGGTTGTCCGCGCGGCCGCGTGCACGCAGCCAGCCGCCGAGCAGTTGCGCCCAGTCGCGCCAGAAATACAGCACCAGCGCCGTGGCCGTGCCCAGGTGCAGTACGACGATGAACGGCAAAAACCACGCTGCGGTGCGGTCGATCGGCCAGTGCAGCAGCGCGGGAACGAGGATGCTGTGTCCCAGACTGGAGATGGGAAACAGCTCGGTCACACCCTGCAGCGCGGCCAGGGCCAGAAGGTAGAGGTGCATGGTCGTCCTTGAAATGATGCGGCGCAGATTCTGACAGACTCGGCGCCACAGCCGCCGGCGGCGCAGCGGTGGGACGGTGATTTGACCGCTTGAGGATGTCACGAGCATGTCATATGCCGTGCGCACAATTTCCCCGGTTCAGGGGGTGGTGATGGTGGAACTGACCTTATCCGATGTGCTGCGCAAAACCAGTGCGGGGCGGCAGGAACAGCAGCAGCGCAGCCAGTCCCTGAGCGCGCGGCACCGCCACGTGCTCATTTTGTGCGACGGCCGCCGCCCCTTGCGCGAGCTGCACGCGCTGATCGGCGAGGAGGTGATGCTGCTGGCGGCCGAGTTGCACGCCGCCGGCCTGGTCGAACCGGTGGCGCTGGCAGTGGCGGCTGCGGCGCCAGCGTCGCCCGCCGTCGTGCCCACGGCGGTGCCGGCGGCGCAACTGGCCAAGGCGGTGGCGCCGCCGCCCAAGCGTTCGATCGCCCTCACCCGCATGTACATGCTCGACATGGTCGAGCGCCTGCTCGGCAGCCAGAGCGGGCCGGCGCGGGCCCATTTGCGTGCCGCAGACAGCCCGCAGGCGCTGGTCGCCGCGCTGGGCGAATGCCTGACGCTGATCGCCGAAGTCGCCGGCCCGACGCAGGAGCAGAAAGTGCGGCAGCAACTCACTGCCATGCTGCCCGAAGACTATTTGCCGGCTTTCAGCGCGAATGCGCTTACATTCTGAAGCAAAAGCACGGAATCTGCGTTCTGTCAATTCAGGAACGCATTGAGACTTGACTGCGGCAAAATGCCGCGACTCGGCGCGGTGCATCCCTATAATCGGACGCTTGTTCGATGGCTCTCAGACTCTCGCGCCTGCAATGAAAAAAGTCCTCTTTCTCGCTTCCCTGATGCTGGCGGCCTCCGCGCATGCGCAGGATGTGGTCGGCAACGCTGCAGCCGGTGCCAAACTCGTCGCCACCTGCCAAGGGTGCCACAATATGGGAGGCGGCTACCGCTCGTCCTTTCCCGAAATCTACGCCGTGCCGATGATCAACGGCCAAAACGCCCAGTACATCATCGACGCGTTGAAGGAATACAAAAACGGTGGCCGGCGCTTCCCGACCATGCGCGCCATCGCCGCGTCGCTGACCGACCAGCAGATGGCCGACATCGCCGCCTACTATGCCGTGCCCAAGGGCCAGCCGATCAAATAAACCAGCGGGGAGATCCAGGATGAAAAAAATCGTGTTGCTGGCTGTGGCCAGCCTGGCCGTCGCGCAGGCAGCGAACGCCGCGGACATCAAGAAGGGCGAGGATTTGGTGAACAAGGGCGGGTGCATCGCCTGCCACGGCGCCGGGCTGGACAAGCCGATCGCGCCGAACTACCCCAAGCTCGCCGGGCAGTACCAGAGCTATCTGTTCCACGCGCTGCAG